>NZ_JBQEPA010000003.1:0-333801 GCF_052056495.1 Phyllobacterium sp. 22229
TCATGGTGCGTGCAGGGGCTTTCGATGATGTCGATATTGCCATTTCATGGCATCCGGCATCGTTCACCCAAGTGGACCGAACGCATCATCGGCCACGGGCTCAATGCGGAACTGACCATCGCGCTTGCCGCGCTCGGCCTTTCGGCGGAGGCGGCGCATCTGGTGCTGACGGGCCTGTTCGGCCTCGTGCACAAGGACCTGCATTCGCTGCGCCTGTTCGTGCAGTCCTACCGCCAGATCGATCAGGACAAGGCGCAGGCCACCGTCCAGCGCTGGAAGACCGAGGAAAACTCACAGAAGCTGCGGCAGAAACTGCGCGAAATGGCGGCCGATTTCGAACGCGGCGGCACGGCGCCCGGCCCAGCCAAGCGCCGGGTGTCGTAACCCCCACCCGCCGGTGATCAGTCGCGGGCGAGCGGAAACAGCGCGCTGCGCTCGCCGCGGTATTCCTCGATCTCGACGATCCACAGATCGCGGTCCCAGCGTTTCTGCTTGTCCAGCGCCGCATCCGCCTCGGCTTCGGCCACGGCCGATTGCAGCAGGGTAAACTGCCGCTCGTCCGGCTTCGTCTCGTCATAGACCATCTGCGGCGCCGGGCCGAACAGGTCGTAGCTGCCATCGGCATTGCGGAACTTGATGAAGATCGCCCCGGCTTCCGCCGCGCCCTTGTGGCCAAGCGCGGCAAAGGCGCCGCTGCCATTGATGCGGCGCACCAGCGCGGAAACCCAGAATTCCGATGTCAGACGCATGTTGAGTCCCCGCCAGTGATCAGTTGATCAGGCCGATTTCCTGCATCTTGGCCAGCAGTTTCGCATCGGGCTCGCCGGTGACCGGCAGCTTGAACAGGTTCTGGAATTCGCGGATGGCGGTCTTGGTGCTGGCACCGACCTTGCCGTCGATCTCCACCTTGTCATTGCCGAAGGCGCGCAGGCCCGCCTGGATGCGGACGATTTCCGCCGGCGCAAGGCTGCTGGCCGCCGTCAGCTTGTCGGCCGGGGTGGCCGATACGGTCTGGACGGTGGCTTTCTCGGCGTCGTGGCCGGGCTTGATCGCCGGGATCGCAATGCTGGCGGTGGTGTCGCTGGCGCTGCCAACGGCAGGCTGCGCCGTCTCGATGCCCATGTCGGCCGAGGCCTTGCGATAGGCCTCGATGGCGGCGCGGGTGCCCTTGCCGGCAAGGCCGTCGACGGCGCCGTTGTAGAAGCCGAGCGACAGGAGTTTCTGCTGCATCTTGGCCACTTCCGGATCGCCGCCGGGCGCCAGCACGGGCGTGCCGCCATTGCCGGCGGCATTGTTGATGGCGGCAGCGACCGGATCGGGATTGCCCTGCGGCACCGGCACGGAATTGACCCGGCGCACGGGCGCATCGGCGGCGCTCTGCTTCTGCGGCGCGCCGAGCACGCCGCCATCATGCTTGACCGGTTTGAACACCAGCTCCGGCCGGGTGCGGAAGAACACGCCGTCATGCACCTGCGGCTGGTACCACAGCGCATTGGCGGAGATGAAGCCGAGGGTCACCAGAAAGGCGGTCGCGCCGCCGGTGATCGTCGGATTGCGGGCAATCAGCCCGCCTGTCCCGATGGCGATACGGGCCATGTGGCCGCGCTTGGGCGCGCGGCGCTTCCTGCTGTCAGGCCGATTTGCGGGCTTGCGCATGCGAACCTCCCTCACTGTCGCCGTCGGCCCGGAATTCGACGATATTGACCGGTTCCGCCGGAACCGGCTCGATCCGCGGACCGGCGAGTGGAATGAGAACATTCACCACCGTGCCCTCGCTGGGACGGCTGCGGATGTCCATCTGGCCGCCATGCAGGCCGATCAGGCCCTTGACGGTGGCAAGGCCAAGGCCGGTGCCTTCGTGCCGGCGCGTGTAATCGTTCTGCACCTGGCGGAACGGCTGGCCCAGCGTTTGCAGATCCGCTTCGGCAATGCCGATGCCGGTATCGCTGACGGAGAAGGCCAGCATGTCGCCATGCAGTCCGGCGTCGATGGTGACCACGCCGCCGCTCTCGGTGAACTTGACTGCGTTGGACACCAGGTTGATCAGCACCTGCTGGATGGCGCGCTGGTCGGCAACGACGGTGCCGATGTTGCGGCTGACGCGGTCGCACAGCGTTACGTTCTTCTGCGAGGCCTGATGCGCCATCATGTCATGCACCATGGTCACCGCATCCTTGAAGGCGAAGCTTTCCGCCATGATCGGATAGGTTCCGGCCTCGATCTTAGACACGTCGAGAATGGCATTGACCACCGAAAGCAGGTGCGTGCCGGACTGGTGCACCAGCTCGACATATTCGCGCTGGCGCGCATCCGGCAGCTTGCCGCAGATTTCCTGCAGCAGCACGTCGGAGAAGCCGATGATGGAGTTGAGCGGGGTGCGCAGCTCATGGCTGACCGACGCAAGGAAGCGGCCCTTGGTCACCTCGGCCGCCTCGACCTGGGTGCGGGCGGCATCCAGCGCAAAGCGGTCGGCAACCGCATTGGAAATGTCCGTTGCCACGACGACAAGGCCATTGTCCCGGCTCTGCGGCACGCCGGAAAGGCGATAGGTGGCAAAGCGCACCGTATGCGCCGGTTTCGCCGCATCGCCCGGTGCAACGCAGCGCAGCTTTATCTCCGCCGCCGTGGCGGCCGTACCGCTGCGCAGATCCGACAGGAAGGCCAGGAAATGCACGCGGTCCGATACGTGCACGCGCTCGACCAGCGCCGTGCCGATCAGCAGGCCGCGGGCCACGCCGAAATGCTCCTGCGCCTTGCAGGACAGTGCGGTGATCATGCCGTCGCGGCCAAGCCCGATCACCACGCCGTCAACGGCGCTCTCCAGATCGGCGACCCGGTCGTCGCGGCGCGCTTCCTGACCGCGCGCCACCAGCGCACCGGCTGAACGGACCAGCAGCGTTGCCCCATAGGCGAGCGACGCCAGCAGGGAGAATGCCGTCAGGGTGACGTTGCCGCCCATCCACACCGACACGCCAAGAAGGACGGCAAGCACCGCCGCGGCAATGCCGCCGGAAAGGGCAAGCGCCTTTTGCGAGCGCATGACGAACCAGGCTTCGAGCGGGATTGCCGCGCCCATGATCCAGAGCAGGAGATTGGCGGATGGCGCCATGACGGCGATCAGCGCAATGGCGGCGCCGTAGGATGCCAGGGCTGCCAGCCCCAACCGCGCGGCGTTGCGAACCAGCGAGAGCGTCCCGCAGAAAATCATCGGCAGGGCAAAGACACCGACGCCGAGGCTGAGCATGCCGCCCGCTTCACTGAACAGGGAGTGGCTGGCGGCCAGCGCAACGGCCAGCAGGAACGGCATGACGAGGAAGGCACCGGCCATGCGGGCGTCCCTGTCGCGTTCGGCGGCGCCGGCAACAGATGTGCTCACCCAGCGTTTGCAGTGGCGCCGGTAGGCATCAGCAATTCTGGGCAGTGTGACGGAATGAATCGGCACCAGTTTTTTCCTGCTATCCGGACGGTCCGGCCGGGGCCGGATGCATCACGGTCATTTCAATGTCGCCGTTAACTTTTGCAGACGAGGCTTTAAGGAAAGGATAAAACCGGGGACGCAGATGTCCCGCACAACCGGTTTCGGCCGAATGTGCGGGGGCTTTTCAATGCATGGTAAATGAAGGGTTTCGGGTTGCCGCCGATTTGCCCGCCGAATCGCAAAACCGGCATTTCGGGCTCCAAGATTTCTTAATCCTTGGTTTCTATGATCGCTCAAATGCAAAACCGCGTCTCAACCGGTTTTTGCCTTGTCTGTGGCAATGTCCCGGCATGGGCTGCTCCTGGGAAGCAGGTCCGGTGTTGGCAGAGGATATCTGAAATGTTCTTCCTGATCAGGTTTGCGATCAAGTTCTGCTTCTGGATGTTTTTGATTTCGCTGTTCATTCCAGTGGATTCGAAGGACAATCCGCAAGGCGTGCCGCAACCCGGCCCGCTCGAGGCTTTCTTTGCCGCGCGCGAGACGATCAGCGATCTCAGCCAGTTCTGCACACGCAATCCCAATGCCTGCGAAACCGGCAAGGCAGCCCTGAACAATGCGGGCGTTCGCGCCAGCGAAGTGGCCAAGGTCGGCTATCAATATCTCGACACGCAGCTGGGCGCCAAGACCAACGGCGCCGATGCGGCCGTTGCCGCCGCCCATGACGACGCGGGAGCCGTTGCCGCCTCCGCAACCGACAAGAGCGACCTGATCAAGGCCAAGCTGCGCGAGATGGCGATGCGCGAAATTCTGGAAGCGGCCATCCGCCAGCGCGAACAGTCCAATGCCGTCGACGGCAAGACAACGGGCACGATCGCAAAGAAGTAGCGGCTGCGACAGGAAAGACGGTGACGTCCGGCTTTCGCGTCACTATATGTGCCTCATCACCGTTCGAGACTGGACCTATGGCACAGACAATTGACGATATCATCGCGGATTTCGATTTCCTGGACGACTGGGAAGACCGCTACCGCTATGTCATCGACCTCGGCCGGGAACTGAAGCCCTATCCGGATGATGCCCGCGATGCGCAGCACAAGGTCAATGGCTGCGTCAGCCAGGTCTGGCTGAAGAGCACGCCGAGCGACGGCGCCGATCCGGTCATCGATTTCCTCGGCGATTCCGACGCGCATATCGTGCGCGGCCTCGTCGCCATCATGATGGTGCTTTATTCCGGCAGGAAGGCGTCGGAAATCCTCGCCATCGATCCGGAAGCCATCCTGAAGAAACTGGGCCTGAATGAAAATCTGACGCCGCAGCGCTCCAACGGCCTGCGCTCGATGGTCGCCCGCATCCGCAACGAGGCGCAGGCGGTGCTGGCAACCCCGGGTGCCACGCAGCACTGAGCGCGCTGCTACCGCGCCAGCCGCGGGCGGTAATCCGCGGTTCCCCAGTGAATGATGCGCGCAGTGCGCCGGGCGGGCGATGGCGGGCAGTAATGCCGGTCCAGCGCCGCGAGCGCTGTTTTGAGGATGAGCTTGGCAGAGCGGACCGGCCACTGCCTTTCCCGCTCGACAGTCTCAAGGCCCTTGAGAAAGCAGCAGACATCCACCAGCACGCCGGAGAGTTCCGGTCCGACCGCATCCAGCGCCCGCTCGACCCGCTGCCTTGCGGCCAATGCGGCATCGGTGATTTCCAAGGTGCCATTGCCGGAGCGATGGCTTGTGCCGCTTCCCACGGCACTCCAGTTGGCGCCAAGCGGCGGCATGAAGTTGCCAAGGGTATAGTCGTTGCGCAATTGCTCCCCCGCCTTGAACGCAGCTTCGCTGATCAGCGGGACACCGGATGAATCCCTGCGGCGGCGCAACAGGGCAAGCGGCGATTCGGCTTCGTTGCGCCGTACCGCCCCATGCCGGTTGTGCGGCGCCGCCAGCGTTTCAAGGCGATGCTGGGCGGCATAGGCGTCTGCTCCGCCGTCCACCCGGCGCAGGAATGCCCTGCCCGTATCGGTGATGCCGACGATCCCGCCTACTGGCCGTGCCAGTCCTTCCCGTACGGCGTGGTCCAGCACCGCTGTCCCGATGGAAATCGCGCCGCCCGCCGTGCTTTCCAGCATCACCTTGCCATTGCCCGCGATTGCCGGCTCCGCCGGCGCCTTGGCCAGAAAGCACAGCAGCCTGCGCACGCCGGTATTGTTCTTGCCCTGGATGCTCATTGGCGCACCATGCCGCTGCGCAGGAATGCTGCCCGGAGAATGTTTTCAAGCGTCTGCACAACCCGGTCGAACTCCGGCTCGTCGCGCATATCCTCAATCAGATGACAGGCATGGTTGACCGTGCTGCGGTCGCGCCCGAAGGCACGCCCAACCTCCGTCATGCTCAGCGACAGCGTCACATGCGCCACATACATGCCGATCTGCCGGACGCGGGCCACCGACCGCTCGCAGCGGGAATGGGCGCGCAGCTCGCGGCCACTGACATTGAAAAAGCTGGCGAGAATGTCGATGACACCGTCGCAGACATGAAAGAGACGGCCATCCGGCGGTTCACCCCCATCGGGCACAGCGGGTTTCACTGTCTTCGGTTTCGGACGCGCTCGACGGAGGATCTCAATCATCGCCCGCGCCTCGGCGGCAGAGCGGATCAGATGGGGGAAATTCTCGGACATGCTCGCTCCACTTCGCTTATAGGAATATCTTCTTATATTAGTCCCAGCAAGACCGTGGATAAGTTTTCCGGTGCGCAGCCATCATGCCATTGTTTTCGTGGATTCTTTTTTGCAGCCCCTCTTTAATCTAGGACTTTTGTCCTACATCCCTCAAGCCGGAGCAAAGTGTGTCCATCCACCATCGAGGACGGAAACATGGCTGAGAGAGAATGGACGAAGCAGAGGGCGGCATTCCTGGCTGCAAGGGATGCGGAGCACAGCAGGGCGCGGCAAAGGCTGGCGCTGCAGATTCTGTGCGGCGAAGATCTGGATGCGGCGATCGCGCTTGGCGCCGCCGAAAAGCAGACCTACTGCCGGCGGCTCAAACGTTTGATTGAAAGGGAAAGGATCAAGGGTGGCAAGGGGCACTGGAGCTATGACCTCAATCGTCATATCGGTCTCAAACAGGCCCTGGATACTTTGTTGAAATCCATGCCGGGCTGAAGTTCATGCCGGCGCGCATGGAAGAGGTGCAGACAACAAAACGGCGCCCGAAGGCGCCGTCTTGCAAAGATTCTCGACTGCCTGTTCTCAGGCAGCCTTTTTGCGCTTGCGGCCGAGACCCATGTTCTTGGCAAGACGCGAGCGTGCGGCAGCGTAATTGGGTGCAACCATGGGATAGGAAGCATCCAGATCCCACTTTTCGCGGTACTGCTCAGGCGTCAGACCATAATGGGTCATCAGGTGCCGCTTCAAAGACTTGAACTTCTTGCCGTCTTCGAGGCAGACAATGTAGTCATCCGCAACGGATTTCTTCGGATTGATTGCAGGCTTTGGCTTTTCCTGAATCGTGACGACTGCTTCTGCACCACTGCCGACCCGACCAAGAGCAGCGTGGACATCAGCAATAAGCGCAGGAAGATCGCCAGATGGCACTGAATTGTTGCTTACATAAGCAGCAACCAATTCAGCGGTCAGTTCCAGGAGAACGTCTCCAGCAGCTGTGTTTGAATTGTCGAATGTTGTCATCAAAGTCCAAATCCTTCATCTAATTTGAAAAGTTGGTATTACACGGGAAAGCAAGCAGTATAAATCTGCAAATATCAGAAACCCTGACACTGATGACGACACTGTATTCAGGATGGAGCTCTAATTGTCAAATCAATACTTCACCAAAAAAAGAAATATTTGTAATTTTTCCTTGATATTGAATTTACTGAGGACCTGGCGCCGGTTGGGCCAAGAAAGCCAAAATCCCGTTACACATGTGATAACATAAATGTTCACACGTGAACATCCGTACAACACCACTAAGACGAAAAATGGCAAAAATGAGGAACCAATCCGCATTTCACAAGCATTCTATAACAACGGAGGTTACTCAGTGCAGTGCCAGACCTACTTTAGTGCAACATGAGACAATAATAAGTATTTCTGTTTTTGATCAAAAAGACAAATTACGCGCAATTGCCCGCGAAGAATCCTGCCCGGAAACACGGATTGAGGGCCAAAAACGCAAAAATCGGCTGCAAGCGCGGCTTTTGTCACCGGGTTGGCAACGCGCGGCCAATGACCGGCAATATTGTTGCAGACGCCGCGCCATAGTATTCACAGATGAACCGATGGATTTGCTCTATCGGCGCGTCCCGTGCAAGGCCCTTTGCGGAGAGGCGCAGGATTGACGAATCCCGCACAGATGTGATTGTCATCAGTGTCTCCGGCAAAGTCTGACATTGTTCCGTCGCAAAGACGTTAGAGCCTTTCCATCCACTGTACTGAGAGTATTTCATGACCAAAACATCGCGTTTCGCCACTCTCCCCGCTCCGCAATCGGCCAAACATCCGGTATCGGACACGCGCCACGGCATCACCCGTGTCGACAACTACGCCTGGATGCGGGCCGATAACTGGCAGGAGGTGTTCAGGGATCCGGCCGTGCTCGATCCGGCCATCCGCAGCCACCTTGAAGCGGAAAACACCTATCAGACGGCGCTGATGGCCGACACGAAGGCGCTGCAGAGCACTCTGTTCGACGAGATGAAGGGGCGGATCAAGGAAGACGATTCGTCCGTGCCGTCGAAGGACGGACCCTATGCCTATGGCACATCCTACAAGACCGGCGGCCAGCATCCGCGCTTCTTCCGCATACCGCGTGACGGCGGCGCGGAGACGATGCTGCTGGACGGCGACCTCGAGGGCGAAGGCAAGGCCTATTTCAGCCTGGGTTCTGCCGATCATTCGCCGGATCACGCCAAGATGATCTGGGGTTTCGATGACATGGGCTCCGAGTTCTACACGCTGCGGGTGCGCGATCTGGCGACGCTGGCCGATGCGGCCGACGTGGTCACTGAAACATCGGGCGATGGCGTATGGAATGCCCAGTCAACCGGCTTTTACTACACGAAGGTGGATGCCAACCATCGCCCGTCGCGCCTGTTCTACCACGTGCTTGGCCAGCCGGAGAGCGCAGACCGCCTGATCAAGGAGGAAACGGATCCCGGCTTTTTCATGGGGGTCAGCGGCAGTTCACTCGATGACTTCATCTTCATCGACTGCCACGATCACGAGACGTCGGAAGTCTGGCTGCTCGATGCCAGGGATGCCGCATCCGCGCCAAGACTTGTTGCGGCGCGCCAGTCCGGCGTGGAATACAGCATGACCGAAGGCGGCGATGTCTTTTACATCCTCACCAACATCGATGGTGCCAAGGATTTCAAGATCATGAGCACGCCGGTCACTGCGCCGGAACCGGCCAACTGGACCGAGGTGGTGGCACACAAGCCGGGCCGCCTGCTGCTCGGCCATGGCGCCTACAGGGATTATCTGGTCTGGCTGGAACGGGAAAACGGCCTGCCGCGCATCATGATCCACGACCGCCATACGGGCGAGGAACACGCCATCGCCTTTGACGAAGAGGCCTATTCCCTTGGCCTGCAGGGAAGTCCCGAATATGACAGCGAGGTCATCCGCTTCTCCTATTCGTCGATGACCACGCCGTCGCAGCTCTATGACTACAATATGCGCACGCGCGAGCGCACGCTGCTGAAAACCCAGGAAGTGCCCTCCGGCCACAATCCCGATGACTATGTCACACGGCGGCTGCTGGCTCCGGCGGCGGACGGCGAGACGGTGCCGGTTTCCATCGTCTATCACCGCGACACGAAGCTCGACGGGTCTGCGCCCTGCCTGCTCTATGGCTATGGCTCCTACGGCTCGACCATGTCGGCAAGTTTCAGCACCACCCGCCTGTCGCTTGTCGATCGCGGTTTCATCTATGCCCTCGCCCATATTCGCGGCGGCAAGGACAAGGGCTATGCCTGGTATGAGAATGGCAAGCGCCTGCACAAGAAGAACACGTTTGGCGACTTCATTGCGGTCGCCCGCCATCTTGCGGCAGAAGGTTTTACCAGCCCGCAAGGCACCATTGCCCATGGCGGTTCGGCCGGGGGGCTGCTGATGGGCGCCGTTGCCAACATGGCGCCGGAGGCCTTTGGCGGGATCATCGCCGAAGTGCCGTTCGTCGATGTCATCAACACGATGCTGGACGATACCTTGCCGCTCACCCCGCCGGAATGGACCGAATGGGGCAATCCGATCACCTCGCCGACGGACTATGCCTACATGGCGTCCTATTCGCCCTATGACAATGTCCGGGCGCAGGCCTATCCGCCAATCCTGGCGGTTGCCGGGCTGACCGATCCGCGCGTCACCTACTGGGAGCCGGCCAAATGGGTGGCCAAACTGCGCGAGCTCAAGACCGACGCCCATCCCGTGCTGTTCCGCATCAACATGGATGCCGGGCATGCGGGCGCCTCCGGCCGCTTCTCCCATCTGGAGGAAGTCGCCTATGTCTACGCCTATGCCCTCAAGCTCGTGGACAAGACCGCCGCCTGACTGCATGACGCACCGTCGTCCCCGCCGCCCGTTGACACCAGCGGGCGGCCAAAAAGGACCGTCTCCGGCGTTTTGGACCGCGGCTCCATGGCAACTGGTCAAATCATACGTCGCACACCGATATGATGCGCCCCTGCACATCAATCAGATAGGTCTTCGATTTTGACAGTGGAAACTGCGGATTGAGGAGAAAATATCGCCCGCCCTTGACCTCGACCTTCTCGAGAGTGTCGCTGATATCCTTTTCCGGCAGGAAACCGATGATATAGCCCGCAGGATAAGTCTCAAGAATCTGGTCGCCAGCACCAAGTTTTCGCCCCCCAAGGGACCACAAGACATAGGGCAGCAAACCCGCATTGGCATTCGCGCACAGCGGCGTGAAAAGCGCGGCGGCAGCGTCGCTCAATTTGATATTTTTCGAAATACCGGAGGTCATCGCGCCCTCATGAAACGTGTTCATCGCCCAATGTTGTTGAGGCCAACGGCAGCGGTTCATTGATTGCATTTTCCGCGGATGCCCCTATCGCAAGATCAGTTTTGATCTGTCATCCGGGTCGGTATCGATAAGGCGCTCCGTCTTTACCGCCAGAATATAGGCGGGAATCTTGAAGACAATTTCCACATTGTCCAAAACTGCCAGGGCCTGCACCGGCAGTTTGTGCCTTTCATAGGCCGTCAGATGGATGCCAGGGCCGATATGCCGCCATGGTCCCGGCGGATTGGCTTGGCGATAGCTGCGGGCATCGGCCCAATCGAAGGAAACGATCCAGCCTTCGCCCGGCCGCGTTCGCTCGATTTCCCCAGCAAAGTCGCGTGCCAATTGCAAGGCCCGGGTGGAAACCCGAACTGAGCCCGGCCCGGCAAACTCCCAAGCGTGGGGCGCATCGTCAAAAAATCGCGTTGGCATCGAACAAGTCCTCAAAACGGTCTCAGCAACTGCGGCAGCTTTAATTCCTCATGAATGACCTAAAGGGATAATATTCCTATTAGCCAGTCCCGCCGTCAATTCGACTTTAGTCGCGCAGATGTGTTTGCCGCTGCGTGGGGTCACGGTTACAGCCGCCACGGTTTCGGCTATAAAGGCAGGAAGCACGTGTGGCGAAGCAATGTCAGACCTGATTCACTGCGGAGGTTTACGATGAAACGAAGTGTTCTTGTCCTGATGCTCGGTGCTGCCCTGACAGCCCTACCCCTGTTTCCGGGTGGGGATATGACCGGGGCCCAGGCGGCCGTTCGCAAGAATGTCAGCGAATTTGCCGGGCAGCGCTGCAACAACCCGCCGCGCGGGTCGGGTGTGATTGTCGGCCGCTATTCCGGCACGACCGACAATCCGATCATTTCCATGGGCGGCGACAATGTGCCGGTGTCCGATTTTCGCTGCTTCCGCACCATGGAAGAATGCCGCGGCTGGCTCTACACCATGCGCAGCAAATATGTCGACGGCAACTCCGTGCTGATCGGATGCGACAGGCGCTGAGTTCAGGCCACGCCGCTGATCCGCTTCATCGTTGCTTCCAGACTGTCCTCGGCAAAACCGGCCGCCATCGCCTGCATCGCCTCGCCCGCGGCCGTCGCGGCCCGTTCCCACATCAAGGCTTCGTACGCCCGCACGGCGATGGTCCGGTCCTCATCTCCCGTCAAGGCGTCGGCGAGATCGGCGGCATCGCGCAGCGCCAGATTGCCGCCCACGCCCGCCGGCGGCATGACATGAGCCGCATCGCCGATGAGTGTAACACCCGCGCGGCTCTGCCAGCGATGCCCGACGGGCAGCGCGCAAATCGGCCAGGGCCGCACCGTATCCTTTGCCGCGTCAAAGAGCTGCAGCAGGCTCCCGTCCCAGCCGGCGAACTGCGCGGCGAGGCTTTCCTTCGTCGCCTCGAACCCCGGCCTCTCCTCGCCCGGCAGCGCCGCATAGACCCGGATATGCGCATTGGCGTTGCGCTGCGCAAAGATCGACTTGCCATCGCCCTTGGCAATCATTGTGCCGCGCCCGACCAGCGCCGCGATGCCGGGATGCCGGGTATCGGCATCGTCGATCGCGAGTTCATAGAGGGTCAGTCCGATATGCCTGGGCTTTGCATCCGAGACCAGAAGCCGCACCTTTGACCACGCCCCATCCGCTCCGGCGACAAAATCATGCCGGGCGACGGACCCGTTTTCAAAACACAGCTCGAACGTGCCATCATCGCGTGGCACGGCTTGCGTCAAACGGCAGCCCCAGCGAACACTGTCTGCAGGAATGGACTGCAAAAGCAGGTCCCTCAATTGGCTGCGGTCAATCTCCGGGCGGTCTCCATCGGAGGCATCGTCCTGATACACAAGCAGGCCGTGCTTGTCATAAAGCCGGGTGCCCTGGTCTTCGTAGCGTGCAAAATGCTGGAACTCGGCAAACAGCCCGGCCCGCTTCATGGCATATTGCCCGGTTCCGGGGTGCAGATCGAGCATGCCGCCCTGCCCGCGATGCACGGGCGATTCATCCCGCTCATAAACGGTGAAGGCGACGCCCTTCAAATACAACATACGCGCCAGCAACAGCCCGCCGGGCCCGCCGCCGACAATGGCGACAGATGATTTCTTTGACATTTTCAAGGTCCCACTGATAGGTTGCATAGGACCCTATTATTATATCATAGGGTCCTATGCAAGGAGAATTGCCATGCCCGGTCCAGACCCGAGACAAACCCCGTCTTTCCTCATCAAGCAGGCGGCCCGCGAATTGATGCGCCGGGGCGAGGAAAAGCTGCGGCCGCTCGGCCTCGGTGCGGCCTATCTGCCGGTACTGGTCGCGGTGAAGAATGGCGAAGCATCGACACAGGCCGATCTGGCCCGGCTGCTGCAGGTGGAACAGCCGTCCATGGCCCAGGCGCTGGCCCGGATGGAACGCGACGGGTTCATTCAGCGCAAGGCCGATCCGGCGCATCGGCGAAGCCAGATCATCGAGCTGACCGCGCTCGCCTTCGAGCGCCTGCCGCAGGCCTATGCGGCCCTGAACGAGGGCAATATTCTGGCCATGACGGGTTTTTCCACCAACGAGGCGGCGCAGTTCGTGGCCTTTCTCAATCGCGTCAATGCCAATCTGCGCAATGGGGATAGCCAGCCCTGATCTCCCCGTCTGGAAAGCTCAGGAGGGCCTGCCCTTCCAGACGATATCGCTGACATTGAGTTTTCTGGGAATGATCTTCAGCGCATAAAACTCATCCGCCAGCGCCTGCTGATAGGCAACGGCCTCGGGTGTGACTGTCGTCACATCGCCCAGACGGACACCCTCGCGTGTCAGCGTGATCCTCTGGATATCCTCGGGCACGCCGGTGATCTTCGACAGGGCAATGACCGTTTCATCGAGATTGTCCTGTGCCGCCCGGCCAACCCGCGCCAGTTCGTCCAGCACGTCGCTGAGGATATCGCCATGCGCGGCGGCAAAATCGCCATTGCTGAGAAAATAGGACCAGCTGTCGACGATTCCCCGGCCTGTCGCCAGAATCCGGGTTTCGGGGCGTTTTTCGGCCACCGCCAGATAGGGGTCCCAGATCGACCACGCATCGATCTGGCCGGAGGAAAAGGCCGCCGCCGCATCCGGCGGCGACAGGTCCGACGCCGTGATGTCGTTTACCGACAGGCCGACGCTGCGCAAGGCCTTGACCGTAAAATTGTGCGCGCTCGAGCCACGCTTGAAGGCAATGCGTTTGCCCTTGAGATCGGCAAGGCTATTGACCGGCGAATCCTTGCGCACGAGAATGGCCGATCCGTCCGGCGATCCCCTGTAGGTGCCGGCGTAGAGCAGATTGCCGCCGGCGGCTTGCGCAAAGAGCGGCGGCACATCGCCGGTCGGGCCGAAGTCAACCGCGCCGGCACCCAGCGCCTCAAGCAGCGGCGGCCCGGAGGAGAATTCGGCCCAGCTCACGGCAATGCCGCGCGCTTCAAAGCGTTTCTCCAGCGCGCCCGTCCCTTTGGCCAGGGCCAGGACACCGTTCTTCTGCCAGCCGATGCGCAGTGCTTTGAGCGGCGGCGTGGCCGCGCGGCCGGAGAGCGGCACGAGCGCGGTCATAGCTGCCGCCCCCATCAACGAAAGAGTCTGTCTGCGGGTAACCATCAATGCTGTCCTTTCCATCTCGTGGGGCTGCCGCTGGCAAGCACCTCACAGGCAAGGATGGGGTAAACGGGAAACCCGATCGACGTCATAAATATTGAACAATGGGCCGGATCGGGAAAATCGTGCTCCACCAAGCCGGATGAAACGGAATCGTTTGGCCGGAGATAGCGCAGGGCGCGGCTTCAGGGCGCGGCAAAACCCCTTGGATGGGCAGGAATGGCTTTCAGGTAAGCGGCGATCGCCGCCCGGTCGGCTGGCTCCAGATGCGCCATGTTCAGCACAACGTCGGTCATGGACCCGCCGAGCGAGTCGAAATCCGGTGTGAACCCGCTTTCCAGCGCGTAGGCGATATCTTTCTCAGACCAGCTACCGATACCGCCCTCGCCGCCGGTGATGTTGGGGACGACGCCCTTGCCTTCGGGCGCCTTTGCGCCCGCCAGCCAGCGGTTCTTGTCCACCCCGCCGATGGCGTTGCGCGGCGTATGGCATTCGCCGCAATGGCCGGGGCCTTCCACCAGATACTGGCCGCGTTTGATTGCGTCGCTCGCCCCGGCAACGGTCAGAACCGGATCCGATGACAGATAGAGCCGTTTCCACAACCCCAATCCCCGGCGCACGCTGTAGGGGAAACGCAGCCGGTGATCCGCCGCCACATTGTCCGATGGCGGCAGCGTTTTCAGATAGGCATAGAGATCGGCGATATCCTGCACCTGCATGCGCGCATAGGAGGTATAGGGAAAGGCGGGATAATAGTGCCTGCCATCCGGCGATACCCCGGCAAGCATGGCATTGGCCAGGTCCTCGAACGACCATGAGCCGATGCCCTTGGCGGAGGGGGAAATGTTGGGGGTCACGAAGGTGCCGAACGGCGTGACCAGCTCGTGGCCGCCTGCCAGCACCAGGCGTGCATCGCCGCTGGCACCCGGCGCGGCATGGCAGGAGGCGCAGCCCCCCGCCCAGAATACCCGTTCACCGCGCCCGGCATCGCCGGGAGCCGCCGCGGCAAGCCGTGCCGGATCAACCCGCGACGGCGCCGACAGGAACCAGAATCCGGCCGCCCCGGCCAGGGCAGCCACAATGACGAGCAGCAACAGCTTGCGGATCATTGGCTCCCCCGGCCTGTCCGGTCAGTTCTTCTTGATGCGGTAGGTCTGGTGGCAGGCGCCGCAATTCTGCGAGACCTGCGCAAAGGCGAGCTTGAAGCTGGCAAGATCCTGCGGCTTGGCGGCGGCCGCTGCTGCGGCATCGGCCTTGTACTTGTTGACAGCGGCGGTGAAGCCCGCATTGTCTTCCCAGATTTTCGGCGAAGCGGTGGTCTCGCCGCCGGTTTCAGTGCCGGCCGGGAACAGGGCTGCTGGATCGATCTTCTGCGCGTCCTCGTTCAGCTTGCTGAGCGCCGCCAGCACCGCAGCCGCATCAAACGGCTTTTCGCCCTTTGCAATGGGGGCGAGACTGCCGACGGCCTTGCCCTGATCCTTCATCAGCGCCTGCCGGTCCGCAATCGGATCGGCGCCTGCGGCAGCCGAGAACACTGCAATGGCGAGCACGGGCGCCGCAGCGAATGCAATCAGTCGTTTCATGGATGTCTCCAACTCTCGTGGCTTCAAGACTCTGTGGCTTCAAGGGTTTTCACGGGCACTCTAGAGTAAACCTTCCCGATTGCACCCGCGTCATACGATCACATTTTCGTATGACAGAGATTGGGTCGCATGCGAAAAACCCCGGCTTTCGGCCGGGGTTTTGTCTGTGCGTCAGATACGGCGCCATCTGCGATCATGGCGATGATGCCAGTACGGGCGATCCCAGCGGCGGTCATAGCGATGATAGTAGCGGCGATCCCAACGACGGTCCCAACGGCGATCATAGCGGTGACGCCAATGCGGGCGATCCCAGCGGCGATCGTACCGATGCCAGCGGCGGTCGTAGCGGCGATCATAATAGTCACGATAATACTGAACGCGCTGCACATTGCTGTTTGCAGCCGCTGGCCCTGTTGCGGTGATGGGCTTTTCGACAGTCAGCGGGGCGGCGGACACCGGTCCGGCTGCTCCGATGGCTCCGATCGACATCACGACGGCAAAAAGAGCTGACATCAACTTTTTCATAGTGCCTCCAGTGAAATGCGCCCTGAGTGAACGTGCATTTCGACATATTAAGTCCCTAGAGAATAGACTTAAGTCTAATCCCATGAACCAGAGATGAATAATCAATATGGCGCAGCAATGGCACGGGGGGCGCGGCCGATCACATATGGAAACCGGCCGTGCGAATATGTGAAAGCACGCTTCGCACGGCCTGACGCGGGGTCCTCTATTCGCTCGCGCCGTCGTTTGCGTCCAGCCGTGTCAGTATCTGATAGGCCATGCGGATGCGCTCGGCGTTGGGATAGTATTTGTTCGCCAGAATGACGATGCCGAACTGCTTCTCCGGCACAAAGGCGACATAGCCGCCGAACCCGTTGGTGGAACCCGTCTTGTTGATCAAAACATCGTCGCGGGCCGGTTGCGGCGGCGTCAGTGCGCTCACCGGCGTCGGCTTGAGCATGTCGGGAGAGTTGCCGCGCAGCAGCGTGTTCAGATCAACCGGATAGGCATATTGTTCCCAGATCAGGTCCTGCGTCATCGCGCCGGCCTTGAAGTAGCCCGTATGCGTATCGGCGATCGCCCGCTGCAGCTTGCCTTCCAGCTTGGCCAGTTTCATGTTCGCTTCGATGAAACGGATAAGGTCGGTGCTCGTGGTTTTCACGCCATAGGCTTCCGCGGAAAGAACCGCCTTGCTTACCCGGACCGGGGCATCCTTCGCCGTATAGCCCTGGGCGTAATCCGCCATTTTGGTGCCCGGTACGTCGATATACGTGCTCTTCAGGCCAAGGGCCGGAAACAGCTGGCCTTCCATCAATGCGGCGAAATCCCGGTTCATTGCCTTTGCCGTGATGTAACCCAGCATGCCAATGCTGGGATTGGCATAGGTCCGGTAGGTCCCGGCGGCATAGGCCGGCTTCCAGTTCTGCAGATAGGTCATCAGCTGGCCGTCATTCTTCACCTCCGCGGAAACCTGTATGGGAAAGCCGCCCGGCGTATGGGTGCCAAGGTGCATCAGGCTGACATTGCCGAACGCCGTATCCCGCATGGACGGCAGATATTTGCTGGTCTTGTCGGACAGGGAAAGCTGGCCGCCCGCCTGCGCATAGGCCGCCAGCGTGACCACGAATGTCTTGCTGATCGACCCGATCTCGAACAGCGTCTGCGGATTAACCGGCTTGCCGGTCTCCCGGGAAGAAACGCCGTAGTCAAACAGATAGGGCTTTCCCTTGATCGTGACGGCGACGGCCATTCCGGGAATACTGTATTTTTCCATGACCGGCCGGATTGCCGCATCCACGACGGCCCTGACTGTCGCCGCCGGTTTGCCGGCCGCGTGACCGATGGCGGCTGGTGCACAGGCGGCAAGCAGAATGGAGACCAGAACTCTGGTGGCTTTCGGTAGCATTTCTTTGACTTCCTTTGCTGGTTCGGCATTGCGGACGGGTTTGCGACCGGCGGGAATTGCGTGCCGGTTCGAAACCCCGCAGGTGCTGGTCAGGAAGATTGCCAGCCATAAGACCGGCTTCCGCTCCGCGCCGCAGACCTGCTGAGCCGCATCTATCTAACCGGCTGGGAAGCCCTGTCAAAACATGATATCTCGGGGCAGACATAAGAAAAATTAGGGTGTCCATGGTTCGGCCATTTCTCCCCCTCAACGGCCTCAGAGCCTTTGAAGCTTCCGCGCGGCATTTGAGTTTCACTCGCGCGGCCATCGAATTGTGCGTGACGCAGGCTGCGGTCAGCCAACAGGTGAAAAGCCTGGAAATGCGCCTCGGCGTGCCGCTTTTCCTGCGCCTTCCGCGCGGCCTGAAGATAACGGCGGAAGGCGAAGCGCTGTTGCCCGTGGTGACAGGCTCCTTCGACCGGATGGCCGATACGCTCGACCGGATCGAAGGCGGGCAGGTCCGCGAGCTGCTGCTTCTGGGGGCGGTCGGCACATTCGCCGTCGGCTGGCTCCTGCCAAGACTGCCGGACTTCCAGCGGCAATTTCCCTTTATCGAGGTCCGGCTGTCGACCAACAACAATCGCGTCGACATGGCGGCGGAAGGGCTGGATTTTGCCATCCGGTTTGGCAACGGCGCCTGGCACGGCACGGATGCGAACCGCCTGTTCGAAGCGCCGCTTTCGCCGCTGTGCGTGCCGCAGCTGGCCGAGACGCTGCTGGAGCCCGCCGATCTCGCCAGTCACACTCTGCTCAGAAGCTACCGCATGGATGAGTGGAACAACTGGTTCGCCGCGGCCAACGTTCCCGCCTCGCCGCAATTGAACAAAGCGATCGTGTTTGACTCGTCCCTGGCCATGATGGAAGCCGCCCTGCAGGGGATCGGCGTTGCACTCGCACCGCCGATGATGTTTTCACGCCACCTGGCCGCAGGCGCCATTGAACAGCCGTTCCAGACCTCGATCTCGCTGGGAAGCTACTGGCTGACGCGGCTGCAATCGCGCACGCCGACGCCAGCCATGACCGCCTTTGCCGAATGGATCGTTTCAGCGCCCTGATCAGACCGGTGCGCCCTGGTTTTTCAATGCCTCGCCAAGATTGTCGAGCATGGCGCTCCAGCCGGCCTGGCGGTATTCCGGCTTGTCTTCATCATCAAGAAAGGCCGCCTGTTCGGTGAGGACAAGGCGGCAGCCTTTGCCCGCTGGCGTAAGGTCGACGGTCACGATGCTGCTGGAAATGGGTGTCGTTTCGCGTCTCATCGTGCCTGACGAAATGATCCGTTCGTTCGGCACGATATCCTGATAGGAACCGGTGCTGATATAGGTTTCACCACCGGTCTTGCCGAAACGGAAGACTTCACCGCCGCCGACACGAAAATCGAAGTGATCATAGGCCATGTGCCAGTCATCACCCATGGCGTTCCAGCGCAAAAGCGCCTCGACGCTGGACCAGGCGGCAAAGACGCGCTCCGGCGAGGCATCATAGGTGCGCTCGACCCTGATGGTCGCATGGTTGACGGAACGTACAGTCATGGCTTCCTCCGTTGTATCGTTTCATTAAGTGAATACTTAAGTATCATGCGATTGCCGGCGATGCAACCAATACTTAATTGATGACTTAACCATTTTGCCACCCGAAATGTCCGCTCCGCGCCCATTGCGCCGGTTCTTGCATTGGCGGCAATCGGGTAAACTCCATGGTGCTGGTGAGTCGAAGGAAGAGCCCGTGAAGAAAAAACGCGCCGACCACGTCTGGGATGTCCCGCCTTCCGCGCGCGGCAGGCCTGCCCGGCTGACTGTTGCCACCTGCCAGTTCCCCGTTTCGCATGACATCAACGCCAATCTGACCCACATGCTCGATCTCATCGCCCGCACCGCCTCTGCCGGTGCTGACGTCGTGCATTTTCCCGAATGCGCCCTCTCCGGCTATGGCGCGGCGACATGGCCATCCTGGGATGAGTTCGAATGGGCAACGCTCAACGCCGCCATGGACAGGATTGCCGGGGCGGCCCGCGCCCACGCGATCTGGATCGTTACGGGTTCGGTGCATTGGGATCATGCGCACACCCGGCCCACCAATGCGCTGTTCGTGTTTGACGATACGGGCGCGATTGCCGGGCGCTATGACAAGCGGCGCTGCTCGATCAACGATCTGCGCGCCTTTGCCCCGGGCGACACACCGCTCAGCCTTGATATCAAGGGCGTGCGCTGCGGCTTTCTCATTTGCCTTGACTGGGCCTTTCCCGAACTCTGGCAGGAACATGCCGGCAAGGTCGAACTGGTTTTCCATTCCTGCTACACGGACAATGTATCGCGCGACCGGATCGAGGCTCACACGATCCAGCCGCTGATCCAGGGCTATGCCTGGCTTTACCAATATGCCGTCAGTTCATCCAATTCATGCCGCCCGCAGCAGAATTTCCCCAGCTTCTGGATCGAGCGCACCGGTCACCACGGCGGCAGCGCGGCGCGGGACGAAACCGGTTTCATCCTGAATATGCTGACCGACGATCCGGAACTCGACGCCTTTTGCCAGCGGGTGCTGGAATTCCGGCGTTCGGCCAGCGACGGCAGCCTCTATGCGCCCTATCTGGAAGCCAACAAGGCCTAACGTGGCTACGACCAAAATCCTATAGCTTCCCGGCGTTCAATATGCAGATTTGAAAGGCCTGAAAAGATGAAGGCGGCGCCTTCCGGCCCGCCCTCCTTTTTGTCTGCAGCAGATTTACGCTCGGCGCAGTGATCACATCCGCAGCCCACACTCGAAATTTAAGATAGGGTGGAAAGGAATGCAATATCCGTTTTCGTGCCTGCCAGCCGTCCATTCCGATATCGAAAGCACCCTGTCTCCGGCCCGTCTTACTCGTTATATACCAGCCGCCGGCGGTGACCGGCATCTGGCACTCAGACTCTATATCTGGAACGCACGTCTTTGCGAATCCTTGTACCTACCGATGCAATTCGCGGAAGTTGCTGCGCGTAACGCCATTCAAAAGCCGGTCGTCGGACGATTTCATAGCCGCTGGTACGAGAATCCCCGGTTCATCCATCTTCTTCCGGCGCGAATGAAGAATGAGTTGATCGATACCGTGCGAAGGGAGAGAAAGAAGCATGCCGCAATACTCAGCCAGGACCACATTGTCGCCGGTTTGTCACTCGGCTTTTGGGTCTCTCTCATGACCGCCGCCTACGACAAGCAGTTGTGGGCACATGGGGTCAAGGCTGCATTTCCGCATGCGGGTCCACGAGAAAACCGTGAATATATCCGTGCCCGTCTGGATAGCATGCGGCGCTTCCGCAATGACATTGCCCATCACGCGGCAATTTTCGACCGTTCTCCGCAAAAAGAATTTCAGAACATGATCCACATCACCGGCCTTGTATGCGCCAACACCTTCTGGCTTTCAAAACAACTGTCCAGATTGCAGAACGTCATCAACGAACGGCCGAGACTCTGAATTCGCAACCACTGCCAAAATATGGCATGATGTGACAATGCAACCCCGCAGGTGAGCAACCGTGTCCCGATCCCAGCGCCTTCTCGACCTGATCCAGACCATGCGCCGCTATCGCCGTCCGGTCAGCGGCAAGGTGCTGGCGGAGGAGACCGGCATCAGCATCCGCACGCTCTATCGTGACATCGCCACCCTGCAGGCGCAGGGCGCCCATATCGAGGGTGAGCCCGGCATCGGCTATGTGCTGCGCCCCGGTTTCATGCTGCCGCCCCTGATGTTCACCGAGGAGGAGATCGAAGCGCTGGTGCTCGGCTCGCGCTGGGTGGCCAAACAGCCGGACAACCGGCTTTCCACGGCGGCGCGCGATGCCCTCAACAAGATCGCAGCGGTGCTGCCGGATGATCTGCGCGACAGCGTCGATACCTCTGCCCTGCTCGTGGGTCCCGCCGAGGGACCGGCAAGCGATGGCATCGACCTTGCCAGCGTGCGCAAGGCGATCCGCAGCGAGCGCAAGCTCGATATCACGTACCGTGACGGCAATGGCAGCCCATCCAGCCGTCTGATCTGGCCCTTTGCGCTGGGCTTTTTCGACAAGGTACGCGTCATCGTCGCCTGGTGCGAATTGCGCCAGGATTTCCGGCATTTCCGCACCGACAGGCTGTCGCGGCTCGACGCAACGGACATTCGTTATCCCAGGCGGCGGCAGGTCCTTTTGAAGGAATGGCGCGAGACGCAAGGCATAGCCCAGCCAAGCTGACCGCTACTGCCAGAAACTGGCAGTATGCCGTTCTATGCTGCTCCCGTCACAACCAGAGGAGACACATTATGGCCAACCCTAATCTCATGATTCTTTATGTTGCCAATGCCCCCGCCAGCCGTGCTTTCTATGCGGGCCTGCTCAAGCGCGAACCGCTTGAAGAAACAGTCAATTTCGCCATGTTTGCGCTCGATTCCGGCCTGCTGCTCGGCATCTGGGCGCACGATAAGGTTCAACCGGCTGTGACCAGCATTGGTTCGGGCAGTGAACTCGTATTCAGCGTGGATACGGACAGCGAGGTCGAAGCAACCCATAAGGACTGGGCGGCACGCGGCCTGCCGATTGTTCAGGCGCCGGTGCACATGGATTTCGGCTACACCTTTGTCGCCCTCGATCCGGACGGCCACCGGTTGCGGATGTTTGCCGCTACCCCGGAGCAGGGAACAGCGCAATGAGCGGCCACTGGATCGCGGTTGCATCGGCGGAACATGTCCGCCGCGGCCTGCAGGACGGCTTCATGCAGGTGTGCCATGGCAAGGAAGGCCCGCTGAAGCGCATCAAGCCCGGCGACGGTGTGATCTATTATTCACCGACCGAGATTTTTGGCGGCAAGGACCGGTTGCAGGCCTTCACCGCCATCGGCATGGTGCAGGCGGAAGATGCTTACCGCTTCGACATGGGGGAAGGATTCGTGCCATGGCGCCGCAACATCGGCTGGTTCGATGCGACGGAAGCGGAGATCCGTCCATTGCTCGACAGGCTCAGCTTCACCAGCGGCAGGCAGAACTGGGGCTACCAGTTCCGCTTCGGCGTGCTTGCCATCAGTCCGGAGGATTTTGATGTCATCGCCGGGGCCATGCATGCCCGCGTGCCGCATATGGCCTGATCGTCAATGCTGATCCATCGCACCGGCCGGCGTCAGGCGGCGGGTCAGCGCCCAGAATATCAGGGCCATGGCGCTGATGCCGGCACCGGCCAGAGTGACGCCCACCCATCCCGCATAGGCATAAATCAGCGTGGAACCGAGCGACCCCACCGCACTGCCGATCGAATAGAAGATCATATAGCCCGCCGTCAGGCGGCTCTGTGCTTCCGGGCGCACGCGGTAGATCAGGCTCTGGTTGGAGACATGCACGGCCTGCAGGGCGAAATCGATGGTGACAACGCCGATGATCAGAAACCACAGCGACACATGCATGAAGGCGACCGGTATCCACGACAAGAGCATGATGGCCAGGGCAATGCCCGTGGTACGCTGCGCATGACCCCGGTCGGCCCAGTGCCCTGCCCGCGAGGCCGCCAGGGCTCCGGCAGCACCGGCAAGACCGAACAGCCCGATTTCGGTATGCGACAGCGAAAAGGGCGGCGCGCTCAGCGGCAGCACCAGCGGCGTCAGCAGCATGGTGATGTCGGCGAAGATGAACATGGCAATGATGGCGCGGATGCGCAGCACCGGCTCTTCGACGAACAGGCGGAAAACCGATCCGATCAGCTTCGGATAGGCGATTTTCGTCCGCCGCACTTCGTTGCGCGGCAGGAAGTGGAACAGCAGCGCCGCAATGATCAGCGTCAGCACGGCGGAGACGGCATAGACCGAGCGCCAGCCCGCCAGATCGGCCATGCCGCCGGCAATGGTGCGGGCAAGCAGAATACCGATGACGATGCCGCTGGTGACGATCCCAACCACCTGCCCGCGCTCATGCGGCTTCGCCAGGCTGGCGGCATAGGCAACGAGCGCCTGCGTGACAACGGCAAACAGGCCGATGGCGGCCATCGCCACCAGCAAGGCCAGGGATGTCGGGGCGAAGCAAACCGCCAACAGCGCCAGTGCGGAGAGGATTGACTGGCCGGCAATCAGCCGGCGGCGGTCGATCAGATCGCCCAGCGGCACGATCAGCAGCAGGCCAAGCCCGTAACCGACCTGTGAAATCGAGACGATCATGCCGATGGTGGCATGGCTCATGCCAAAACTATCGGCCATGGCATCGAGCAGCGGCGGGGCAAAATAGACGTTCGCCACGGCCAGTCCGCAGGCAACGGCAAACAAAAGTGCCAGCGATCGGGAGAATTCTATGGCCTGCAACCCGCTGAAAGGCGTTTTTTCAGCAATTTCATCTGCATAGACCGCTTGTCCACCGCCAATGACCAGATTATCGTCCTGTTCAAGCTTCATCGCGTCCCTCTGCGAATGTGGTTGCAAATTAAAACCTGTTGCGTCATAGCTCCATTGGTTTTACATTGCAACCACCCTTCGCAGAGGGAACGATAAGATGAGCACTGCTCTGCGACCAAAAAAAGGGGGACTACAATGGTCAAGCGAACGAGCCACAAGGATGATCCATGCCCGGTGGCAAGGCCACTGGATGCGATCGGGGACTGGTGGTCACTGCTGATAATACGCGACGCGTTTGAGGGATCGCGGCGTTTCGGGGAATTCCAGAGAAGTCTTGGCCTGGCCAAGAATATTTTGTCGACGCGGCTGCGCAATCTCGTTGCCCACGACATTTTCACAATCGCACCCTGCGCCGACGGCAGCGCCTACAATGAATATGTGCTGACCGAGAAAGGCCGCGATCTCTTCCCGCTGCTTGTCGCCCTGCGGCAATGGGGTGAAGAATACTACTCCGACAGCTATCAGGCGAAGGTTCAACTGGTCGACCGCGAAACGGGTAAACCGGTGCGGCGGCTGGAGCTGCGCTCCGATGACGGGCGCCTGCTCGGGCCAGACGATACGGTGGTTGTCGGACACTAGATTTTCCTGCCCTCGCCTTGGCGGACACCTCCTTGCGGTGTCCGCCCGGGCTATATCTGCAATATGCAAATGAAAATCATTTGCAATAAGACTTGACGGCAGCCGGATTATTCGTATTCTGTGATGGTGCTTGTGGGGACACTGGCTCCGGTTGGCCGGCGGACAATATAAAAAGGCCCCATCCATGACGGGGCCTTTCCATCGATATCACGCGGGAAAAAGCTTATTTGGCTTTTTCGTAGAGCTCGAGGACATAATCCCAGTTGATGAGACTGTCGACGAAAGCTTCGAGGTATTTTGGGCGGGCATTGCGGTAGTCAATGTAATAGGAGTGTTCCCATACGTCGACGCCGAGGATCGGCGTTGCGCCATGAACCAGCGGGTTTTCGCCGTTTGGTGTCTTGGAAATTTCAAGCTTGCCGTTCTTGACGGAGAGCCATGCCCAGCCGGAGCCGAACTGCGTGGTACCGGCAGCGATGAAATCCGTGCGGAACTTGTCGTAGCCGCCGAGATCCGAGTCAATAGCCTTTTCCAGAGCGCCCGGAAGCTTCTTGCCGCCGCCGTTCTTTTTCAGCCAATGCCAGAAATGCAGGTGGTTGTAATGCTGGCCGGCATTGTTGAAAAGGCCGGCATTCTTGCCATAGGACTGCTTGACGATCTCTTCAAGCGAGAGATTTTCAAGACCGGCTTCGGCAGCCAGTTTGTTGCCGTTGTCAACATAAGCCTTGTGGTGCTTGTCATGATGATATTCCAACGTCTCGCGCGACATGAAGGGGGCGAGCGCGTCGTAATCATACGGCAGTGCGGGCAGTTCGAAAGCCATGGAAGTCTCCTCTTCGATTCAATCTGTGATCGGGATTGGCACCGGGTGTTCCCCGTTGCGGGGTGATGGCCAATCCTGACAAAACCTGCGCTGTTTACATAGAGCCTTTCTCACCTAAATAGAATAGTTCTGCCGGAAAGAATTTGGTTCAAGGTCGAGGGGGTTGACGAGACCGATGTTTACCCATCGGGCGAAGTCAAACCCCGATGGATTTGAACCAAATTCATCCGGCCCTCCGGTCGAACCGCATTTCTGCCGAAATGCGGATAATTCGACCGGCAAGTATGAAAGCTTGTTGGTTTGCGCAGCAAACCAACGGCTGGGTTTCCGGCTGGCGGACACCCACTTTGTCAGGCAGCGTCGTCCGATGGGTAAACATCGGCCTCGCTACCTTCCGCGTGGATTGTCTCGCCATCCGAGAAACAGAACTGTTTCTATTTAGGCGAGAAAGGCTCTCGGTCCGTATTTCCCCGGGGGCAATGCGGAACGGATCAATATTTCGGTTTGATCCGGTTTCAGCGTTAAATTTTCGGCGTGGAGTGGGCGAATTCCCAGTAGAGCTCCCTCGCCTTCTTGGTGATCGGACCCGGCTGAAGGTCGCGGCCTTCAATACGGGTAACGGGCACGACCTTCGAATGGTTCCCCGTGGAGAAAATCTCGTCGGCGTTGAGGAAATCCTGCACCGTCAGCGTCGCCTGCGTCGTGCGGAAACCGTAGTCGGCCAGCACGTCGATCGTGCGGGCGCGGGTGATGCCGGACAGGAACGTGCCATTGGGCGCGGGCGTGAAAATGTGCCCGTCCTTGACCATGAAAATGTTCGAGCTGCCGGTTTCGGCGACATTGCCCAGCATATCAAGCACCAGCGCATTGTCGAAACCGCGGGATTTGGCCTCGAGAATGGCGCGGCCATTATTGGGGTAGAGGCAACCGGCCTTGGCGTTGGTCGGCATGGTCTCGAAGCTCGGGCGGCGGAAGGGTGAAACGGTGACGGAGAAGCCCGTGGGCTCCTGCATCGGCGATTCGTACAGGCTGAGACAGAAGCGGGTTGAATCGGGATCGGCAGGCACACCCATATAGCCGCCGTGCTCGGCCCAGTACATCGGCCGGATATAGACGGCGATCCGGCCATCGAATTTTTTCAACCCGTCGCGGGCAAGCCCGGCGATGTTTTCCGCGCTCATGGTCGGCTGGAGACCAAGCGCGGCGGCGGAAGCATTCACCCGGGCGCAATGGCGGTCAAGATCGGGCGAGACCCCTTCGAACCAGCGGCCGCCGTCAAAAACCGTCGAGCCAAGCCACATGGCGTGGCTGCGCGGCCCGATCAGGGGCACGTTGCCCTCGTGCCAGTCACCGTCGACATAGGTCCAGGTGGTTGATTGCGCTGCTGTATTGACTGCCATGAGAGTGATTCCGTCGCTGAGAATAGGTCGCCTATCGAAGGATTATTCGACCGCAAGGTCAATGGTTCAGACGCTGCGGAAGGCAAATTGCGACAAAGGGACCGCGCAACCGGTCCTTTTCCGCATCAAACCAAGGCTTCTCATACTTTTGATGAATTGCACATCGGAATATCGCCGGTCCACTATGACACGGCAGCATTGGGCCGTTTGTCAGTTCCGGACTTCAAATGTTGTGAGAAAACGCACCGTATCATTTCCCCCCGCTCCCCTCAGGATACGGCTCCTTGGCGGACCCCTTGCCGGGTCTGCTTTTCTTTGGACGCATAGAAAAGGCCGGCAACCCCATGGTTGCCGGCCTTCCCATGCGGATAAAGGCGATGGATTACATCACCAGGATCGGCGTCTTGTTCGGCACGCGATCATAGAGATCGATAATGTCCTGGTTGATCAGGCGCACGCAGCCCGACGAAACCGCCTTGCCGATGGACCACCATTCCGGTGAGCCATGCAGACGGTAGAGCGTGTCCTGGCCGTTCTGGAAGATATAGAGGGCGCGGGCGCCGAGCGGATTGGTCAGGCCGGGCTGCATGCCGCCATTGCGGGCGCTGTACTGCACCAGCTCCGGCTGGCGGGCAACCATCTCATCCGGCGGAGTCCAGGTCGGCCAGTGGCGCTTCCACTGGATGACCGCGCGGCCGGACCAGGCAAAGCCTTCGCGGCCGATGCCGACACCGTAGCGGATCGCCTGACCGCCTTCGCGCACCAGATAGAGGAACTTGTTCTGGGTATCGACGACGATGGTGCCGGGCTGTTCGCCGGTCGGATCCTGCACGATCTGACGCAGATAGCGCTTGTTCATCCTCTTGATCGGAATCGCGGGCAGCTGATAGCCGTCATCCTCGCGCGCCGCATACATGGCTTCGTAGGAGCCGAAAGCCGAATCGACATCCGCCTGCGGTGCAAGCGGCTGGCCGTTATCGTCGACCTTGATAACCGGCATATCCGGGATTGCGGCGCAACCGGCGAGGCCGGCGGCCGCTGTTGCGGTCAATGCAGTCAGGAAACCGCGGCGGGAAATCGTGTTTTGCATCATTGAACCAATTTAGCGGTGGGAGATGGGTTGTGAGATAGCATGGATCGGGTTTACCAGCTCTAAACGCACATAAAATGTGGCAGCGGACCGTTGGCAATATGGCACAAACAAGGCGGGCAGCGAACTGTTGCCCTCCCGCAACAGAAACGCGGCCCGCGCCATGCCTTCACCGTTCACCGGGCGATAAACAATTCGTGAGACCGCAGAACCCGTCTTCCGATCGCCGAATCACCGGGGTTCATAGCGAAAATCCGACACGCCGAACCGCCCGGCAAGGCTGCTGAGCGGTGCATCGCCTGTCTTGCCCCTGACATAGCGGTCCATGAAGGCGACACTGGCTTCGCTGATGCGCGTGCGGGTGAACAGGCCGAGGTCGGTCCAGGTCAGATGACCCGCGCCCAGGAATTCCACGTAATATTTCGGGCCCCTCGACAGGTCGTAGCCACCGCCGGGCCGGCGCACCTTCGGGGTCACAAAAATATCACGCGTCCCGCCCTGGTACATGACCGGGGCTTCGAGATGCCGCAGCGAAACCCGGTGCAGATAGGGGCCGACATAGGGGGACAGGGCAAGCGTTGCCTTGACGCCATCGATACGCCAGCCGGGCCAGGCGCCGCTCATGCCCAGCACGGTATAGCCGCCGAGGGAATGGCCCGCGAGCCCCATTTCATTCCAGTTGATCCGGCTGTTCCATTGCCGGTCGCCCTTCAGGGCTGTCATCACCTTCCTGAAATCCTCGGCGCGGTTCCTGAACGTCGCCTCCGTCCAGCGCAGCGGTTTGCGCAAGGAGACCTGCGGCTTGTCGAGAATACTCTGGTCGCCATTGTTGCAGGTCGCGTCGTGATGATTGGGGGCAAAGACGATGTAGCCCGCCTTGGCGAAAGCACGCATCAGGAATTTGGATTGGGTCGAACAGCCGTGGAACCCGTGCGAGAAGAAAATGACCGGCTGGCGGGCAATTGTCCGCTGGTCCGGTTCCCAGACATGGACCGGCACGCCGCCGATCACCGCTTCGCTGTCCTTGGCAAAGGCGGTTCCGGCCATGGCCAGCACGGCAGCGAGAAAGGCGGCGATCAGTCGCCGCATGCGGCCCGGCGGCGTCAAAGGTTTGCCTGTGGTGTTCATCACACGCCGCCTTGTCTGCATGCTCCCGCTCTAGCGCTTGCTCAGGCTTCCCAGAATGCCGCGCACCAGCGCGCGGCCGAGCGAGCTGCCTACTGAACGGACCACCGATTTCATCGCCGCTTCCGCCACCGTCTGGCGGGCACGGGGCTGACCGCCGCGCGGGCCCGGCGTGCTGCTGCCGCCGCCCAGAATATCCGGCAGGCGCCAGCCGCTGGTGCTGTCGGCTTCCTCTTCCTTCGCGGCACCGGCCTCGGCCTGTCCCTGTGCGGCCTTTTTCTGCAGCACCTCATAGGCGGATTCGCGATCGATCATCTGGTCATACTGGCCGGCGACCGGGCTGGCGTTGATCAGCTTCTGCCGCTCGTCCACGGTCAACGGGCCGATGCGCCCCGCCGGCGGGCGGATCAGCGTGCGCTGCACGACGGACGGCACACCTTTTTCCGCCAGGGTCGACACCAGCGCTTCGCCGGTGGACAGGTTGGTGATCGCGGCGAAGGTGTTGAAATCCGGATTGGGGCGGAAGGTATCGGCCGCCGTCTTTACCGCATTCTGCTCGCGCGGCGTATAGGCGCGCAGCGCATGCTGGACGCGGTTGCCGAGCTGCGCCAGCACGGTTTCCGGCACATCAAGCGGATTCTGCGAGATGAAATAGACCCCGACACCTTTGGAACGGATGAGGCGCACCACCTGCTCCACCCGGTTGAGCAGGGCTTTCGGCGCCTCATTGAACAGAAGATGCGCTTCGTCGAAGAAGAAGACGAGGCGCGGCTTTTCCGGATCGCCGATTTCGGGCAGTTCCTCGAACAGCTCCGACAATAGCCAGAGCAGGAAGGTGGAATAAAGCCGCGGATTCATCATCAGCTTGTCGGCGGCCAGCACGCTGACCACGCCACGGCCATTGGTGCTCGTGCGCATGATATCGGCGATGCGCAGGGCCGGCTCGCCAAAGAATTTCGTGCCGCCCTGCTGCTCAAGCACCAGGAGGGAACGCTGGATGGCGCCAACGGACGGCTTGGTGACATTGCCGTAGCGCGCGGAAATTTCCTCGGCACGCTCGGCGATATTGACCAGCAGAGCCTGCAGGTCCTTCATGTCGAGCAGCAGCAGCCCCTCTTCGTCGGCAATCTTGAAGGCAATGTTCATCACGCCTTCCTGCGCCTCGGTGAGATTCATCAGGCGCGAGAGCAGCAGCGGCCCCATTTCGGAAATGGTGGCGCGGATCGGATGGCCCTGTTCGCCGAAAATATCCCAGAAAATGACCGGCGACGCCTCAAGCGCATAGGGGTCGAGCCTGACCTCCGCCGCCCGCTTGACGAGAAAATCCTTTTCCTCGCCCTTCGCGCCGATACCCGACAGATCGCCTTTGATGTCGGCACAGAAGACCGGAACGCCCGCGCGCGAAAAACCTTCCGCCAGGACCTGCAGCGAGACGGTCTTGCCCGTCCCTGTCGCGCCGGTGATGAGCCCGTGGCGGTTGCCATATTTCAGCAGCAGCGCTTCGGCCTGCTGATAGCTGTCATCCGGTTTGCGGCTCGCACCAAGGAAGATACTGTCGTCAGCGGCCATGGGGGGTGATCCTCTTCACTGTGGTGTTTCTGCCATCCGATATAAAGGCCGGATGCCCGGGGGACAATGCCTTGCAGCCGGGACTCATGCATAAGATTGCAGGGCGGCGCTGAAATTGCTGACGTTTTTGTGTCATCTTCGCGTGCCACAACTGCATTTCGCCGCGCAAGGAATGTCATGCCGGCTGATCCAGATTGACGCAGTGGCTTGCAAGGCCGATGATATCCGCATATTACGTAAACGTAATTCATGACAGACGGGAGATTAGGCTCATGGACGAACTTATCGCGCGCATTACCGCCAATGTCGGCACCGATCCGGAAACCGCAAAGAAGGCCGTCGGCCTCATCCTTGCTTTCCTGCAGAAGGAAGGTCCGGCCAAGGCAACCGACCTGATCAGCAGCATCCCCGGCGCGGATGCGGCCATTGCCGATGCCAATTCCGGCGGCGGCTTCCTGTCCGGTCTGATGCCCGGCGTCATGGGCCTCGGCTCCAAGCTGATGGGCGCTGGCCTCGGCATGAGCGAAATCTCCGGCATTTCCAAGGAAACCATTGCCTTTGCCCGTGAAAAGGCAGGCAGTGACGTGGTTGACGAGGTTGTCAACTCGATCCCGGGCCTCAGCCAGTTCGTCTGAAACGGGCGGCTCAGCCGATCACAACAGCATGTCAAACGCGCGCCTTTCGGCGCGCGTTTTATTTGGCAATTCCGTGAGCGCATGGCTCACGCCGGCTTTCTCGCCGGAACCGTGACGAGATTGACCAGCACCGCCACGGCAATATTGGCGGCCAGCGCCAGCAGCCCGATATAGACCGTGAATGGCGCGCCGCCGAGGCTGATGGCCTGCAGCGGTTTCAAGCCATTGATCCACACCAGATAGGTGCCGCCGCCAAAGCCGACGAGCCATCCGGCCAGCAGGCCCGGTGCGCGGAACCAGTTTGAATAGAGCCCGAACACCAGCGCCGGAAGGGTCTGCAGGATCCAGATGCCGCCGAGCAGCTGCAGGTCCAACGCAAACTGCGTCGGCAGGAAGGCAATGACCAGCAGCGCACCGATCTTGATGATCAGCGACGTCACCTTGGCGACCTTCGCCTCCCCCGCATCCGTCACCTGCGGATTGACATAGGCCTTCCAGAAATTGCGGGTGAAGAGGTTGGACGCGCCGATGCTCATGACCGCGGCGGGAACCAGCGCGCCGATGGCGATGGCGGCGAAGGCAAAGCCGGCAAACCAGCTGGGGAACAGGGTCTGGAACAGCGCCGGAACCACCTGGTTCGGGCTGGAGACATTGAGATGGGCGGCGTGGCCCATATAGCCCAGGAGAGCAAGCAGGCCGAGAAGCAGCGTATAGGCCGGCAGCATCACCGCGTTCTTGCGGATGGTGTTGCCGCTGTTGGAGGCAAAGATGCCGGTCAGCGTATGCGGATACATGAAGGCCGCCAGCGCCGAGCCGAGCGCGAGGGTTGCATAGGCCACATACTGATTGCCGCCGAGCAGCAGACTGCCCGAGCCCTTGGCTTTGAAGGCCGCATCCGCCGATGCGAATACGTTGGCATAACCGCCGAGTTTCGCCGGGATGAGCGCCACCGCGGCAATGACAGCGATGTAGATCATGATGTCCTTGACGAAAGCGATGAGCGCGGGCGCGCGCAGACCTGCCGAATAGGTGTAAAGCGCGAGGATGACGAAGGCGACCGCGAGCGGCAGCTCGCCGGTCAAGCCCAGAGCCTGCAGCACGGCGGCCATGCCGACCAGCTGCAGGGCGATATAGGGCATCGTCGCGATGACGCCGGTGAGTGCCACCGCAAGCTCCAGCCCGCGCGAGCCGTACTGCCCGAAAACCACGTCACCGGCAGTCACATAGCCATTGTCCTTGGCCCGTTTCCACAGGAGCGGCATGACCATGAAGACGAAGGGATAGACGATGATCGTGTAGGGCAGCGCGAAGAAACCGTAGGCGCCGACCGCATAGACCAGCGCCGGAACCGCGATCACCGTATAGGCGGTGTAGAAATCGCCGCCGACGAGAAACCAGGTGATCCATGTGCCGAAATTGCGCCCGCCCAGCCCCCACTCGTCGATGTGCGCCATGGTCTTGGGCGCGCGCCAGCGGGAAGCAACGAACCCGAGCACCGTGACAAGGGCGAAAAAGAAGACAAAAACCGAAACGGCAACCGGATCAAGATTAGTCGTCATAGCGTACACTCCGGTAGACAATCCAGGTGACAAGGGCGGTCAACGGCACGAAAGCCAGCTGATACCAGTAGAAAAAGGGGAAGCCGAGCAGTTCCGGTTCGCGGGAATTATAGAAGGGAACCCAGAGAAGTCCGATGTAGGGAATCGCAAGTAGCCACAATATGGCCCTTTTTGAACCTTTTTCCATGGATATGTCCTCTCGAAATTAACTTTTGAGGAAAGATGAAACCCGAGGGTTTCATTAATAGGCTCCGCCATCATTTGCGCAAGACGCGATCGATGCGGGCAGCGCGCGGATATGGTTCCGAACGCGCATTATCAACAATGTTCTTTTCGGCACTGTGGCAATTCGTGATCAACAAGACCCCGATACATAAAGAAATTAGTAACCAAGATTCTTCATGCTCCCAGGCAGTCGGCAATTGACGCCAGACACGCGTGTTCCGTGCCTGATGGTTGGTATTGGCCGTGGCGAACCCCTTCGGGGCAAGTCGCAGGTTTGAGTAAGCGTTTGGAAAAAGAGTACGATGGCGTTCGCGACCGATACATTCAGGCAGGCTGGTTCCTTTAACCCTTCAGCCTTTCGCGTGGGCAAACCGCGCGGCGGGCTTGTCAGCGCGCTGGCCATCGGCGTCGGCATAGCCGCCACTGTATGGGTTCTGGCGACCATCAGCACGACGCAAAAAATGGTGGCTTCCTTCGCCGCAAGCCCGGCGGTGCTGCACCACGGCTCCCACGCGCTCGACACGATTGCGCTTGTCGATCCCGGCACCCTGAAGGTCCGCAGGCCGAACAGCGCCGCACTGGCGGCGCTCAATCCCGAATTGCGGCACCGCATTCCCCACGGCGCACTGGCGGAGGCAAAAAATGCCGATACGGCGGACCGCGTCGTCGTCAGCCATGACGAAGCCTTCGCAGAACCCGCCTCCGCTCTCGTGATGCTCGACACGGCGCCATTGTCCGAATCCGACGTCACCGCGCTTCTCAATACGCCGTCCGGCCCGGTCGACGCCGAGGTGCAGAACGCAATCCGCGCCGCAATGGCCAACAGCGCCCTGGCGCTGGCGGCAAACGGCCGGTCCACGCTCGACAGCAAGCCGGTTGGTTCCATACCGCTGCCTGCCATTGCCCCCGACCGGGAAAAACTGGAGATCGCCGCTGCGGGCGCCGCCCTGGCCACGGCCTCGGACAATCCGTTCAACGCCCAGCCCGATCTCGTGGACAAGCGCCGCCACGAACCGGAAATACCGATCCTCGCCAGCTACGCGCCCTCGGCAACCGAAAGCAACCCGATGATGGGGCCGCTCGCGCCGGACCTGGAAGTCGCCGTACCCGTGCCGGAAGATGCACCGGACAGAAAGACCGCCAGCGTGGCACCGGACGACGCGGCTTCTTCCGATGATGCGCAGGACACAGTTGATGTTCCCCTGCCTTCGAAACGGCCGAAGGTGGCTGCCGGAACCTTTCCGCCAGCCCCTACCGCTCCGGCAAAACAGCGGCCTGACGTGAAGATGGCTTCCATCCGCCCGGATGATGCGGCCGTCGAAGCCATGCCCAAATCGAAAAGCCTGTTCGGATCGCTATTCGGCGGCTCGCGCAATGGCGTCGCTGTCTATGATATCTCGGCGCGCACGGTTTATCTGCCCAATGGCGAGCGGCTTGAAGCGCATTCGGGCATGGGCCACATGCTGGACAATCCCCGCTACACGCGCGAATCGAACCGCGGGCCGACACCGCCGCACACCTATAATCTGACCATGCGCGAACAGCTTTTCCACGGTGTCGCAGCCATCCGCCTGACACCGGTCGACGGCCGCAATGCCTTCGGCCGCAACGGCCTGCTCGCCCATACCTACATGTTGGGACCGCGCGGCGATTCGAACGGATGCGTGGTTTTCAAGGATTATCGCCGCTTCCTCAAGGCGTTCCAGCGCGGCGAAGTCTCACGTCTCGTCGTGGTGGAACACCTGCCATCATCATCGCGCATCGCCACGCGCTAATGTTTTATGCCAAGGCAATAGACATTTATTGCGGCTGGTGTTATTGAGCACGCAGCTCAATTCAGGAAAGGAGGGCTGCGCATGAATACGTTCTTCCGGCATCATCGCCAGCGTGGCCCCGTCAACGCCCTGCAGATACGTTTGCAGGGCTGACCGGAAACATCTTCCATACCCATTCCAGGTCTGCCCTTCGTGGTCACGCAGCGTCTGCTCGCTTTTTGAGCGGCCTTGCGTCTCTTCACAACCCACCGAGCCAACGCGGTTATCCCACCGTTACGTGCACCGGACGACAGCAGCAGAGAACTGCGTCGCAGCACATGGCCCGGCAGACCAGAGAATAAAATGGCACTGATCAATGTAAGAAACCTTGGCATTACCCTTGGAGCCCCACTTTTCACCAAGCTGAGTTTTGTCGTGGGCGCGGGCGACCGCCTCGGCATCGTTGCCGCCAACGGCCGCGGCAAGTCCACCCTGTTGCGCTGTCTCGCGGGAACGCTCGATTCCACCACCGGTGACATCACCCGCACGCGCGGCCTGCGCATCGGCTATGTCGAGCAGGCCATACCGGATGCTCTTCTGGGTACCACCTTCTACGACATGGTCCTGCAGGCCTTGTCCGCCGAACAGCAGGAGACCGAAAGCTGGCGCGTCGATGTCGTGCTCGCCTCGCTCGATGTACCGGATGTCTTGCGCGAGCGCACCGTCGGCCAGCTCAGCGGCGGCTGGCAGCGGCTTGCGCTGATTGCCCGTGTCTGGGTGACCGACCCCGACGTGCTGCTGCTGGACGAGCCGACCAACCATCTCGACCTTGCCAAGATCGCGCAGCTGGAAGACTGGCTGAACAATCTTCCCCGGGACGTGCCGGTGGTGATCTGCAGCCACGACCGGGCTTTTCTTGACGCGACGACCAACAGAACCCTGTTCCTGCGGCCGGAGAATTCGCATGCCTTCGCCCTGCCCTACACGCGGGCCCGGGTGGCGCTGGACGAGATCGACGCGGCGGAAGCGCGGCGTTACGAGCGGGATATGAAGGTGGCGCAACAGCTGCGCCAGCAGGCGGCCAAGCTCAACAATATCGGCATTAATTCCGGCAGCGACCTCCTGGTTGTGAAAACGAAGCAGTTGAAACAGCGGGCGGAAAAGCTGGAGGACGCCGCGCGGCCTGCCCATCAGGAACGGTCGGCCGGGGCGATCCGCCTTGCCAACAGCGGCACGCACGCCAAGGTGCTGGTGACGCTCGATGATGCGTCCGTCGAGACGCCGGATGGTACGCCGCTGTTCAAAACCGGCAGGAAATGGATATGCCAGGGCGACCGCATCGTGCTTCTGGGTGCCAACGGCACGGGCAAGTCGCGTCTCGTCGGCATGATCCGGCGTGCCATCACCGATCCGCTGGCATCGCCGGACACCGTCAAGGCGACACCCTCGCTGGTGCTTGGCTATGGCGACCAGGCGCTGGCCGACCTGCCGGACCGTGACACGCCGTTCGACACGATCAGCCGGCGGTTCGATATCGGCGACCAGCGCACGCGCACCCTTCTGGCCGGGGCCGGACTTGGCATCGATATCCAGAACAAGCCCAACAGCGTGCTGTCGGGCGGGCAGAAGGCGCGGCTGGGCATGCTGGTGCTGCGGCTGGCCAATCCGAACTTCTTCCTGCTGGATGAACCGACCAACCATCTGGATATTGACGGGCAGGAAGCGCTGGAGTCCGAACTGATGGCGCATGAGGCCAGCTGCCTGCTGGTCTCGCATGACCGCAGCTTTGTTCGGGCTGTCGGCAACCGGTTCTGGCTGATCGAGAAACGGCGTCTCGTCGAAGTGGAAAGCCCGGAAGCGTTCTTCGCTTCCGTCAGCGGCACCCCATCCTGAAAGGGGTACCGGGCTGTCCCATCGGGACGGCCCGGCGCCCGCTCAATGGGCGTGCGCAGCCTGCGCGGTGACGATGGCGTCGGCCTCCTTGCCGTAAAGCTCCTCGAAATGATCAAAGGTCTTGGAAAAGCTGCCGATGCCCTGCGTGGCCGAGCGCAAGGCCCGCCCCAGCTCGTCCAGCGAACTGCCGGGGATCATCGCCCGAAAAACATCCCAGCCCTTGCTGTTGTCGTCCCGGTCAAAGCCCAGAACCTGCCCCTTGAAGGCGGATACAATGGGCACGAGATTGCCCGAGTAGACCGACGGTATGTGAATCTCGATGCGGAAGACCGGCTGCATGAGCACGGCCGAGGCTTCCGACAACGCCTGCCGGACACCCATTTTTGCCGCCGCGCGGAAGGCAAATTCCGAACTGTCGACCGAATGGTGCTGGCCATCGGTCAGCATCACGCCGACATCGATGACGGGAAGGCCCAAGGGCCCCCGTTCCATGGCCTCGCGCGAGCCCGCTTCCACCGCGGGGATGTAATTGCGCGGCACTGCTCCACCTTTTACCGTTTCGCCGAAGGAAAAGCCCTCGCCGCGCCCGTTGGGATGCACGCTCAGTTTCACGTCGGCGAACTGCCCCGCACCGCCGGTCTGCTTGCGGTGGCGGTAGTGAACATCGGCGGGTTTGGAGATCGTCTCCCGGTAGACCGGACTTGGCATGCGGTCGGTGACATTGACGTGGAAGACCTCCGCCAGGGTTTTGCACAGGTCGCGCAGATGCACCGGCCCCTGCACGCTGACAAGCTGGGCACCGGTGCCCTCTTCCTGCGCCACCCTGAGCCCGCGATCCGTTTCCACCAGTTTCGCCAGGGTTTCGGAAAGCTTTGTTTCGTCCCGCTCGCTTTCGGGCACGAGGATGCGCTCCAGCATGGGCGTGGGCGGTGTCGTCCACTCCGGCGCCGCCATGGCTGCATCCACCGTCAGCAGCGACGGCACTGGCAGGTGATCCGACTTGACGGTGCTGAACACATCGCCCGGCGCTGCGGTTCCCGACGCCGTGGGGCGCCCGGTTCCGGGGTCCTGCACCGGGCCAAGACGCCCGCCGCCCAGAAGCGCACCCTGCTTGAGACCCTCCTTCAGCGCGCGCACCAGCACTGTCTTGCCGATGTTCTGGCGGTGATAGGCATGAAAGCCGACGGCTGCCAGCGCGTTTTCCGGCGTGCTGTTGGACGCGGCAAGACGCTTGCGCAGGGCATCGACGGGCGGCGCTTCATGGCGCAGGGCTTTCATCAGCCGCAGCATGCCGTTGCTGTGGCTGGCGGCGCCCAGCAGGACCGGAATGATCTTGTTTTCCCGCAACACGCGCGACGAGATGGCGAAGACGGCGTCACTGGGCGGCTCGCGGTCTTCGATCAGCTCTTCCAGCAGCCAGTCGTCGAATTCTGAGAGATGTTCAAGCAGTTCGGCGCGCGCCTCGTGTTCCCGTTCACGCTCGCTTTCCGGTATGGCGATCAGAGCCGATGTCTGGCCTTCGCGATAGCGCCAGGCCCGTTCCGAAATCAGGTCGCATGTCCCGACGATCTTGTCGCCTTCGCGGATCGGAATCTGCCGTAGGACAAGGGAATGGCTGCAATAGCCCTGCAGCGAGGCAATGACATCGCGTATCCGCCCTCGCGGTTCATCGATGCGGTTGACAAAGACGATGCAGGGTGTTGCCGACGCCTCTATGACCCTGAGGTACGGGGCGGCGAGCACCGCCTCTTCCGGCACGGGCGATACGCACAGGATACAGGCATCGCTTGCCATCAATGCATCTTGCGCATGGGCCACGGCTTCATTGCCGCCCGGCGTGTCCAGCGCGCACCATGTTTCTTTGCCGAAGGTGAATTCCGTCAGATTGAGCCCGTAGGGCGAGACCGACTTTTTTGGCGCGCCCTCCAGCGCGCCGAGTTTTTCCACGAGCGTGGATTTTCCGGTCTGCGAGGGTCCAAGTACCGTAAAGCAGCGCATTCGCGTCCTCCCCTGCTACGATCAAAGTCTCGCCTGACAGGATGCCTCAACATGGCCAAAAGCGCCAGAGTGCGGTTGTTTTTCTTGGTTTGCCGGCTCTTTTCCGGCGCTCTAAACGAAAACAGGCCGGACTTTCGTCCGGCCTGTTTCATTCTGGTCTGTCATTGCGGAGTGCCGTCACGGGCTCCCGCTGGCGATGCCTTAAGCAGCGCTCAGCTGATCAGCCGACATCTTGCCCGACTTCTTGTCGCGCACCAGTTCGTAATTGATTTTCTGGCCGTCGTTGAGATCACGCAGACCTGCGCGCTCAACTGCAGAGATATGTACGAATACATCTGCGCCGCCATCTTCAGGCTGAATGAAGCCGAAGCCCTTTGTAGAATTGAACCATTTAACTGTGCCTGTGGCCATAATGAACCTCCGTAGGGCAGATGTATCGAGTGCCGCGCATAGCGCACGACGCACCCTTGTAGCGATTTTTTATGGAAGCCGTAAAGCCCATATGCGTGAAAGTGTTAACGTGACTTGCAACTGTTTTATTACAATGGCGCGACAGAGCCGGGTTCCCGGAGCGGATGGCCTTGCACTTGCGGCGCGCGCAGGCCATGAGTGGGCGCAGCGTTTCGGGTGCCGGATAGACACATGCAGGGTAAGACAATAGCGATTATCGGCGGCGGCCCCGCAGGCCTCATGGCGGCGGACGCGCTGTCCGGCACCGGGCATGCCGTGACCGTCTATGACGCCATGCCGACCGTCAGCCGAAAATTCCTGCTGGCGGGAAAATCTGGCCTCAACATCACCCATTCGGAAGACTATGACCGCTTTGTCACCCGTTACGGCACCGCAACGGCACGGCTGCGCCCGGCGCTGGATGCGTTCACGCCGGCGGATGTGCAGCGCTGGGCGGCAGATCTTGGCACGGAAACATTCACCGGATCATCGGGCCGGGTTTTCCCGACGACCATGAAAGCCTCGCCGCTGCTGCGGGCCTGGCTGCGGCGGCTGGAGGCACGCGGTGTGCGTATTCTGACCCGGCACCGCTGGGCGGGCTTTGCCGAAAACGGCTTTGTCTTCGACACGCCAGACGGCCCCAAGATCATCGACTGCGATGCTGCCTTGCTGGCGCTCGGCGGTGCAAGCTGGCCCCGGCTGGGCTCCGACGGCGGATGGACGGCATGGCTGAGCGGGAAAGGCGTGGACATCGCTGCTTTTCGTCCGGCCAATTGCGGTTTTGACGTCGCGTGGGACGATGGGTTCAAGGAGCGCTTTGCCGGTCAGCCGGTGAAATCGGTCACGGCGACGTCAGGCGCGGGTACATTTCCCGGCGAGTTCGTCATCACCCGGAACGGGATCGAAGGCAGTCTGGTCTATACCCATGCGGCCAGTCTGCGCGACCGGCTCGAAAGCCAAGGCAGGGCTGCCCTCATGCTCGACCTTGCGCCGGGCCGGAGTGTGGAAAGACTGGCAAGGGACCTGGCGCGGCAGGACGGCAAGGCCAGCTTCGCCAATCGCCTGCGCAAGGGCGCGGGCATTGACGGCGTCAAAATCGCCCTGCTGCGCGCATTCGCACCGCCCGCAGCTCTCGCCGATCCGGAAAAGCTGGCGCGGCAGATCAAATCCCTGCCGCTGACGGTCTTGCGCCCGCGCCCCATTGCCGAAGCCATTTCCTCGGCGGGCGGTATTCGCCTGGACGCCATTGATGACGGATACATGCTGAAGGCGCTGCCGGGCGTTTTCGCCGCCGGGGAGATGCTGGACTGGGAGGCCCCGACCGGCGGTTACCTCCTGACCGCCTGCTTTGCCACCGGCCGCGCCGCGGCGCGGGGCATGGAAGCCTGGTTGGACCGGTAGGCACGTTTTGCCGTCCACACGGCAATCGCCAGCTCTGCCAGGCCGCACGCCAGGATCAGCAGCAAAAGCCCGCTCTTACCCGCATGGACCAGCACCCAGCCGCCGACCGCCGGGAAGCCGAATACCCCGACAAAATAGGACAGGACGAACCAGGTCAGTGCGGCAGGGCGATGTTCGACAGGCGAGTCATTGACGGCCTGCGTCTGAATGATCGAGTAGACAAGCCCGTAGCCGATCCCGAGCAGAACTGCGGCCAGCATGTGAAACACAGCACTCGCCGGGACGGCAAACATGGCAAGGATGCCAAGAACCATGATGAACAGGAGGATTTGCGCGCTGGTTTCCCTGGGTGCCCGGTTGACCAGCGGTGCAAGCAGCCAGCGTGAAAGGACAACCGTAACCGCATAAATGGCAAAGAACGTGCTTGCCCGTGCCGCGGTACCGGCAACCAGCGCCGTCTGAAATGTCAGGATGCCGGAGAAGACGCAGGCGCCAAGGGCCACCATTATAATGGGATAGATCGCCGCCGTGCGGCTGATGGCTGGAAAATCGCGCAGCCACCGGCGCGAACCGCTGGCCGGGTGCAATGCCACAGCCGCCTGCTGGAATGCGGCCAGCAGGACTGCGGCGGCAAGGGCGATGCCGCCGACAACGAGGAATGTCGTGACTGTCGAAAAATGCAGCGTGCTTATGGCAAAATCCGCCAGAATCGGACTGCCGCCGATACCGGCCATCTGGAACGCGCCGAACCGGGTGAACCAGAGTGCGCGATCCGCATCATCGGTTCTTTCAATGACCGCCATGGGCGCGGCGAGATAGAAAGTCCCCCAGCCCAGGCCGATGAGAAACCCGCCCACCGCGGTCAATGGCGTGATGGACGTCAGCATCGCTAGGAGACCAAAACCCGCTGCCACGCTCAAGGCGCCGCAGGCCGCCAGATTTGCCGCACCGGCCCGGCCTGAAAACCAGCCGACAAGCGGCACGCCAACGAACGTGCCGGCCATGGCCGCCGCCAGCGCCAGGCCCGTATCGACCTCATTGCCGCCGAGCGTGTGGAAATAATCGTTGAGCAGGAACGTGGCGCCGTAACCGGCGGAGGTCAGCAAGGTGCCCAGGAACAGAAAAATCGCAGTGGTGAAGCGCATGGTCTTGACTCGCAGGAGGAGGAATAAGTGGCTTCATAAAATCTGCAATCCTGTATAAAATACAGGTCCACTTCACGCTGCCCGCGTGGACCACTTGGGAGAGAAAATGGCCGATCCCCGCAAAATGCGCCGCCGTGAAAGCCCCGTGCATTCGTTCCAGCCGTTCATTGACAGGGACGCGGCCTCCCCCGTAGTGCGCCAGTTGTACCTGTCGCTGCGCAGGGCAATTCTGACCGGTCAGATCCGCCCCGCATCGCGCCTGCCGTCAACGCGCCTTGCCAGCATGGAATGGGGGCTTTCACGCGGCGTGATTGCAGAAGCCTATGACATCCTCATCACCGAGGGGTATGCCCGCGGCGTGCACGGTGCGGGCACGTTCGTTGCGGCCAGCATTCCGGCGCAGCAGCAGAAGCCGAAAGCACCGCACACCGAGGAACCGGCGGAGCGCGCCGTCTCCACCGCCGCCCGCAGTGCCCTCGCCCGGGCAGTCAGCTTCGATACCAGCGCGCAGATGCCGTTCGTCACCGGCCGCGTGGTGCACGACGACCGGACGAGCGCGCTGCTGCGCAGGCTTGCGGCCCGTCATCTGAATTTCAGCCGTGACCACTACCGCCATGTTCAGGGCCAGGAAGAACTGCGTGAAGCCATCGTGGCCTATCTGACGGCTTCGCGCAGCGTCCGCTGCGACGCCAGCCAGATCTTCATCACCTCGGGCACGCAGCAGGCCATCGATCTGGTGGCTCGGACCCTGGTCACGCCGGGTGACCGGGTTCTGATGGAAGACCCGTGCTATCCCGGCGCGCGTCACGCGTTTGCGCTGCACGGTGCTGAACTTGCCGGTATAGACGTCGACGAAAACGGCCTGCAGACAGCGCTGCTGCCCCCGATATCCGGCCAGGTGCGCGCAGTCTACGTGACGCCGTCGCATCAATACCCGGCAGGTGCAGCCATGTCATTGCCGCGCCGCCTCGCCTTGCTCAACTGGGCGCGCGACAATCACAGCTGGATCATCGAGGACGATTACGACAGCGAATTCCGGTATGATGGCCGGCCCCTGGCCTCGCTCCAGGGGCTGGATGAAAACGAACGCGTCATTTACCTCGGCACGTTCAGCAAGGCGCTTCTTCCGAGTTTCCGTGTCGGCTATGCGGTTGTGCCGCATGACCTCGTGCCGGCTTTTGCAGCCATACGCCCGTTCCTGGACCGCTTCCCGCCCCCGTTCCAGCAGAGTGTTCTGGCTGATTTCCTGGCGGAGGGCTATTTTTCCAGCCATCTGCGGCGGCTGCGGGAGAGTTACCGCAAATCGCGCGACCTGCTGGTAGCCCTGCTGCAGGAGCAGGTTGCCGATCATCTGACGGTCACGGTCCCGCATCAGGGCATTCATCTCGTCGGTCGCAGCACCGGAACGTGGCAGGCAGATCAGGCGGTTGCATCAGCCTGTGCCGATCGAGGGATCAAGGTGATGCCGGTTTCGCCCATGCATATCTCAGCGGCGCCGCGCCAGGGGCTGCTCCTGGGTTTTTCGGCGCTGACATCCGGTGAAGCGGAACCTGCCACGGCGCGCCTGCGGGCGGCACTCGATGCGGTGGCTACCTGTTGATAACCAGCATCTTCATCCGCATCCGCCGGCGCAAGCGCCGGATGGTGGCCTGAAGATGGGCGTGCGCCATTTCACTGCGCCCCTGCGCCCGGACAAATATCTTGTTCGTGTAGTTTTGCGGATCGACGTAAGTAATTTTAGCACGCACAGCCATACTATCCTCACAGCGTCTCATGACAATTTATGAGCGATGCTCGTTATGCGTGTTTCCGGTTGTTTTTAGAATAGCTCTATTGTGAGTAACCTTAACGGCACGGGGTGCCCGCCATACTGCGGCTTCCATATATCCAGGAGATGGGAGGAGGCTCGACAACAGCTAATTTCGAAGGACTGGCAGCCATCGAGCCCCATGCTGGCCCCACGACAAACCAGCGCCGCCATGGTGATCCCCGGCGTGCCGCGGGTCAAATTACAAATCGGCAATGAAACGACCGGCTACAGGAACAGCTTGAATGCAACGGGTATCGCAACGCCAATCATGAAGATTGCCAGGGCACAGGTGCGGCATACGAAATCCGTCCAGATGCTGTCGTTGTCATTGTCGCTTATCATCGGATCAGCCTTCACATCCAACATGGAATATACGCCCTCCAAGACTGCAAGAATAAGCCTGCATGCTTAACGACCCGTAAATGCGATGCGGCGGCCAGAGCGAAGGTGCCTGCCTTTCGCACCCGTGCCGATTTCTTGCATGGAATGACGTTAACCGGCCAAGGCGGTCACAACCTGTCCGAGCAATAAGACGCCAAGACAATTTGTAGTAATGAAGCCGCAATGTAGCCGATGCTGAATGCCGGGATGGGTTTTACATCAAGAGGTAAAAGTATCCGTCGGCTTCGTTAGCAGGGAGGCGGTCTTTGCAAACGGTAGATAACGGTAACGGTTATTCTTGCTGGACGTGCGTCCGATACTTTGAACAACCCAATCGGCCGACCGGAAATCCTAGGGATGTCATGCATTCAAGAAGGGTTTTCCATGGCTTTGATCAATCTGAACCTTATCAACAACACCACGACAACCATCAATTCCAGCAATTTCCACACCGGTGATACGGTTGCCCTCGGGCTGGTGTCGAGCGCGACGCTGATTGTTGATGGCGTCAATGCTGACGTGACGTCCTTTGCCGGTGTCAGCGGTCTTTCCAACACCACATTCAATGTCATCAATGGCGCCACGCTCACCGTCGAAGCACAGCTGGCGGCCGTCGGCGCGGGCTCGACGTTCCACTATATCATCGGTGCCGGCAGCACGCTGAATCTCAATTCGGCACTCATCGGCATCGATGTTCTGCAGACGACAACCGTGGATTTTGCCGGTTCGACCGGATCAGGCCATTTCGTCTACACCCCGCCGGGAATCGGGCTGTCCCTGCTCAGTCCGACGCCCACCATCATCAATGCAAGCGCGGGTGATCGCGTCACCGTAAACGGGGCCAGCAGTGTTTCGCAGTCCGGAAACATCGTCACGTTCCATGGCGGACTGCTCGGACTGGGGACACTGGCCACCTATGTCATTCCGGCCGGTGCCACCTACACCTTCAACAATACAGACGATACGCTCACCTTCATCACACCATGCTTCGTCCGCGGCACGATGATCGCAACTCCGGAAGGCGAGGTACCCGTCGAGAAGCTGAAAGTCGGTGACCTGGTGATCAGCCTCGTCAAGGAGGTTGCGGAAATCACCTGGGTCGGCAAGCGGACGATCGATCCGAAAACCCTCGACAAGCCGCGCAACGACCTGCCCATCCGCTTCTGCGCCGGGGCGATTTCGGAAAACGTGCCGCACCGGGATCTCCTGGTGTCACCGGACCACTGCATGTTCATCGGCGGTGTCCTGATCCCGGCCAAACTCCTGATCAATGATACCACCGTGACGCAGAAATTTTCCCAGGCGCCGATCGATTACTTTCATATCGAATTGGAAAAGCACGACGTGCTCTGGGCGGAGGGAGCGATGGCCGAGAGCTATCTCGACCTTGGCAACAAGAATGCGTTTCTTGAGCCGGGCGTGCTGCAGTTCGTTTCGCCCCGGGTCCGGGAAGCCAAGGCCTGTTATCCCATCGCCTATGTCGGCCCTGCCGTGGACAAGGCGCGGAACATGATTGCGGAACGGGAACGGGCGATCGGTGACAAGACCGCCGAAGCCATCGCGTCCTGAATACAATGAGAACGGGCCGCCTCCCATCACCGGGGTGCGGCCCGGCAAGGGAAGACAAACGGAGAGGTTGTGAGGCTCGACACCGGCCATTGCATGTCACTACCATGGAGAGCACCGAGCCTCTGCCAACAGTCGTTCCATATGCGGTCTGCGCACCTTCGTCTTTGGGGGACCAGTTTCAACAGATCGCACACTCACCATCAGCATGCTTACATTTATTGAACGAGATGGGGTGTCAATGGAATAGGTAAATGTACCCAGAAATGTCCGTGAGCCATGCAGGCGCCGGCAAGCCGCGCGGCGCCTGCCCGGCCAGCCTCACGTCCGGTTGATCGATACGCCGCCATCCACCAGCATAGCCGTGCCCGTGGTAAAGCTGGAGGCATCGGAGGCGAGATAAAGCACGGAACGGGCGATTTCCGCCGGTTTTGCCAGCCGCTTGAGCGCATGCATTCCCTCGACAAAGGCGCGCTTTTCCGGCGTGTCGATCCAGGCTTCCGCCATGGTCGTATCGGTGCCGCCGGGCAACAGCGCATTGACACGGATGCCTTGCGGCCCGAATTCCACCGCCAGTGTCTGCATCAGGCCGATGAGCCCCGCCTTGCTGGCGGCGTAGGCGGCAGTGCCGGGCATGCCAGCGGTGTGACCGACAAAGGTCGACGTGAAGATCAGCGATCCGCCGCCCCGCCTTTGCATCGCGGGCAATTGATATTTTGCCGCCAGAAACGCCGATGTCAGATTGATATCGATCGTCTCCTGCCAGCCGCCGAGCGAAACATCCGGCGTCGGCCCCATCTCGCCATTGATCCCGGCATTGTTGAAGGCAATGTCCAATCCGCCGAATTTTTCTTCAGCCAGCTCCACCAGCGCTTTGGCATAGGCGGCATCGCCGACGCTGCCCGCGAGCGCCACGGCCTCGCCGCCCTCGCCGGCAATCTCCGCCACCAATTTGTCCAGTTCGTTCCCGCGCCGGGCAGCCACGACCACGCGGGCGCCTTCCCGCGCGAAGAGCTTGGCCGTTTCGTAGCCGATGCCGGAGCTTGCGCCGGTGACAATGGCGGTTTTTCCATTCAGACTGTTCATTGTATCGCCTCTCGGATTTCAACAGGGCTGGCGTGACAGACACGCCAGCGCGGCCATCCATGGCTTTCACGCCCGCCCCGCGCCACCCGAAACCTGCGGGCGTTCCCCTTGCCTTGACGGCTCATGACTTCACTCCCATAATTGCGCCATGCAACCCGACACTCCCCGGCTTTACCTGCGCCAATGGCGGGCGGAAGATCGCGCGCCGTTCTTTGCACTCAACAGCGAGCCCGCCGTCCAGCGCTATCTGACCCCGCTGACGCGCACGGGTTCCGACGCCATGCTTGACCGCATCGATGCCCATTTTGCCGAAAACGGCTGGGGCTTCTGGGCGCTGGAAGACCGCCGGAGCGGGGCGCTGATCGGCATGTGCGGGCTTGTCCATATTCCTTGGACGGCATTCTTTACACCAGCGGTTGAAATCGGCTGGCGGCTTTCCACGCCGTGGCAGGGCAAGGGATTGGCCCGGGAAGCCGCTGAGGCCGTGCTCGCCTACGGCTTCCAGACGTTGCGGCTTGACCGCATTGTCAGCTTCACAACACCAGCCAATACCGCCTCCTGGGGCCTGATGCAGCGGCTCGGCATGCACAAGATGGGTGAATTCGATCATCCCGGTTTGCCCGAAGGGCATCCGCTGCGCCGCCATGTGGCTTACGAGATCAATGCGCCCGAGGCGGGAGAATCCCCATGAGCAACGAACAGATCTGCCATGTCGCCGTCAGTCAGAAGAATGATACAAGCTGGTATTATGTTCTGGTGATCGACGGTGACGCAGGCCCGCAGATCGGCCCGTACAGGACCGAACAGGAAGCCCGCAGCGCTGGCGAAAAGGAACTTGCCGATCTCGATCTCGGCGCGGATGAATGATCGGGCAACAGCAAGGATTCCCATGTCAGATTCCCATAAGAGCCAGCAGGAGACAGGAACCCCCGGCGTTTGGGACGACAGCCGGTCGCACAACTGGATCGTCCTGCAGGATGCACTGGAACGGATGCTCGGCCCGATCGGCGACGCGGCGATCAAGGCGCTGGCACCGCGGCAGGGCGAGACCTTCCTTGACGTCGGCTGCGGTTGCGGCCGCACATCGCTGGCGCTGGCCCGTGCCGCGGGGCCGGATGGCAGCGTTAGGGGTGCCGACCTCTCCCCGTCAATGCTGGCCGCGGGCCGCGCGGAGGCGGCTGCCGAACGCCTCGGCAATGTGCATTTCATCGAGGCCAACGCGCAGACGCATGACTTCGGCCCGGCCCGGTTTGACGGCCTGTTCTCGCGCTTCGGCGTGATGTTCTTTGACGATCCGGCCGCGGCCTTCAGCAATCTGGCCAAGACGCTGAAACCGGGCGGGCGGCTCGCCTTCGCCTGCTGGCGCGACCGGCGCGAGGTGGAATGGTTCGAAATGCCGATCCGGGTCGCAAGCGGGCACCTTCCCGCTCCCGACCTGCCCGGCCAGGGCCCGGGTGCATTTTCACTGGCAAGGCCGGAGCGTATTCACTCGGTCCTGACTGCGGCCGGCTTTTCGGACATCGAGGCCACTCCGCTGGATCTGAGGACCGGCGGCGGCGATATCGACGAAGTGCTGAGCATTCTCAAGATCGGCTTTGTCGGTGAACATATCAGGCAGTTTCCAGACAGGGCGGAGGCCGCCTGGGAAGCCATCCGGCGCGAGCTTGCCGCCTATGCCACACCGGACGGCGTCTTCATCGGCACGGGCACGTGGATCGTGACGGCACGGCGGGCATAACCGCCGTCAGCTCTCTTGCGTCACCATGTTGGCATCGCGCGCCAACCGCCATTTGCCATCCGCTTCCTTGCGCAGCAATGTCAGCGTGTATCCTGAACGCCGCTGCACCGTTCCACCCGCAGGCGTGATGGCAATGCGGATATGGTTGCGGATGAAGGCCCATTGCCCGAGGATCTGAAGCTCGACAATTTCACTCGTGCCTTCCATGCGCATCTCTTTCAGGCCCTCGGACGCCGCGGCAAACATCTCCTTGCCGAACGGTTCCCGGCCGGGAACCGTAAACACCACATCGTCCGTCATCAGGCTGAGAACCGTCGCGGTATCTCCTGCCTGGCTGGCGGCAAGCCAGGTATCCACCACTGTGCGTATTGCCTGCTCGTCATCGCTCATCTGATGTGTCTCCCCTTGGTCAGACTGCGCAATGATACCGTGCAAAACGCCCATACCCAACCCGTGTGCCGGTTGCAGCAACGGTCTTGAACCATCCCGTTTTGACTTTCCCGCCACTTTGGGCAAATTTCCTCTCCCCGCGATTCGACAAACAGGCTGCACGGCCTGATTCCTCAACATCGCTGCCAAGGGCTGGCCCACGGCAGATAGAGAAGGCTGATCCCATCCATGAAAAAGCCAATGCTGCTGTTCGCCATTCTTGCCCTGTCCCTGCAATCGGCGGTTGCTATGGACACGAGAATGGAAGCCGGCCTTGAAAAACTCGATCCGCAGACCCGGCTGGAACAGCGCTGCGATGTCGAAGCGATGGAGCGCATCCGCAAGGACCAGAACGGCTACAATCCCGACAAGGTGCTGGCCTATGCCTTTGCCGACCCGAAAGTCGACCCGCATGCGATCAAATCGCGCGGCGCCGCCTTTCGCAGCCGGGGCGAATGGTATCACCTGGCATTCAAATGCACGACGAATGACGACAATATGGAAATCGTCGCCTTCAAATACCGGATCGGCGAAAAAATCCCCAAGAACGAATGGGACCAGCATTATCTGGTGCCCTGACCGCATTTCCAGGCGCAACGGCGTGCGGGTGGACCGCCCGCCGCAAACCGGGCAAATAAGTCGCCTCCGCGACAATCTTGCAATGCTATGGCAATGGTACGCGCCGATTGCTGTTGCGGACCGGTGCTTCTCCCCACATTCCATCGCATCGGTTCTGGAGAACCACCATGCGACGCCTCTGCCATATCCTGCTCTTGGCCGCCCTGCTGGCAAGCATGGCCCCGGCCATGGCGGCTGAACCGCCAGCCATCAACCCGTTGCGCGGTACCGCTCAGCCACTGACCCACTTCGTCCAGTATGACACCGACCCCTGCACGGATGGCCGCTACAGCGACGGCAAACCGCGCAGTTGCCGCGAAATCATGCGCATGCTCGAGCGCCGCGACCGCTACCGGGAACGCTACCGGGAACGCCGGGAGCGCTACGATCCCTGCACCGATGGCAGGGTCAGCGACGGCCGCCCGCGCAGCTGCCGCGAAATCAGGCGCTGGCTGCGTGAACGGGATGACGAAGACGGCTGGCGTCCGGCCAAACAATGGAAATAGATCGTGCCGCGCGGAACAAACGGCGGATGAGGCCGTTTGAATGATCGTGAATGTTCACAACGGAGGGTATTGATATGGGAACTGCAGGCGTGGGCTGGATTGCAGCCATCATTATCGGCGGCTTGGCCGGCTGGCTGGCCGAGATGTTCATGAAGAGCGATACCGGCATCATCATGAATATCATTCTGGGTATCGTCGGCGCGGTTCTTGCCAATGCCATTCTATCGGTGTTCGGCATCGTTCTGACCGGCTGGATCGGCTATCTCATCGCCGGATTCATCGGTGCCTGCATTCTGGTCGGTGTCGGGCGGGCCATCCGCCGCTGACAGCCGCTGCCTGGCCGGTTGCGCGTGACCGGGCAGCTTTGACGATTTCAGCCGTTTGCCGAAGCGATAACCCGGCAAATGGCGGTTTTCGTTGTGCCTTCGGGCGCCACCTGCCCCGGGGCAGTAAGACGCGAAAGGGAATTTTAAAGCGCTCGACGACAGCCGTTCGAGCTTGCGCGATGCCGGAAAAAGCCTATTAGATCAATGCCAAGACGATTGTTGCAAAATCGTCCAGAACGGGTGCGGCAGTATCGCCGCCCATCCCAACAGGTTCGACCGGAGGGCTGCGCTTGAAATACACCTTACGTTGTCTCGTGCCCGCCACTTTTCTCGTTCTCGCCGCCCAGGGCGGCCAAGCATGGGCCGAGGGAGACACGTACACGGCCTACAGCAACACCGCCCAGAGCATCACAGGCGACATCACGATGGATGATTTCAGCATCACCTTTGCCAATGGCGAGGCTCTGGCTTTTTCGTCATTGCTCGGCGACCACTTCATTGTCGACGGAAAGAGTGTCAACGCATCGGTCTACAAGGTCGAAACCCCTGCGGATCCCGAACTGGAAAACGGCAACAAGCTGTGCGGTTCCGGCGATGTTTCCTATGTCGCCACCTGGGGTGCTGGGGAAGGGCTGACGGAAGTGGCCGTGTTTACCGGCGGCAAGGCGCCGTCCAGCAACAGCGATATGTGCGCATCCTATATTTATCAGGATTAGCAGACGTTCTTGCTTTCCCCGTGACAACGCGGTTGATTGGCCGGGTGAGAACATGCAGGGGGCAGTCATGAGTTTGTTGGCCTGGACCGATGAGCGCTGGTACACGCTTCTCAGCGGCTATCGCGACCTCTACAACCCGGCGGATGCGCTGCAGGCGCTTGAGCAGGGTGATTTTACCCTTGCCTGGCACGAGCTGTGGGAAAACCTGCACCACCGGGGCGATGTGGACACCGCCGCCTATGCCGCCGTCCCGGAAATCGTGCGGATTGCCTGGCAGCTCAAGCTCAAGGACTGGAACGCCTTTGCCCTCGTTGCCGCCATTGAAGCCGCCCGCCTCAACAATGACCGCAATCCGCCGATCCCGGAATGGCTGATGGACGCCTATGAACGGGCGTGGGTCGATATGGCCACGCTTGCATTGCACATCTATCCGAAAGCCGAAGACCCGGCCCTGGTGACAAGCCTGCTGTCGGTCCTCGCCTTTGCCAAGGGCAACAGGACCATTGGCACCTTTGCGATTGATCTGACGGAGGAGGAGCAGCAGGCTCTGCCCGGATGGCAAGCCAACGATTCGCCATAGGGTTGCAACCGTGTCTTCCCGCACCGCCCAACCTAAAATTTTTGTAATATGGGAACACGGCGCAACCCGGGTGTATTGTTGTTAGCGTCAATAGCTCAGAGGTTCAAAATGAAAAGCCTGATACTTGCTACAGCGATCGCCCTGACATCCCTGATGGCGTTCAATGCGCCGTCCGAAGCAGCCCCGCTCTCCGTCCCGCTGGCCCAGACCGCCAGCCCTGCCGGAACCACGGGCAGCCTGATCCAGAATGTCGACTATCGGCCAGGCTACAGACGCCACCATCGCCGGTGGAATCGCCACTGCTTCGTGCGCACGGAACGGCATCGCGTCCATGGCCGAATCATTGTCAGAAAAGTGCGCGTCTGCCGCTGATTCCCACCCGAAGCAAAACCCGGCACGGTCGTCCTGCCGGGTTTTTTCTTGCCCGAACCAGGCATCCGGCCCACGCCGCAGACCCGGAATTTGACCTGCGACCCGATTGCTGCCAAAAAACTGTTTCACAGTCACATCGACGTCACAATGGAGATGCCTGATGAGACACAAATGCCTTGTGATCGGCGTGCTTGTTCTTATGTTTGCCCTGCTGGGAGCTCTTGCGCTGTTCTCGAAAAAACAAGCCGGTCCCGGGCAGATACCGCCCCATTCCCTGCAGGATCCCCTTCGCGCTCCCTGAGATCACCGTGTTCATGGCAAGCATGCGTCTGAAATGGCTGGGGTATCTCTTGCTCATCGCGGCATTGCCACTGGCGATTCTGGCGGGCGGGCTCCCGGTCAATGAATACAAGGCGCAAGGCATCGACGGCGTGGATTGCGACGGGCCGCTTCAGGTGCTTTTCTATGCGGTGCCGGCCCTGCTGATTTACGGCACCGGCCTTGCGCTGCATGCCAGTCCCCCGCAAAAGCCGTTTCGTCTGGCCGTCGCGCTGCTGTGCGCGGCCCTGTGCCTGTTCGCCGCGCTGAACGCGGCAGCGGCCGTGCGCGAGCAATGGCAGCAGGGCCGCGCGGCGGCGACCTGCAGCCGCGGGCTCTGACACCGGGCCGAAGCCACTTGCTTTCCTGCTGCGGACAGGATTGGATCGGCAACCGGAGACATCACTGCAACCGGGAACACGACAATTGGCCTTCCAGTGCGATCTGCCTGCCATACCGACCGTTCAGCAAGACGATGATGCCGTGCGCATTACCCGCTGGGATTTTCAGCCGGGCGCGGTCACCGGCTGGCATGAGCACGGATGGCCCTATTTCGTTGTCATGCTGGTGGATGGAATCCTGCGCATTCACAACGGAACCGACGTCACCGACGTGCCACTGACGGCAGGCCAGTCCTACCAGCGCCCGTCGGGCATCAAACACGATGTCATGAACGGCTCCCCGCATGCGATTGCCTTTGTCGAAATCGAGATCAAAAAGCCGGAAGCGCTCGGCGCCTAGCTCTGGAAATTCCAGACTGCCGGGTTCGTGCCCGAACGGGAGAAACGCAATGAAAGTGGATGGCTCCTGCCATTGCGGCAAGATCAGATTCGAAGCGGATGTGGACCCTGCTGCGGTCACGATCTGTCACTGCACCGACTGCCAGCAGCTCACAGGCACCGCATTCCGGGTCTCCGTGCCTGCAGCTGCGAGCGCACTGCGGTTTGTCGGCGGCACCCCAAAAACCTATGTAAAGACAGCCGATAGTGGCAGACAGCGCATTCAGGGATTTTGCGCGGACTGCGGGACTCCACTCTACTCCACCGGTACCGATACGCATCCAGCCCGTTACATGCTGCGTACCGGTTGCATGACGCAGCGCGACAGCCTTGTTCCCCGGGAGGAACTGTGGCGGCAATCCGCCCTTTCCTGGTTGCCGGACCTGCATTGCGACAGGTCCCTTGACCAGGAGGATGATTAACAGGTTATCCACAGCGCCGGTTTTTCGGCGCTTGGCATTGCTGCCATTTGCCGTAAAATCGGTGCTCGCAAGTCAATGAGCACCAGGAGCAGACCGTGATCGATCCATCTGATGTCAATCGCGACGCAGAAACAATCGTACTCACCCTCGACAACAATCTGGCTTCCACGGAGCACAAATATCCAACTGTCGATCAGGCGTGCATGGCCATTCCCCAGCTTCGGGACGTGTCGAGAATTTACATCAACGGCGATACGCCCATCGAGGCGACCGAATTCGTGCAGCTGTGCGCCATACTGGACAAAGGAACGGCTGTCCGCTCCTGACCGGACGCCGCCCGCTTGATGAATGTCAAACCGGCGGATAGGTTGCCGCGCATGACCACAGACCACGCCGCACCCGCTATCGAAGATATCGTCACGCCCCGCCTCACCCTTCGGCTCATGCCCGCCGAAGCGGTTACCGCCTGTCTGGCCGGTGATCTCGCCCAGGCCAGCCGCATCACCGGAACAGCGATACCGCACGAGCTGCTGGAAGACCCCGGTGCCCTCGAATACGGCCAGATGCGCCTTAACGAAGACCCGGACTATCTGCCATGGTCGGTGCGTGCGATCATATTGACCGGGGAACGGCGCATGGTCGGCCACATCCGGTTTCACACCCGGCCAGACCCCGATTATCTGCAGTCCTATGCGCGCCATGCGGTCGAGTTCGGCTATCTCATCTTCAACGATGACAGAGGACAAGGCTACGCATCCGAAGCGGCAGAGGCCGTTATGGACTGGGCGCGCGATGTCCACGGCGTCCAATTTTTTGCCGCATCCGTATCGCCTGAAAACCCGCCGTCGCTTCGGATCGTGCAGCGTCTGGGCTTTGCCAAAGTCGGCGAGGAAATGGACGAGATCGACGGGATCGAGTACGTTTTTCTGCGTGCGGCGCGCTGATTTCATAAACCGCCCGCACGCCAACTTTCTGCAACGAACACAATAGATTACCGGCACAGCTGAATTGTGACTGTCCTTCGGGTGTTGTCATACAAAATATACTGGAACGGAAGAAGAATTTAAGGAACCATTCGGGACTGAACTTGTTTGAGCAAACAAGAACGATGTTCGGGAGTACATCCGATGTCTATCAAGTCTCTTTTCGTTGCCGCCATGATCGGGTTTTCGGGCCTGGCGCTGTCCGGGTGCGTGGAAGGCACCTATTATCGGGGATATAGCGGCTATGGCGGTTATTATGGCGGCTATGGCGGCTACTATGATTCGATCTATTTTGGCGGTCCGCGCTATGGACGTGGCTATTACAGCCGGGATTACTACGGGCGAGGTTACGGCCGGCGCTATTATGGCGGACGCCGTTGGGACTACCGCGGCAATCGTCACGGCTGGAACGGGCGTCCCGGAATGACCCGGCCGGACGGCCACAGGGCCTTCATTCCCCGCTACCGGACCAGCTATAGCGGCGGGTCCGGCCGATCGCATCAGTAAGTCGCATCCGTAAGCGGATCAAGGCTGCTGCCGGCCTCATCGATCCCGAGGAAATCAGGGACTCATCGGTCCGTCACTTCGATGGGCCGATACATGGACCTGTCTTGACGAGCCGAAGCGGGATTTCCGGGTCCAATATCTCAGGGCCATATATTTTGTTTTATTGCGAAGCAGCATAACACCCCCTAAAGTTGGCAGGAAATATCGGGCATGACGCACATTGCGTTTTTGCGCACCGAAAACCAACAGTGACGCCGGTTTCCAGCCGAAATGATCTCATTTCGCGGAAAACCGGTTTGATTCGACCGGGAGTGAGCATGGACGCGTCTATCCTAAAGGACACGGCGTTTGCCGCGGCAAACCGCGAGGACTGGGTCAAACTGGCCCAGAAAGCCCTGAAGGGTGCGGATTTCCATGAGGCCCTCGTCTCACGGACGGACGACAATATCGCCATCGAGCCGCTGTATGAACGCCGCAAGAATGCCCGGCTGACCCCGCGCCGCAATCCGGCGCAGCCATGGCATATCGTCCAGCGCATCGACGATCCGGACCCGGTACGCGCCAACAGGCAGCTTCTGGAAGATCTGGAAAACGGTGCGACCGGTATTTCGCTGGTGTTCGAAGGGGCGCCCAATGCGTTTGGCTACGGTCTGCCGTCAACGCGCGAGGCGGTCGATCAGGTGTTGCGCGGCGTGCATCTGGAGATGATCCACCTGCGCATGGATGTGCATCCGCGCAGCCGCGCCTGCGCCGACTGGTTCGTCGACTACATGCGTCCGCGCAACATCAATCCGAAGACATTGAGTTTCTCGCTGGGCATCGATCCCGCGGCAACGCTGGCCGGAACCGGCCGCCTGCGCATGACGCTGGCGGCGCTCAAGGCATCCCTGCCGCAGTCACTGGCCGGGTTCTTCTCCACCGATCTGCCGGGGATCGTGCTGGAGGCCGATGGCCGCGTCTATCACAATGCCGGTGCAACGGAGGCGCAGGAACTGGGCGCCATGCTATCCATCGCATCGGGGCATTTCCGCCTGTTCGAGGAAGCACGCCAGCCGATTGTCTACGCCGCTCCGCATATCGGTTTTTCCATCGCTGTCGATCAGGATCAGTTCCTGTCCATTGCCAAGCTGCGGGCGCTGCGCCGTCTGTGGGCACGTCTGCAGGAGGCCTGCGGCATCCCGCCTTCGGCCGCAACCATCCATGCGGAAACCTCCATGCGGATGATGACCAGGAAGGATTGCGAGACCAATACGCTGCGCACCACCATCGCCGCTTTCGCGGCGGCAGTGGGCGGCGCCGACAGCCTCGCCATCCTGCCGCATACCATCACCCACGGCCTGCCCGATTCGTTTGCGCGGCGGCTTGCCCGCAACACCCAGCTCGTGCTGGCCGATGAGAGCAATCTCGCCTTCGTCGCCGATCCGGGAGCCGGTTCGGGCGCGATCGAAGCCCTGACCGACGCGCTGTGCGAGGCCGCATGGAAGGAATTCCAGATGCTGGAAAAGGAAGGCGGCATCCTGCAGAGCCTGGTCGAAGACCGCTTCCAACAGCGCGTCATCGCGGCCCGCAAGGCGCGCAGTGAAGAATATCGCTCCGGCAAGCGTGCGATCATCGGAACGACACTTTTCCCTGCCAGGGACGAGCGGCCGGTGACCGTGCTTGATGCCCCCCACATGCCGCTGCCGACGGATGGCGTGGTTCACTGCGAGCCGCTGACCTTCCCGCGCATCGATGAAACATTGCAGGCTTCCGCAGAATGAGAGTTCCCGATTTTACCCAGATCGACTGGCAAGAACCCAAATCGTCGGCCCGCAAGCCGGAAGCGGCGGTGTGGAAAACACCGGAGGGCATCCGCGTCAAGCGCGCCTATGGCGATGCGGCGCTGAAGGGCCTTGCCCATCTCAACACGTTTCCAGGCTCCGCGCCGTTCATCCGCGGGCCCTACCCCACCATGTATGTCCAGCAGCCCTGGACCATCCGGCAATATGCGGGGTTTTCGACCGCCGAAGAATCCAATGCCTTTTACCGGCGCAATCTGGCGGCCGGTCAAAAGGGCCTTTCCGTCGCCTTCGATCTTGCCACGCACCGCGGCTATGACAGCGATCATCCGCGCGTGGCCGGCGATGTCGGGATGGCGGGCGTTGCCATCGATTCCATTCTCGACATGCAGCAATTGTTCGACGGTATTCCACTCGGCGAGATGACCGTGTCGATGACCATGAACGGCGCGGTTCTGCCAATTCTGGCGCTTTATATCGTTGCCGCCGAAGAACAGGGTGTCGACCAGAAACGGCTCGCCGGAACCATTCAGAACGACATTCTGAAAGAGTTCATGGTGCGCAACACCTACATCTATCCGCCGCAGCCTTCGATGCGCATCATTTCGGACATATTTTCCTACACATCGAAGAACATGCCGAAATTCAACTCGATTTCGATTTCCGGCTACCACATGCAGGAAGCCGGTGCGACCGCCGATCTCGAGCTTGCCTACACCATTGCCGACGGCATCGAGTATGCCCGGGCCGGTGTCGCCGCCGGGCTCGACATCGACACTTTCGCCCCGCGCCTGTCGTTCTTCTGGGCCATCGGCATGAATTTCTTCATGGAAGTGGCCAAGATGCGCGCCGCGCGCCTGCTCTGGGCGGTGCTTTTGAAGAAGAACTTCAATCCGAAGGACGAACGCTCGCTCTCCCTGCGCACCCATTCGCAGACATCAGGCTGGTCGCTCACCGCGCAGGACCCCTACAACAACATCATGCGCACCATGATCGAGGCCATGGCGTCGACCCAGGGCCACACCCAGTCGCTGCACACCAATTCCTTCGACGAGGCGCTGGCCCTGCCGACCGACCATTCGGCCCGCATCGCCCGCAACACCCAGCTGATCCTGCAAAAGGAATCCGGCACCACGCGCATCATCGACCCCTGGGGTGGTTCGGCCTATGTGGAACGCCTGACGCATGATCTCGCCACCCGCGCCCTTGCCCATATCGAGGAAATCGAAACGCTCGGCGGCATGGCAAAAGCCATCGAGCAGGGCATTCCCAAACTGCGCATCGAGGCGGCAGCGGCGCGAACCCAGGCCCGCATCGACAGCGGCCAGCAGCCGGTGATCGGGGTCAATTCATACCGGCCGGCCGAGGACGTCGAAATCGATGTGCTGAAAATCGACAATGCCGAAGTGCGCGCCCGCCAGCTGTCGAAACTGCAGCAGCTCAAGGGCACGCGCGATGTGACCGCTGTGGACAGCGCGCTCGCCGCCCTGACCAGCGCGGCGAAATCCGGCACCGGCAATCTGCTCGACTTTGCCATCAAGGCTGCACGGGCGCGGGCAACGGTTGGCGAAATATCGCTGGCGCTGGAAAAGGCCTATGGCCGCCATGTCGCCGATATCCGCACCATTTCCGGCGTCTATCGGAAGGAAGTCGGCAAGAGCGCAGTGATCGACCGGGTGCAGGCCAAGGCTGCCGCCTATGAAAAGCGGACGGGCGAAAAGCCGCGCATCCTCGTTGCCAAGATGGGCCAGGACGGCCACGACCGCGGCCAGAAGGTGATTGCAACCGCGTTCGGCGATCTCGGCTTCGACGTGATCGTCGGTGCCATGTTCCAGACACCCGATGAAGTGGCGGAGCTTGCCATTGAGAGCAATGTCGACATTGTCGGCGTGTCCTCGCTGGCCGCCGGGCATCTCACCCTTGTTCCCGAACTGAAAGAGGCGCTGAAACGACGCGAGCACGACGACATCCTGATCATCGTCGGCGGCGTCATCCCGCCCCAGGATTTCGATGCCGTGCTGAAGGCCGGCGCGACCGCTATCTTTCCGCCCGGTACTGTCATCGGCGAAGCGGCGGAAAAGCTTATTGATACCTTGCTGGATTTATTGTGACATGATCGTTGTTTATACGCTTGAAGCAGACCATCTGGCCGCACGCCCGGCCAAGGTCGGCGATGCCCTGCCTGACAATACGGTCTGGATCGACCTGCTCAATCCCACCCATGACGAGGATGTCCAGACCGAAACCTGGACCAAGACCGCCATTCCTACCCGCGAGGATATGGTGGAGATCGAGGAGTCCAGCCGCTTCTATACGGAAAATGGCGGACAATACCTGACGGCGCCGATCCTCTATTTCACCCAGGACAAACATCACGCCATCAGCCCGATCTCGTTCATCCTGACGGGTTCGTTCCTGGTGACGGTGCGCTATGCCGAGCCGCGGGCCTTCAGCCTTTTTGTCAGCCGGGCCTCAAAGCCCGGCAACGGGCTGATCAATGAAAAATGCAGCGGCGTGACCATTCTGCTTGGGATCATCGAAGCCGTGACGGATCGCATTGCCGACATTCTCGAAGGCGTCGCTTCCGATATCGATCAGAATTCCCACACGATCTTCCGCCGTTCCGACAATGACAAGCCGATGACGACGAAGAATTTCCGCGACAGTCTCACGCGGATCGGCGGCCAGGGTGCGTTTCTGTCGAAGGTGCGTGAAAGCATTGCCGGGGTGAGCCGCCTGCTCGTGTATATGGCCGCGATCACCGAGCAGAACAGCTACAAGAAAGAGACGAAGGCGTGGATCAAGTCGCTCGAGCGCGACACCCAGTCGCTGAGCACCTATGTCGACTTCCTTTCCAACAAGATCACCTTCCTGCTCGACACGGTGGTTGGCCTCATTTCCATCGAACAGAACGCCATCATCAAGATTTTCTCGGTGGCGGCCGTCGCTTTCATGCCGCCGACGCTGGTGGCCTCGATCTACGGCATGAATTTCCAGTTCATGCCGGAACTCAAGACGATGTGGGGCTATCCCATGGCCATCGGCATGATGATCGCCTCGGCGGTCATCCCGCTGCTGATCTTCCGCAAGAAGGGCTGGCTGTAAGACGAAGTGATGAGATCAGCAATCTTGATTCACTTGACTGCAGGTGTTGTAATTCATTCGCAACACTGGGGCGCAGATCATGTATGTGGTCACCTTGATAGAGATCGGAGACGAAGTTGGTTTCATTATTCCAGATGAAATTCTTGATCGTTACAATCTTAAAATCGGTGACGAACTTGAGGTTTTAGAAACGGATAAGGGATTGATCCTAATACCGTCTGCTATTGCGTCTGGGGCAGATGGCAATGGCTTATGATGCATCCGCAAAGCTGAGCCTGGCTTTGCCAGCCCAATTGAGGCAACCGGCCAAAAAGCCGTTGTAAGCGAATGGTTTAAGGCTTTTTCTGGTTATTCCGATTCAACCTGCGGCAGTCCGATCGCAATGATTTCCCATTCGCGGCCGTTGAGTTCGAAAATATCGCCGAGCGATTTGCCGAACATCAGTTGCGCCATGGGCGAGACATGCGAAATCTTGCCGTGGCTGGCATCGGCCTCGTCCTCGCCGACAATGGCCCAGCTGTGGCGGGTATCGTGCTCATCGGCGATGGTCACCGTCATGCCGAAGCGCACCACGGAGCTGGCGGGGTCGGGATGGGAAACCTCCGCCGTCTCGCGCCGCGCCGTCCAGTAGCGCAGATCGCGCGATGCCCGCGCGATCAGATCGCGATCGGCTTCGGCATTGCCCTTGGCCAGTTCCTCGTGCAGGGCAGCGATCTCCGCGTCGATCATGGCAAGACCGTTTTCGGTCACCAGATTCCGGTGCGGACTGACGGGGCGCTCGCCCAGATCAATCGATGAATTGCTGTCATCTTCCTTGGTGAAAGCTCTGCTCATCGGGTGAAGGTATGCCTTGCCTGAGCAAGCTGCAAGTGCCATCAATCGATTGGCCAGAAGACGCACAATCCCTGGCCTGTCCAAACGCTGAACCTGAGGTAAAGCCCGTGATCGACAGACGTCTTGTTCTCGGTGGCATGGCCGGTCTTGGTGCCGGGGCACTCCTGCCCGCCCGGACTTTTGCGGCGACCTCCGCAGGGCTCAATCCGGGATCGCCTGACGATCAGGGCAAGGCGCTCAATGCCCTCCTGCAGAAGGCGAGCCAGACCGGCGACCAGATTTTCCTGCAACCCGGAACCTATATTGTTTCCGGCGTGGATTTGCCCGCACGGACCAATCTCGCCGGCATTCCCGGCGCAACCCGCCTCGTCTACGGAGGCGGCGGTTCCTTTCTCAGGGCCAGCAGCGGCACGCAGATCCGCCTCAGCGGACTTGTCATCGACGGCGCGAACCAGCCGCTTGCCGGCAGCGTCAAGGCACTGGTCGATGCTGCCAATGTCACCCGGATCGTCATCGAGGATTGCGATGTCGTGGCATCGGCCAAAAACGCCATCGCGCTTTCTCAATGCGGCGGCAGTATCCGCAACAACCGCATCAGCGGCGCACGCGATGCGGGTATTTTCGCGTCGCAATCCACCGGCCTCGACATCACTGCCAACCATGTCGGCGCGTGCGGCAATGGCGGCATCCTGATCTTTCGCGATGCGCAGGGACCGGACGGGACCATCGTCAGCGGCAACCGCGTCGAGAATATCCGCGCCGATGGCGGCGGCACCGGCCAGAACGGCAATGGCATCAATGTGTTCCGTGCCGGCAACGTGCTTGTTTCCAACAATGTGCTGAAGAACTGCGCCTTCTCCGCCGTCCGCGCCAATGCCGGAAACAACGTCCAGATCATCGGCAACAATTGCACCGGCAGCGGCGAGATGGCGCTTTATTCCGAATTCGCCTTCGAAGGCGCCGTCATCGCCAACAACATCGTCGATGGCGCAGCCAGCGGCATTTCCATGGTCAATTTCGACGGCGGCGGGCGCATGGGCACCTGCAGCGGCAATGTGGTGCGCAACCTCACGGCCATCGGGCCCTATCCCGCCGATGCGCCGGGTTTCGGCATCGGCATCAGCGTCGAAGCGGATATTGCCGTGACGGGCAACGTCATCGAGAACGCGGCCCTCTATGGCATCAAGCTGGGCTGGGGCCCCTACATGCGCAACCTCACGGCGACGGGCAATGTGATCCGGCAGGCGGGCACCGGCATTTATGTCAGTGTCGTCGATGGCGTTGGCTCCGCCATCGTCACCGACAATATCATTGGAAAAGCCGTCCGGGGCGGCATTCTCGGCCACCGCTGGATGGATGCGGTGACCAAGGATCTCGCCCGGCAGAATGCCAGCGGCTATGACGGGCTGATCGTCGAGCGCAACATTCTCAGTTGATATTGGCTTCCGTCAGAATATCGGCCGGGCTGACAACGCCATAGGTGATGCCGTTCCAGTTGCGCATTTCGCGGTCGGCAAACCGGTCGAGCTTCGATTCCAGTTCCGCGTCATTGCGGAAAATCCGGGCAAGGACTGCCGCAACCATCGCTTCGGAGGCGCGTGTCGCACCGTCGTCGCATTTGATTGCGATGCCGAGGCCGAATTCCGGCAGAGCCGCAACGAAAACACCTTCCGCGCCGGTCTTGACGAAGATGCGTCCCGGCGCCATTTCCATCAGCCGCGTGCAGGCACGGTTGGTGCCTGCAACATAATATGGGGCTGCCATGGTGGCATCGAGCAGACGCTTTGCAGCCTTGGCCCGCACCGGCGGCAGGCCGGTGCCCGTCACCATGCGGGCAAAGCCATGGGCAAGGCTTTTCAGCGGAATGGCATAGGTCGGGATGGAGCAACCATCGGTGCCGCAGCGATCCAGTGCATGAACCGCACCGGTTACGCTCTCCATGGCTTCGCATACCATGGTCTGCGTCGGCGATCCCAGGGTCGAATAGCCTGCAGTCTCGATGCCGAGATGCACGCAGGTGCAGAGAAATCCGGAATGCTTGCCGGAGCAGTTGTTGTGCAGCGCCGTCGGCTCCTGCATGCTGCGGGCCTGCGCGATCAGCACGGACTGATCGGATGACCAATGCGCGCCGCATTCCAGCGCGGAGAGGTCGAGACCGGCACGGCCGAGCATGTCGGCGGCCTTGCTCACATGCAGCGGTTCGCCCGAATGCGACGCGCAGGCCATGGCCAGTTCCTCATTGCCAAAACCATAGGCATCGGCGGCGCCGCTTTCCACCAGCGGCAGCGCCTGGATTGCCTTGATTGCCGACCGGGGAAAGGTCGGCCGTTCGATATCGCCAACCGAATAGACAATCCTGCCGTCGCCATCGGTGACAACAACCGCGCCGCGATGACGGCTCTCCACTGTTTCGCCGCGAAAAACTTCAACCAGAACCGGATTGCTCATAACGCCCTACATTGCTCGGGAAATCGACCGGCACCCGCCGGAATTGATGGTCTTATAGGATGCTCCGCTTGCCTTTCCAATGGCGAAAACCGGAGATTTGCGCTCAGCCGTTCTTCTGCCATTCCATGACAAGGAAATAGGGCACCCGGCGGTAGCGATCAGCCTTGTCAGGATCGCCGCCATACGGTGCTGGTTCGGCAAAATGGCGCAGGGCAAGACCGTGGCCAAGGAGTAGCGACATGTAGGTGCTCAGCGGCCGATGCCAGTTCTGGATGCGGATACCGCGCCACTCCACCCAGTCCACACGCTCCTCAAGATAATGATCAACATAGAAGCGCGGATCGCCATTGATATCGGGCTGCCAGCCTGCCGGCTGTCCCGCCGTGTTGAAGCTGTTGAGATTGGCAATCAGCAGGGTTCCACCCGGTGCAAGTACCCTGACCATTTCAGCGATGGCCTTGCGCAGATAGGGAATATCGATGAGCGAGAGGTAGCTTACAACCAGATCGAAGGAAGCATCGGGAAACTCCAGCGCCTCCGCATAACCGAAACGATAGTCTCCTTCGGGATCACGGGCCTGCGCCTGCGCCAGCAATTCCTCGGTCGGGTCAATACCGACCGGCTTGATTCCAAGGTCCTTGAGGATGCGGCAGAAGCGGCCCTCGCCGCAGCCGACATCGAGTGCGTTTTTAAAACCGCGGCCGCTGACGCGCTCCAGCATCGGTTTGTCGAGAACATAAACGCGACCGTAATCACCGTCTTCCGCCTGTTCGGCAATCCAGGCGGATGCCGATTCCTTCCATCCGTTCGACATGTCTTTTTCCCCCGCCGGAAAAGATGATTCAATTCATGGATTTGCCGGATGCTTTTGACACGGCGAATCCGGAACTTGAAGTCCCGGATTCGGAAAAACCGCTATCGGGCGGTTTACTTGATGCGTTCGAGGATCGACACGTAGTTGGCCACGGCAGCGCCACCCATGTTGAAAATGCCGGCAAGCTTGGCATCCGGCACCTGAATGCCGCCGGCTTCGCCCGTCAACTGCATGGAGGAGAGCACATGCATGGAGACGCCGCTGGCGCCAATCGGATGGCCCTTGGCTTTGAGACCACCGGATGGATTGACCGGCAGGCGCCCGCCCATGGCCGTCTGGCCTTCCAGCGCAACCTTGGCGCCCTCGCCCGGCTTGGCCAGTCCCATGGCCTCATATTCGATGAGTTCGGCGATGGTGAAGCAATCGTGGGTTTCGACAAAGGACAGATCGTCGATGGTGACGCCAGCCTGATCGAGGGCGCGCTTCCAGCCTTCGGCGCAACCTTCGAACAAGAGGATGTCGCGCTTGGAGATCGGCAGGAAATCCTGCACATGGGCAGCGCCACGGAAAGCCACGGCGCGCCTCATCTTGAGCGCGGTCTGCGTGTCCGTGAGAACCAGCGCCGCCGCGCCGTCCGATACCAGCGAGCAATCCGTCCGCTTCAACGGACCGGCAACGAAGGGGTTCTTTTCGCTTTCATGCCGACAGAACTCATAGCCCAGATCCTTGCGCATCTGCGCGTAAGGGTTGTTGACGCCGTTCTTGTGGTTCTTGGCGGCAATTGTCGCCAGCGCATCGGACTGGTCGCCATATTTCTGAAAATAGGCAGCCGCGATCTGGCCGAACACTCCGGCAAAACCGGCGGGGATATCGCCCTCTTCCGGCAGGTAAGAAGCTTTGAGAAGGTTCTTGCCGATCTCGGGTCCCGGCGTCGATGTCATCTTCTCGACACCCACCACCAATACAACACGGGCAGCACCGGCGCGAATGGTCTTGATGCCCTGATGCACGGCGGCCGAACCGGTGGCGCAGGCATTTTCCACGCGCGTGGCGGGCTTGAAGCGGAAGGCATCGCTGGCCTGCAGGACGAGGCTGGCGGTGAAATCCTGCGGCGAGAATCCGGCATTGAAGTGGCCAAGGACAATCTCGTCCACATCCTGGGGGCCGATGCCTGCATGATCGAGCGCAGCGACGGCCGCCTTGACGATCAGGCTTTCAACGCTCTCGCCTTCCAGTTTTCCGAAAGGCAGATGCGACCATCCAACGATACAGGCTGTCATGTCATTCCTCCAAAATGTCATTCTTGTTGACGTAACCATGAACCCGCATCGTTTCAAGGTAAAGGGCTTTGTTGCAGTGCAATACCGGGGCCTGTGGTTTGGCAATTATCGTGCGGCTGGGAGCATCGTGGAGAGCCGTTTATTGCTTGCCGGTGGTTGCATCCCGCACCCCCGCGTGGTTCGCACTCCCATCAAATACCGCTCCAAAATGTCGTGATTTTTATTGATTGACCAGTCAATCAAGAATAATAATTGCTCCGAACGAGGTTTTCAGCATGCCCAAAGTCGGAATGGAACCACTGCGCAAGCGGGAGTTGATCGATGCGGCGATCCGCACCATCGGCCAGCGCGGCTCGCTTGATGTGACCGTCGCGGAAATCGCCCATGAAGCGGGTGTTTCGCCAGCACTGGCGCATCATTATTTCGGCGGCAAGGAACAGCTGATGCTCGCCACCATGCGCCATCTCCTGAAAGAACTCGGGCAGGACCTTCTCGCCGCTCTGGCCACAGCACAGACGCCGGCGCAACGCGTTGCCGCCATTATTGCCGTCAACTTCTCCGCCTCGCAGTTCGCGCCGCAGACCGTGGCGGCGTGGCTGACCTTTTACGTGCATGCGCAGCAATCGGTCGAGACCCGCCGCCTCCTGCGTGTCTATGCCCGGCGCATGCAGTCCAACCTGGCCTTTGCCCTCAGCAACATGACCGACCGGGCCACCGCCCTGCAGGTTGCCGAGGGCACCGGGGCGATGATCGACGGGCTCTATATCCGCCATGCGCTGCGCAATGGCGCGCCTGAGGCAGCTTCGGCAATCGCGCTCGTGGAAGATTACGTGACGACGAAACTAGCCGCCGCCGGAGCATCCCAATGACAAGACCGAACATTCTTATCCTGATGGTCGACCAGCTGAACGGAACCCTGTTTCCGGACGGCCCGGCTGACTTCATCCATGCCCCGCATCTGCGCGCTCTGGCGCAGCGTTCGGCCCGCTTTGCCAATAGCTATACCGCTTCGCCGCTCTGCGCCCCCGCCCGCGCCTCCTTCATGTCCGGTCAGCTGCCGTCACGCACCCGCGTTTATGACAATGCCGCCGAATTCGCCTCGGATATTCCGACCTATGCGCATCACCTGCGCCGCGCCGGTTACTACACCGGCCTTTCCGGCAAGATGCATTTTGTCGGTCCCGACCAGTTGCACGGCTTCGAGGAACGCCTGACCACCGACATCTATCCCGCCGATTTCGGCTGGACGCCAGATTACCGCAAGCCGGGCGAGCGCATCGACTGGTGGTATCACAATCTCGGCTCTGTCACCGGGGCTGGCGTCGCCGAAACCAGCAACCAGATGGAGTATGATGACGAGGTGGCGTTTCATGCCACGCAAAAGCTCTACCAGCTGTCGCGCACCTCAGACGATGCGGCGAGCCGCCCGTGGTGCCTCACCGTCTCCTTTACCCATCCGCATGACCCCTACGTGGCGCGGCGCAAATACTGGGACCTCTACGAGAATTCGCCAGCGCTTGAACCCGCCATTGCCGCCATCCCCTTCGAAGCGCAGGACCCGCATGCGCAGCGCCTGATGCAGGCCTGCGACTACACGCAATTCGATATTACCACCGACAATATCCGCCGGGCACGCCAGGGCTATCTCGCCAATATTTCCTATGTCGATGACAAGATCGGCGAAATTCTGGAGGTACTGCAGGCTACGCGGATGCTCGACGACACCATCATCGTCTTCACGTCAGACCATGGCGATATGCTGGGCGAGCGCGGCCTGTGGTTCAAGATGAACTTTTTCGAGGGGTCGGCCCGCGTGCCGCTGATGATTGCCGGTCGCGGCATCCAGCCGCAATTGGTCACGCAGCCGGTATCGACGCTCGATATCAACCCGACCCTTGCAGCACTTGCCGGTATCGACATTGCCGCCGTCAAACCATGGACCGACGGCGAAGATCTGACCGGCGTCATCGCGGGCGGCAAGCGGCAGGGCCCGGTGCTGATGGAATATGCGGCGGAGGGCTCCAACGCCCCGCTCGTCTGTATGCGCGACGGCCAATACAAGTTCGTGCATTGCGAGATCGATCCGCCGCAACTGTTTGATCTTGAATCGGATCCGCACGAGTTGACCAATCTTGCCGGTGATCCCGCCCATGCCGTGCTGCAGGCCCGGTTCACGGCTGCCGCCAGGGCGCGCTGGGACATGGCCGCCTATGACGCCGCCGTGCGCGAGAGCCAGGCCCGGCGCTGGGTTGTCTATGAAGCCCTGCGCAACGGCTCCTACTACCCCTGGGATTACCAGCCGCTGCAGAGGGCCTCGGAACGCTACATGCGCAATCACATGGATCTGAATGTTCTGGAAGACAAGGCGCGCTTTCCGCGCGGCGAATAATGGGGCCAGCTATGGAAGCAGATTTCGTCATCATCGGTTCGGGTTCGGCCGGTTCCGCCATGGCCTACCGCCTGTCGGAGGATGGCAAGCATTCGGTCATCGTCATCGAATTCGGCGGCACGGATATGGGGCCGTTCATCCAGATGCCCGCCGCCCTCTCCTTCCCGATGAACATGAGCACCTATGACTGGGGCTTTTCGTCCGAGCCGGAACCGCATTTGGGCGGGCGCACGCTGGTCACGCCGCGCGGCAAGGTGATCGGCGGCTCCTCCTCCATCAACGGCATGGTCTATGTGCGCGGCCACGCCCATGATTTCGACCATTGGGCGGAAAGCGGCGCGGCTGGCTGGTCCTATGCGGATGTGCTGCCCTATTTCAAGCGCATGGAACATTCCCATGGCGGCGAGGCCGGATGGCGCGGCACCAATGGCCCGCTGCACGTGCAGCGCGGGCGGCGCGACAATCCGCTGTTCCACGCCTTCGTGGAGGCCGGAAAGCAGGCCGGTTTCGAAGTCACCGAAGATTATAACGGCGCCAAGCAGGAGGGCTTCGGCGCCATGGAACAGACCATCCACAATGGCCGCCGCTGGTCCACCGCCAATGCCTATCTGCGCCCGGCGCTGAAGCGGCGAAATGTGAGTCTCGTCAATGGCTTCGCGCGGCGTGTGGTCATTGAGAATCAAAGGGCGACGGGGGTGGAAATCACCCGGCGCGGCAAGACGGAAATCGTGCGCGCGCGGCGTGAGGTGATCGTGGCGGCGTCGTCGATCAATTCGCCAAAGCTTTTGATGCTGTCGGGCATCGGCCCGGCACAGCACCTGAAGGAACATGGCATTGCCGTGGTGGCTGACCGCGCCGGTGTCGGCCAGAACCTGCAGGACCACATGGAAGTCTACATCCAGCAGGAGAGCCTGAAACCGATCACGCTCAATTCGAAACTCGGACTGTTTTCCAAGGCAAGGATCGGCGCGCAATGGCTGTTCTTCAAGACGGGCGACGGCGCCACCAACCATTTTGAATCCGCCGCCTTCGTGCGCTCAAAACCCGGTGTCGACTATCCCGACATCCAGTACCATTTCCTGCCCGCGGCCATCCGTTATGACGGCAAGGCGGCGGCAAAGGGCCACGGCTTTCAGGCGCATGTGGGTCCGATGCGCTCGAAGTCGCGCGGCAGCGTCACCCTGCGCTCGTCCGATCCGCTGGAAAAGCCGAAGATCGTCTTCAACTACATGTCACACCCCGATGACTGGACGGACTTCCGCCATGCGGTGCGGCTGACCCGCGAGATTTTCGGCCAGGCGGCGCTTGCTCCCTATCGCGGCCGCGAGATTTCGCCGGGCGCGCATGTTCAATCCGATGAGGCCATCGACGACTTCCTGCGCGAGCACGCGGAAAGCGCATTCCATCCCTGCGGCACCTGCAAGATGGGCGCGGCAAGCGATCCCATGGCCGTGGTCGATCCGCAATGCCGGGTAATCGGTGTCGATGGCCTGCGTGTCGCCGATTCCTCGATTTTTCCGCGCGTCACCAACGGCAACCTGAATGGTCCCTCGATCATGACCGGCGAAAAGGCATCGGACCATATTCTTGGCCGCGATTCCCTGCCGCGCTCCAATCAGGAACCGTGGATCAATCCGCGCTGGGAAGTGAGCGACCGGTGAGTGATTATGTATTCACCCCCCTCTGGCTTGCCAGCCATCTCCCCCCTTGTGGGGGAGATGTCCGACAGGACAGAGGGGGGTGAGTAATATAAGAATGAACAAACTTCAGGAGAACACCATGCGCGCGCAGCCGAAGGCATCACATTTCATCAATGGCCGCTTCGTCGAGGACAAGGCCGGCAAGCCGCTCGATGTGATCTATCCGGCGACCGGCGAAATCATCGCAAAACTGTTTGGCGCAACGCCGGCCCTGATCGAACAGGCCGTGCAGGCTGCGGCGGCCGCTCAGCCCGCCTGGGCAGCGCTCAAGCCGGTGGAACGCGGCCGCATCCTGCGCCGCGCGGCGGACCTTCTGCGTGCCCGCAATGCCGAGATCGCCGAACTGGAAACGCTTGATACCGGCAAGGCCATTCAGGAAACACTGGTTGCCGATCCGGCTTCGGCCGCCGATGCCCTGGAATTCTACGGCGGCATCATCGCCGGTTTCAATGGCGAGATGATCGAGCTTGGCGGCTCCTACGCCTATACGCGCCGCGAGGCACTCGGCGTGTGCGTCGGCATCGGCGCATGGAACTATCCGATTCAGGGCGCAGGCTGGAAGTCGGCCCCGGCGCTCGCCGCGGGCAATGCCATGATCTTCAAGCCGTCGGAAAACACCCCGCTATCGGCGCTCGCCCTGGCGGAAATCTACAGGGAGGCGGGCCTGCCCGATGGCCTATTCAATGTGGTGCAGGGGTTTGGCGATGTCGGCTCGCAGCTCGTCGATCACCCTCTTGTCGCCAAGGTCTCGCTGACCGGCTCGGTGCCCACGGGCAAGAAAGTGCTGGCACAGGCCGGTTCGCACATGAAGCATGCCACGATGGAGCTCGGCGGCAAGTCGCCGCTGATCATTTTCGACGATGCGGACGTGGAGAACGCCGTTGGCGGCGCGCTGCTCGGCAATTTCTATTCCACCGGACAGGTCTGCTCGAACGGCACCCGCGTCTTCGTCCAGAAGGGCATCAAGGACAGGTTCCTCGACCGGCTGGTGACGCGCACCAAGGCAATCCGCCTCGGCGATCCGCTCGATCCGGACATCCATCTGGGACCGCTGATCAATGCGGCGCAGCGCGACAAGGTTGTTGCCTATATCGAAAAGGGCAAGGCCGAGGGGGCGACGCTTGCCTATGGCGGCGGCGTGCCGAAGATGCAGGGTTTTGAAGGCGGCTGCTATGTCGAGCCGACGATCTTTACCGGTGTCACCGATGGCATGACCATCGCGCAGGAGGAAATTTTTGGGCCCGTTATGGCCGTGCTTGATTTCAAGGACGAGGACGAGGTTGTCGCCCGCGCCAACGATACGGAGTTCGGACTATCCGCCGGTGTCTTCACCAGGGACCTTTCCCGTGCCCACCGCGTCATCAGCCAGCTCAAGGCGGGCACGTGCTGGATCAACACCTACAACCTCGCCCCGGTTGAAATGCCGTTCGGCGGCTTCAAGCAGTCCGGCGTCGGCCGTGAAAACGGGCTGGCTGCACTCTATCACTACAGCCAGATCAAGTCTGTCTATGTGGAAACCGGCAAGGTCGAAAGCCCCTATTGAGGCATGGAGGCGGGACATTGATCTGTCCCGCCATGTCCATCATTTGCCATAGATGGCGTCACGCACGCCATCGGGAAATGCCCCCATCATGCCGGCATGGGCCGTATTGGTCAGCGCAACGACGGTAAGCTTGCGCTCAGGATCGACAAACCACGACTGGCCATAGACACCGCCCCATTGCCAGGTGCCTGCCGATTGCGGCGAGCCCGCCGCCGCAGGGTCTTTCAGAACGGAAAACCCGAGACTGAAACCCCAGCCCGGCGGCGTGGCCGTCACGACGATATCGCCAATCTGGTTGTCAGACAGCAGCTTGACGCTGGCGGCCTTCAGCAGGGGCGAGCCGCCCTTGCGCAGGGTTTCGAGGAAGCTCACATATTCATCGGCGGTCCCGGCCATGCCCGCACCGCCAGACGCGTAGGAAGCGGGATCGAAGATGCGGTCCGATACAAAGCTGACGCCGCCATCGAAAAACGGCACGACATGCGGTCCGTCCATCCGCACCGGCGGCTGCGCATCGCCATAGGCTACCGCCAGTCTTGCCCGGTCACTCACGCTGAATGCCGTATCCTTGAGACCCAGCTTTCCGGTGACGTGTTCGCTCACCAGCTCGGGTAGCGTCTTGCCCGTGGCCTTGGCAAGCACTGCGCCCAACACGTCGATGCCAACCGAATATTCCCAGCTGGTGCCGGGTTCAAACGACAGGGGCACCGTTGCGATCCGGCGCAGATTTTCTTCGATGGAGAGCCCCGGCTGGTCAAGACCATCGGATATGTTGGCCTTGCGATAGGGGCCGTCGGCGGGCTGAAGGAAGCCATAGCTCAGGCCAGACGTGTGATCCATCAGCTGCCGGATGGTGATGACAGGTTCACGGCCATCAGCCAGTTTTGGCCGGAAATCCGGCAGATACTGCGTGACGGGATCATCGAGCTTCAGCTTTCCCTCTTCCACCAGCCGCAGGGCTGTAACCGCGACAATCGGCTTGGTCATCGATGCAAAGCGGAAGATGGCATTCTCCCCGATCGGCACCCCGGCCTCGCGATCGGCAAACCCCGCCGCGCGGCGATAGACGATCTCGCCATTCTCGGCGACCAGGATGACGGTGCCCACGATGGTCTGATCGGCGATGGCGCGATCAATCACGGCGTCGAGCCGGTCCTTGAAACCGGCCTGTGCAGCCAGTGCCGGAGCGGTCAAGGCAAGTGTTGTCAGGGCTGTTGCAACTGGTATGTTCATCGGCCTGTTCCTTTTTAATAGTGGTCGCTATATAATAGGATTAGCACAAGCCTGCTTCGCGTCAACAAATTTATTAGTGGTCACTATGAAAATAAACGAGCCATCTGACAGCACCGTTGAAGAACCCGGCCGCAAGCGCGGCCGTCCGCGCAGCTTTGACCGGGAGGCGGCGCGGGAGAAAGCACTGCAGCTTTTCTGGGAGCACGGCTACGAGGGCACGTCGATCAACGACCTGACGGCGGCGATGGGCATTACCCCGCCCAGCCTCTACACGGCCTTCGGGTCGAAGGAAGCGCTCTATGCGGAAGTCCTCGACCTCTACCGCAGCAGTTTCGGCGCCTATTTCCCGGCTGCACTGACGGAGGAAAAGACGGTTTATGGCGGGATCAGACGTCTGTTGCGCGGCGCGGCGGAAACGTTCACCGCAGGCCCGGGCGGTTGCATGATCTCGACGGCGGTCCTCTCCTGCGCATCGGAAGTGAAAGGGGTCGCCGCTAGTCTGGCTGCCATGCGCAGCGGCAGTCTGGATATGATCGAGAACTATATCCGCAAGGGCATCGGCACGGGCGAACTGCCGGAGACCACCAATACGCGCCAGCTGGCCCGATTTTATGGCACCATCATTCAAGGCATGTCCGTGCAGGCGCGCGACGGCGCGAACGTCGAAGAACTGACAGGCATTGCCGAAACCGCCATGCGGGCCTGGCCCGTGCAAGCCCCGGATTAAGCCTTTCCGATGTAATCCACATATTGCGTCAGGGCGCAGACGAGATGATAGAAGATCGAGGCCGGCACCTCTTCGGCCCGCGCCCTGCCCTTTTCATCGATCAGGTCGATCCACAGGCCCTTCGGCGCCTGTTCGATATGCCAGCGGAACAGGCGGCCCACCCGCGCCTCGACCTCCGGCTTGAGGTCCGGCCCGCCATTGCCGTCAAGCGCGATGGCGGCTTTCACAGCCTCGGTCTGCGGCCAGCTGCGTGAATTGGTGTCGAGCGGCAGGCCGTGCCGGGATACAGCGCCATAGGCGAGTTCCGTCGTGCGGTTCAGCCCGTTGGCAATGGCCGAGGCATAGAGCTTGCGCGCGTGGCGGATGATGTCTTTCTGGCCCGACGCCTTAGCAAAATTGGACAGGAGGTAGGCCCATTCGAAATGATGCCCCGGCTCGGTCCATTCGCCCTTTTCGCCCGGAGCGCGCTCCCAGTCATCGGTAAAATATTCGCCCAGCGTCCATGTCTCCGCATCGAAAAGGTGATGCCGGAACAGATCGACGATCCGCGCGGCGCGCTGCAGATAATCGCGGTTCCCCGTCACATCGTACCAGGCAAGGAATGATTCCAGCAGGTGCATATGCGGGTTGGAGCGGCGCAGACCGGTATCCCCCGGCATTTCCAGGAAACCACGCAGCTTGGAATCGGCGAGGTACTCGTCGATGAAGGCAAAGGTTTCCGTGGCAAGACCCAGCGCCTGCGGATGGCCGGCCCGATGGGCATGCGCCAGCGCCAAAAGCACGAAGGACTGGTCATAGGCATCCTCCGCCCCGTCAAGCACCGTGCCGTCTGGGTTAAAGGTCTTGACCCAGCCGCCGCGTTTCGTGCGGCCATTGGCCGTGATGAAGCGGATGCCGTGGTCGATCAGATCATGGGCCGGGCCGTCCCAGCCCATTTCGTGCGCCACAGCAAAGGCATAGATCTGCCGCGCCGTGGTGCGCATCCGCTTGGTCTTGACGATGGGGGTGGCGTCAAAGGTCAGCGCCTCATGAAAACCGCCATAACGCCGGTCAACGCCGACCGTCGACCACAGCGGCAGCGTCTCCTCGAACAGCCAGTGGCGCACACGCTTTTCATAGGCACCGACCTGCGGCAGCCGGTCCTGCGCCGGGGTGAACTTGGTTTCGAGCCGCCCGGTCTTTTCCAGCTGTTCGACGATCTTGCGCACATTCTGGCTTTCGGTGACGGGCGCGACGAATGTCGCATCGGAGGTCGACACCACGGCCAGATCGCGCAATCCGATGGCGGAAAGCAGGCGGCCATTGCTGCGCAGATAGCTGTTCTCGCAATCGATGGCCACGACGTCGCCGACAATCACATTGCCGCTGCCATCGCTGGAACTGACTTCGAGCAGGGACTGCCACGATCCGAGATCGTTCCAGCGGAAGCGCGCCGGGACCAGCGCAATGTCCTTTGCATGTTCCATGATGGCATAATCGACGGAAATGGACGGCACCTCGGCGTAGAGATCATGTGGCAGGTAGGTGCCTGAGACATTGCTTGTCGCCGCGTCGAGCGCCGTGACGGCCCCGTCCCAGATCTTTGGTGCATGGGCCCGGAACGCGTCGCGCATGGCGCTGGCGCGGAACAGAAAGATACCGGAATTCCAGAGGAAATTTTTTGATTCGAGATACTGGATCGCGGTTGCCTCATTCGGCTTTTCCACGAAACGGACGACATCGCGCGTGTCATCGTTCTGCGGCCCGACCTCGATATAGCCGTAGCCCGTCTCCGGCCGGTCCGGCTGGATGCCGAAGACAACGATCCGGCCGGCCATGGCCGCGTCGGTTCCCGCTTCCACGGTATTCCAGAAATCGCGGTCCGTGGTGATTTCGTGGTCGGAGGGAACGACAAGCACCAGATCATCGCCATGTTCGCGCAGCGTGATCTCGGTTGCCAGCACGACGGCGGCGGCGGTGTTGCGGCCCATGGGTTCGAGAATCGCCCGTCCGCCCGCCAGATCGACGCCGGAAAGATCCTGGCTGATGCGGTCGGCATGCCGTTCGGAAGCGAGCAGATAGACCGGAACGGCCACATCGCCGCCGCGAGCACTCATGCGCTTGACGGTACGCAGCAGCATAGAACCTTGACCGGAAAGATTATGAAACTGCTTGGGAAAGTCTTCGCGCGACAAAGGCCAGAGCCTTGAACCAACACCGCCACTCATTACAAAGCTGATAATACGCTTCATTCCCGATGTCATTGCATGCAACCCCATTGTTTCAGTCGATATCTCGTCCGATATACAATTAGCTCTCTTCCGGCAGACTTTGCGATACATCGCATCATCCGTATTTTATCGATACAAGACTTTCAGCAGCGATCACAAGGCCGGTTCACCCATTTCCAGAACATGGTTTATGTTTGCATGGGTATAATTGAAGAAGTGCTTATGAAACGACTTGCAGGCATAAAAACTCGGCGGTATATACCCCGCATCGCTGGTCACGGAGTGTAGCGCAGCCTGGTAGCGCACGTCGTTCGGGACGACGGGGTCGGAGGTTCGAATCCTCTCACTCCGACCAGTGTTTTCAAGAGCTTCCCAAGCCAATGCCCGGTCTGCGGACATGCCGGGCGCATGTCAGTGCAGCGTATCGCCGCCATCGGGATCGATCAGGCCGGCCAGCCCCTCTTCCTCGACCGCACGCAGAAATTCGTCATATGCAGCCTGGTCCGTCTCGAACGGGTCATCCCAGACAATGGAATCCTTGTCTTCGGTCACCACCTCCAGCGTCCATTCGCTCTGCTCGGCAAGCCGGTAAATCTCGACACTGACGGTGATTCCATCGCGCGTGAACTCCTTCGACAAACGCGATACAACCAGTTCGGGTTCTTCGTCCATCATGAGCCCTCGGGACATTGCTTGTTTCTCGCTTCATCATCTTACGACGCGCCGTGAAATAGCAAGCGGGAAATCCAGATTCCTGCTTGCCGGCGGGCGCGGGCTTGCATGCGCCTTGCGCCGCCGCGCCGATACACTATTATTCCCCGCAAACGCCGTGCGCGGCATGAAGCCGTAACCGATAGACCGGAGCAATCCATGTACAGACCACCCGCGTTTCGTGAAGACCGCCTTGACGTGATGCATGAATTGATCCGCAAACACCCGCTGGCCATGCTGGTGACCGGCGGCGAACACGGGTTGATGGCAAATCTCATCCCCTTCGAACTTGACGCGGATGCGGGGCCGAACGGAACCCTTCGCGCGCATCTGGCCAAGGCCAACGAACAGGTGGCGGCATTGCAGGCGGGTGCCGAGGCGCTGGTCATTTTCCAGGGCCCCAACACCTATATCACGCCGTCCTGGTATGCGGCCAAGCGTGAGCACGGCAAGGTTGTACCAACCTGGAACTATGTGGTTGTCCAGGTCTGGGGCACACCGCAGATACAGGACGATCCCGAATGGCTGCGCCGCCAGATCGGCAGCCTCACCCGCACGCAGGAAGGCAGCCGCGCCCAGCCATGGGCGGTGGAAGATGCGCCCGAGCCATTCATCGCCGGGCAGGTGAAAGGCATTATCGGCGTTGAAATCCCGATCGCGCGCATCGAAGGCAAATGGAAAGTCAGCCAGAACCGGGCTGAGGCCGACAGGACCGGCGTTGCCGAGGGCCTGCAGGGGGAAGGCCCCGAAGCGCAGGCCATGGCGCGGATCGTGCACGAACGCGGAAAAGCCGGCGGCGCCTGACCGCCTTCCCCGTCATGCAAAAACCTGACATTTCACTGGCCGCCGCCGCGGGCAAGCTCCGGCAATTGACGGGCGAGACCGTCCGGCTCGTCCCGATCACGGAAGGCGAGGATTCGCGTGCCTTCCGCTATGATCTGGGCAATGAGCGCTTTGTCCTGCGCATCAACCGGTCCGCTGACGGATTTGCCAAGGACGCCTATGCGAGCCGGCATTTTTCTGCGCCCGCGCTGCCCATTCCGGCCATTGTCGCTCATGGCGTTCTTGATGACGGCAACGGGTTTTGTGTCTCGCACATGGCCGAAGGCGTCACCCTGCAGGATTTGCCGCCGCAGGATCTGCCGCCGGTTCTTGCCCCGGTCGCCGATGTCCTGCAGGCCATCGCCCTATCCGGCGTCGGACAGGCACGCGGCTATGGCCCGTTCGATGCGGCGGGAAACGGGCGCAATGCCAGCTGGGGGGAATTCCTGTCCGCCGTGTCGGGCTATGACTGGAGCTTTGTTGCCAGCCTGACCGGCGATGACCGGGCCGCGGATATGGCCGGACGCTGCGCCGAACTGGCCCGGTACTGCCCCGATGTGCGGGCACTCGTGCACGCGGACTTCGGTTCGAACAATGTATTGACCGATGGCCGTCATATCACCGGTGTGATCGACTGGTCGGAAGCCATGTATGGCGACCCGCTCTACGATATCGCCAATATCCTGTTCTGGCGGCCATGGCTGGACTGCATGGAGCAGCAGGCACGCTATTTCGAGGTTCACCGGCCGGATCTCGTCCAGGACAAAACCGTCCTTGCCTGTTATCAGCTGCGCATCGGACTGCAGCAAGTCCATGAGAGCGCCATCGACGGGGCGCAGGGCGACATGCGCTGGGCGCTGCAACGCTGCGCTGCCATCACCAATGCTTTGGGGCAGCGTTAGGGGCCAGCCCCTAGGCGGCCATGGCCGCCAGTTCGATGCGGTTGCGGCCGAGGCGCTTGGCCCGGTAGAGCGCCACATCCGCCTCTTCAATCAGTTCCGTCATCGACTGGTGCTGCGCCGTGAAGGTGGCGACACCGGCGCTGACGGTGACATGGGCCTGCGTGCGCCCGAGGTCGAAAAAGGTCTCGTTGACGCGCCGCCGGATTGCTTCGGCCATCGCCATGGCTTCAACGGCGGTGGCTGATGGCATCAGGATCGCAATCTCCTCCCCGCCATAGCGGGCGACCAGATCGGATTTGCGCACCAGCGAACGAATGATGGTGGAGATTTCCACGAGCACCAGATCGCCATTGGAATGGCCCCAATGATCGTTGATGCTCTTGAATGAATCGATATCGATCATGACAAGCGAAAACACGTCGCCGCCGGTCGATGCCGCCTTGCGGAAGGTGCGCCGCGCCACCCGGTCAAACAGGCGGCGGTTGGCAAGGTTGGTCAACGGGTCCGTATGGGCATCCACCTCCAGCGTCTTCACCCGGTCGACACGCAGACGCTCCCGGTGCAGGAACATCGAGATGAGAAAAATCCCGGCAACGCTCAAGGTCAGCATCGGCAGCGCTATGCGCTGGAAGATCGGCAGCGCCTGCTCGAATGGCAGGATGAAGACGCTCAGCGTATAGAGCGGAACCGTCAGGCCGAGTATGAGGAAATGTTTCCAGGAATAGGTCTGGGGCCGGTAGACCAGCGTGAAGATCAGGCTGATCAGGCCGATGATGACAATGCCCACGACACCGGCATGCACGCCGGCTCCGCCGATCAGGATGCGGGACAGGATCGTTAGAGCCGTCGACACCAGCACAGCCGCCACGCCGCCGAACGGCGCGCTGAGCGCCAGCAGGATGGAACGCGCATCGACAATGATGCCCTCATCGACGATGACGGGGTCGAGCATGGAAATGATGGCGGCACCGCCGAACAGAAACCCAACCATCAGGCCGCGCGTCCAGGGCAGGTTGAAAGCACGGATGATGGAGCCATAGGCCATGCTGACCAGGGCAACCAACCCGAGACGATGGACGAGATCGGCGAAGACAGGGAAATATTCAGCGTACAATTCTCAACCTCAATTCCACTTCCTGCGACACTAGCGTTTGCGGGCTAATTTCGTACGAAGGACATCCCTAAAAATTGAACTATTGGGCGAAGCGACGCGAATCTTCTACCATAGGTTGTATTGACTGACGACCTTTTAAACAAATTTTACCAATCGGCCGTCTGCGAAGTCTGGGCGCGGATTTTTATTGCCGGAACGGCGACCACCGGAGTGTCAACTGGCGGAAACCTGCAGTCTGGGCACCGCATCGATCAGAACCCGGGTTGCTTCGGCCTGCGGGGCAGCGAGAATCCGCTCGGTCTCGCCGCTTTCGACAATCCGGCCCTCGTCCAGCACGATCATGCGGTCGGTCACGGCCCGGACCACGGCAAGATCGTGGGAAATAAAGAGATAGGACACACCCGTTTCCGCCTGCAGGTCGAGCAGGAGATTGAGGATTTGCGCCCGCACCGAAACATCGAGCGCCGACACCGGCTCGTCCAGAACAATCAGGTCGGGCCGGGTGGCGATCGCCCGGGCAATGGCAATGCGCTGGCGCTGGCCGCCGGACAATTCCAGCGGGCTGCGCTGCATCAGATCAGGGCTCAACCCCACCCGTTCGAGCGCGGCGGCGATAACTTGGCCATAGCTGTCCCGCGGGGCCAGATCGTGCAACCGCAGCGGATCTTCCAGTATGCGCCGGACCGTGGCGCGCGGATTGAATGCCGCCAGCGGATCCTGAAACACCATCTGGAACCTCGGGCGCAGCAGCCGCAGGGCTTCGCCGCGCAGGGCCGTGATATCGTGCCCGCACAGGTGGATCGATCCGGAATCCGGCTTGCCCAACCGCATGACGAGACGGGCGAGCGTCGTCTTGCCCGATCCCGATGCACCGACCAGTGCCAGCGTTTCACCGCGTTTCACGGTCAACCGGATGTCTTTCAGTCCCGATGCGTTGCGCTCGCCAAAGCGTTTGGCGACATCCTTTACATCCAGAACAGTGGCGTTGTCCGTTTCACTCATGACAGGTTCAGGCTGTCGGGGTTGATCTCGGCAAGCCGCTTTTGCCGCGGCGTGTCCAGTGACAGATGCGCGCCGATCAGCGCCTTGGTATAGGGATGTGCAGGTTGGCCCAGAACATCGGATGCAACGCCCTGTTCGACGAGTTGTCCCTTGTAGAGAACGGCGATCTGGTCGGCGCGTTCGGATGCCAGCGCGATATCATGGGTGACGAACAGCAGCGTCAGCCCGTCCTCGCGCACCAGCTCATCCAGCAGGTTGACGATATGGCGCTGCACCACCGTGTCGAGCGCACTGGTCAACTCATCGGCGATGACAAGCGACGGATTGGCCGCCAGCGCCAATGCGAGGGCGATGCGCTGGCGCTGGCCGCCGGAGAACTCGTGCGGATAGCTGTTGAGGCGCGACAGGGCCTTTGGAATGCGCACCCGGTCCATCAGATCGGCGGCGCGCACCCGTGCGGCGATCCAGCTGGTGTCCTCATGCGCCCGGATAACCTCGGCAATCTGGTCGCCGACCCTCATGACCGGATCAAGGCTGCCGCCCGGATCCTGGAACACCACGCCGATATCCCGGCCAAGGCGGGGCCGTGCCGATGCACCGGGAAAGACGATCGAGCCGGTCTGGCGGGCCTGTTTTGGCAGCAGCCCCGCAATGGCCATGGCCAGGGTGGATTTGCCCGAGCCGCTTTCGCCGATCAAAGCCAGCCGCCCTCCTCGCGCAAGGTCGAGCGAGACATCCGCCAGTGCCACGGTCTTGCCGTAGGTGACGCCGACATTTTCCACGCGCAGCAATGGTTCACTCATGGCTGGAGAAACCTTTCACTGCGCGACAGGCCGCGCCCGATCAGGTGCACGCTGAGGACCGTGACCACCAGCGCCAGACCCGGCACGATGGAAAGATAAGGCGCTGCACGCAGCACCGTGCGCCCTTCGGCAATCATGCTGCCCCAGGTCACCCGGTTCGGATCGCCGAAACCGAGGAACGACAGGGCGGCTTCGATGAGGATGGCCGCAGCCACCGAAATGGCGGCCAGCGAGGCGGCGGGACCAAAGGCATTGGGCAATATTTCCCGGAAGGCTATCTCCAGCGGCCGCATGCCGAGCGTGCGGGCGGCGGCCACGAAATCGCGCTCGCGCAGGGAAAGTACCTCCGCGCGGGTGACACGCGCTGCCTGCGTCCATGTGCCGAGGCTGATGGCCAGAATGAGGGTCGGGACGCTCGGCCCGGTCACGCTGATTGTCGCCAGCGCCAGCAAAAAGCCCGGCACCGTCTGGAATGCCTCGGTGACCCGCATCAGCACGGCATCGGCAATGCCGCCGAGAAACCCTGCCAGCGTGCCGACCAGACTGCCGATGACGAGCGCTGCCGCAGCCGAGAAGAACGCCACCAGCAGAGTCGTGCGCGTGCCGTAGAGAAGTTCCGACAGCACATCGCGGCCAAGCCGGTCAGTCCCCAGCCAATGCGCCTGCGATGCAAAAGGCCGAGCCAAGGGTTCGCCGACGATGGCGAGCGGATCGCCCGGCACGATCCAGGGGGCGAGCAAGGCCATGAGAACCAGCGCCAGAAGCAGCACCAGCCCGGCACGACCTTCAAGGTTGAGACGCCGCCAGACGCTCATCGGCCGATCCTCACGCGCGGATCGAGCCTGCCATAGGCCAGATCGACCAGCAGGTTGGCGATAATCACCGTGACGGCACTGCACAGGATGACACCCAGCAGCAGCGGCGTGTCACGCCGCGAGACAGCCTCCGCCGCCAGCCGCCCGAACCCTGGAATGGCAAAAACGCTTTCGACCACCACACTGCCACCCAGCATGACCGCCGCCTGCAGGCCGAGCATGGTGATGACAGGCAGGACCGCATTGCGCGCCACGTGCCGCCAGACGATGCGGCCACGGCTGAGGCCGCGCGCCTTCAGGCCGGTGACGAAGGGATCGCGCCAGACCTCGCTCATGCGGTCGCGCATCAGGCGCAGATAAAGCGCGAGGTAAACCATGGCGAGCGAGGCGACCGGCAGCACCAGATGCGCGGCGATATCCGTCATGCGTGCCCATCCGCTCTTGCCGGATGCGATAGTCTCGATGCCGCCGACCGGCAGCCAGCGCAGATCGACAGCAAAAATCACAATCAGCACCAGCCCCAGCCAGAAGCCGGGAACGGCATACAGCGCCAGCGAACCGATGGACAGGAACCGGTCGCGCAGGGAACCGGGTTTCGCACCGGCGATGACGCCGAGCAGCGAACCGAGGAAGAAGGCAAGTGCCGTGGCAATCCCCATCAGCAGCAGCGTCACCGGCAATCGTTCGGCGATCACCGACAATACCGGGCGCTGAAACGCCGTCGACCAGCCGAGATCGCCATGGCCGAGTGCCGAGACATAGGCGATGAAACGATGGGATGGCCCCTGATCGAGGCCCCATGCCTGACGCAACTGCGTCAGTTGGCCGGCATCCATGCCGCCGGAACGGGCCACATAGGAATCCACCGCGTCACCGGATGCCGCCTCCAGCAGCAGAAAGCTGCCGACGAGCACAACGGCCAGAACCGGAATCGCACCCAAAAGGCGTTTCAGGAAAAAGAATGCAAGAGGCGGCAAGAAAGGCTCCGACAGGTCATGCGAATGGAGGGGGACACTAGAGCCAATAATGCCGGAAGACAAACGGGTTTGTGTTCAGGAGGGAAGATGCGGCTTTATGCCAAGAGCAAGTCCGCCGCCCTACCCCTTCAGCCAGATATTCGCCCAGTTGGACACCGCCCAACGCGGATTGTCGGACACATTCTGCACCGTATCGCGCGCAACGGTGATGAACGAGAACTCGGCCACATTGATCAGCGGCAGGTCCTCAGCCACCACCTTCTGCAACTGCTTATAGAGACCGGCGCGCTTGTCGCTATCTACAGTAGAAGCGGCGTCCTTGATCAGCCTGTCCACATCCGCATTGGCATAGCCGTACTGGTTGGAGAACGGCACACCGGCGGGCAGCCCGCTTTCGAACAGGATCGTCGTGGAGATCGCCGGATCGGAACGGTAGACCGGCGTAGCCACGGTGATATCGAAATCATGGTCCGTATAGACCGCCTTCAGATGGGCGGGTGTATCGTTGCTGACCACCTGCGCATCGATGCCCACCTTGGCCAGCGCCTGGCGAAGATAATCGCCGAACTGCTTGGTTTCATTGAAGAATGGTGCCGGCAGGAGTTTCAGCGTGAAACGATTGCCGTCGGCGCCGCGCTTGTAGCCCGCCGCGTCGAGCAGCGCTTCCGCCTTGGCCGGATCGAAGGCATTGGCGGCCACATCTGGCTCGTAGAACGTCTTGTCATAGGCGGGAACCGGTCCCGTCGACGGCTTGGCATAGCCGAGGAAGATCGTCTTGACGACAAAATCCCGGTCGATCGCATGGGCAAGCGCCTGACGCACCCGCGGATCAGCCAGTTCCTTGCGGCGGTGGTTGATCTCGACGATGAGCTGGTAGGTCAGCCCTTCATAGCCATTGGCGTAGACCTTCAGGCCCGGCACCTTGGAGATGCGGGCGAGATCGGCAAGCGGCACGGCGGAAAAGGCGGCAAGCTGGATCTGTTCGGCCTCCAGTGCATTGCCGGCGGAGGAGCGGTCGGGCAGAATCTGGTAGACGATTTCATCCAGCAGCGGCTGATCCTTCTGCCAGTACGCCTCATTGCGCTTCAGCAGGTAGTATTCGCCCGGCTTGTGTTCGCCGAATTTGAACGGGCCGGTACCAACAAGTGCTTCATTGGCCGGATTCTTGGCGATATCGGTGCCTTCATAGAGGTGTTTTGGCACAACGGAGGTCACCACCGGCAGCGCATTGCGGATGAGCTGGAACGGCGTCGGCTGCGAGAATTTGAAGACGGCCGTGTGGTCATCCGGCGTTTCGACGCTCTCGAGGTTTTTGAAGACAACGCGGCCAAGATTCTGCAGCTTCTTCCACACTTCCAGCGCGGAGAAGGCGACATCGGCCGAAGTGAACGGCTTGCCGTCGTGCCATGTCACGCCTTCGCGCAGTTTGAACGTTGCGGTCAGGCCATCGGCCGAGCCTTCCCATGCGGTGGCCAGGCGCGGCGACAGGCCGTCCTTGCCGTCATAGGACTGTTCGGCCAGCGGCTCGACAATTTTGCTGGCGACAAAGAACACGCCATTGGAGGCAACGATGGCAGGATTGAGATTGGCCGGTTCGCTGTCCCCGGCGACGATCAGACGCCCGCCTTTGACAGGCGTTTCCCCCTGCGCCCAGCCAAGACCCGGCATGGCGGTCAGCGCGGCGGCGCTGGCGGTCAGATTGAGAAAGGCGCGGCGGTTCAACAGGATACGGGACATGCTTGCGATCCTCTTATGCATAGGTTTGGCCGAGGGGGCGGGACAGAATCTGGCTGAGAGCGGCAATGGTGGCGCGGGCAAAATCGGGGTTGGCGGACGCGCCCATATGCCCGACGCGCAGCAGCTTGCCCGATGTATCGGCACGGCCGAGCGACAGGAGGATGCCGTGCTCGTCGCGCAACCGGTCGCGCAGAGCGGTATCGCTGAAACCATCGGGCAGCTTGAAAGCGGTGGCTGTCGGCGCGCAGTATTCCAGCTTTTTCGGCCAGAGCTCCAGACCGAGATCCAGCAGGCCGTTGCGGGTGATGTCAGCCGTTTCCGCATGGCGGGCCCAGACGTTTTCGGCACCCTCGGCGGCATAGAGGTCAAGTGCCGCGTCGAGCGCATAGATTTCCGCAATGGACGGCGTCACCGGAAAAGGCTTGTCGGGCTCCGAAGCGCCTTTCCAGCCCAAAAGGCTGAGGAACGAGCCGCGTGGCGCGTCCGGATTGGCCTCGATCTTGGCCCAGGCTCGATCGCTCACCCCGATGAGGCTCAGACCCGGCGTGCTGCCCAGGCATTTCGATGGCGAGGTGATGAAGATGTCGGCATGCGCCTCCTGCGGATGGGCATCCAGTCCGCCGAAGGACGACACCGCGTCGACGATGAGATAGGCGCCGTGTTCAGCAACGGCGGCGCCAATCTCCCGCAGCGGATTGAGCGTGCCGGACGGCGTGTCGTGATGGCAAAGCGAGACAATTTTGATATCCGGGCGCTGGCGCAGCACCGCACGTACCGCCTGCGGGTCGATGATATCATCATAGGGCACGGCAAGTTCGACGACCTCCTTGCCATAGCGCGCGGCCCAGCCGGCAAATCCCTTGCCATAGACACCGGAGACAAGGTTCAGAACCACATCGTCACGGGCAATCAGCGCGGCAGCGGCTGCTTCGATACCGAGAATGGCCTCCCCCTGCATGATGACCGGCGCCGTGTCCTGCCGCAGCGCCAGCCGCAGCTTTTCGATCACCTCGGCATAGAAGGCCTGGAAGGCGGGATGATAGTCATAAAGAACAGGCTTTCCGAGCGCGGCAAGCACTTGCGGATAGGCGGGAACCGGACCTGTGGTCAGCATCAGCGGTGGAATGGGGAGCATGGATCGCACTTCGAAATTTCATCCCATTCACCGGCGCAAATGGCACTTGAAGCAGACCATATTCTCCCGTTTGCCGGAAACCAAGAAAAACTATTCCAATAATGGGGACGCGAAGGACAAAAGCGCTGTCAATCCGTTTACTCCAGCGGGATCACATCCACCGACTGCTTCGCTTCCTGCGAACCGCTGGTTTTCAGCACCCCGACGATAGGCGAGACATCGGCATAATCCCGCCCGTAACCGACGGTGATATGGTCATTGCCTGCCATCATCGCATTGGTGGGATCGAACTCCTGCCAGCCCGCCTCGCGCCCGCACCAGACGCGCACCCAGGCATGCATGGCATCGGCACCTTCCAGCCGCTCCTTGCCGGGTGGCGGGATAGTGCGCAGGAAACCGCTGACATAGCCTGCCGGAATACCGATGCCGCGCAGGCCCGCAATCATGATGTGGCTGAAATCCTGACAGACCCCGGCCCGCAGCGCGAATGCCTCCCGCGCCGTGGTACGCACATTGGTGGCATCGGAATCATAGGTGAAATCCGCATGGATGCGGTTGCACAGATCACCCGCCGCCTCCATGACGGTCCGCGTCCTGCCAAGGCTCGCGGCGGCATAGGCTGTCATGTCAGCATCGATGCCCGCATGGGCGCTGGATGTCAGAAAGTGATGCGGCGCGTCGGACGCCACCGACCAGACGCCGCGTATTTCCCGAGTCAGACCGGAAAGATCAGGGGAAACGTCAAGCATGGTCTGCGGCCGCGCCACGTTGATGCGGGCCGTCATCGTCACGTCGAGGGTTTCATGAGGATTGCGATAGACGATGGAGGTCACCGTATTGGCGAAGAAATCGGTAAAGTCCGAGCGCTCCGTCGCCGCAGGATCAAAGGACAGGCTGGAGGCAACCACGCGCTGAATACCCGGAAGCGTCTGCGGCATCACCCGGATATGATGGCGGCCACCCGCTGCGGAACGCTCATAGTCGTAATGCAGATGGAGGCGGATATTGTAGAGCATTCCGCGTTTCCTCAGGCAAAATACAGATCGGAGATGGTATCGGACAAGGCGCCGATTTCATTGGCGAGACCGTCAAGCGTATCTGCCGTCAGTTCGCTCGATTCCATGATGGCAAGCTGTGTGTGCAGACGCAGCACATCCTTGGAAAAGGCTGGCATATGCGCCCCTGCCTCGCGCTGCGGCAAAAGGCTGAACTCGGTTTTGAGCGCATCAAGCTGAAAAATGATCGAGCGCGGATTGAGCGGATCGAGTGCAAGCAGGTCGAGCACGCTGAGGCGGCCGGAATAGACGCTGTACTGCCTGCGGTGCGTCATGACGCTGTCGCCGATCTCGAGCAGCATTTCCAGCGCGCCCTCCGGCGCCTCGTGCCGCGACAGGTTCGCCAGGATGCGCGCCATCTGGATGCCGCGCTCCAGCCTGCGGCCGATTTCAAGGAAACGCCAGCCGGTGAAACGATACATATTCTCGTGCACCAGACCGGAGAACCCGGCAAGCTTGCGCAGGATGATGGTCATGGCGCGGGTGCCGTCATCGCCCTGCGACACCACCCCCTGAAACCGGTGCACCGTCTTCGACAGATCGCGCAGGGCCAGCCAGCCATCGGGCGAAAAACGGTCGCGGATGCGGCCGGCACTAAGCATCGCGCCATCGATGGAGCGCAAGAGGCCCTTCGGAATGGCCTCGTCCAGATCAATCCCGAGGGGTTTGAGATGATCGCGCATTTCCGTCAGAAGCGGCAATTCCGCATTGGCCGTCTCGGCATAGCGGGCATGGCAGGCCCGCAGGATGCGCGCCGTGGCTTCGGCACGCTCGATGTAGCGCCCCATCCACATCAGGTTTTCCGCCGCACGGCTCGGCAGCGTGCCCGGCACATTGCGGCGGAAGGCGTCGTCCTCGCGCGGCAGCAGCGTATCCCGGCGCACGGGCGCCGAACTGGTGATCCACACATCCGCCGCCTGCCCGCCGCGCTGCATGGCGATTGCCGCCGTATCGAGCGTGAAACCGACGCGGGCAAAACCGCCCGGCATGAAACTCCAGCCATCGCCATGGCGCGCCGCAAAGACGCGCAGGACAAAGGGACGCGGCTCCAGCCTGCCCTCCACATAGACCGGCGTTGTCGACAGTTTGACGGCCTCCTGCCCGACCAGTCCGCGCCCGTCGGTCTTGAGCTTCTGCAACAGGGCCTGGCGCGCCGTATCGTCCAGCGCCGCCCCCAGAACCGTCGCCTGCACGTCTTCGAACGGCAGCCGCGTCGACAATGCCGGACCAACCATCATCTGGTCGAGCCGGTCCATGACGTGCTGGCGCTCTTTCTCCTGGCCACACCACCAGGTGGCGATGCTGGGCAGGGCGAGATCACGGTCGTGCAGGGCTTTCGAGATGGCGGGAAGGAAGGCCAAAAGCGCACGGGTTTCGAGAATGCCCGATCCCAGCGCATTGACCAGCGAGACGGAGCGCTGGCGCAGCGCGCCGACCATGCCGGGCGTGCCGATCCATGAATCCGGTTTCAGCTCGAGCGGGTCCATGTAGGCGGCATCCATGCGCCGCCACAGAACGTCGATGGGTTTGAGACCCGACACGGTGCGCACCATGACCCGGCCCTTGCTCACGGTCAGGTCGTCGCCTTCCAGAAGCATGATGCCGAGATAACGGGCGATATAGGCGTGTTCGAAATAGGTTTCGTTGTTCGGCCCGGGCGTGAGAATAGCAGCGCGCCCTGCGGCATCATGGATCAGGCTCTGCAGGGAATCGCGGAAATCCTTGAAGAAACCGGCAAGGCGATGAACGTTCATCGCGCCGGAAATATCTGAAAGGGCGCGGGTGGTGGCAACGCGGTTTTCCAGGGCAAACCCGGCACCCGAGGGCGCCTGCGTGCGGTCGCCCAGCACCCACCACTGGCCATTGGGCGCGCGTCCAAGTTCGAAAGCGCAGAAATGCAGAAAATGCCCGCTGGCCGGCTTGATGCCGGCGACGGGATGCAGGAACTCCGGGTTCGAGGCAATCAGATCAGGCGGCAGCACGCCGTCGCGCACCAGCCGGTTATCGCCATAGACATCGGCAACGACAGCCTCCAGGAGATCGGCGCGCTGAGCCAGCCCCGTGGTGATGGCGCGCCAGTCATCCTCGTTGATCAGAAGGGGAACATGGGCGAGCGGCCATTCGCGCTCCTGCGTGCCGGTCTCGTCATAGACGCGGTAAAACACGCCCGCATCGTGCAGATACTGGTTGGCGCGGGCAAAGCGGGTGGCGAGTTTTTCGGGGCCGAGCGTGTCGAGCGAGCGCAGCAGTCTTTCCCAGCCGGGCCGCACAACCCCGCTCGGATCGATCATCTCGTCCGCCACGCCCTGCAGCGGCTTGTAGCTGGCAAGGAGACCGGCGAGTGGCCGTGATTTGCTCACCTGGGACATTGGCTGCAATACCCCCCTCTGCCCTGCCGGGCATCTCCCCCACAAGGGGGGAGATCACATCGGCATTGACGGTTTTGCTTGCTTTGCCGGATTGATGGTTGGCTGAAACGATTGTGCAGGCTGATCTCCCCCCTTGTGGGGGAGATGGGCGGCAGCCCAGAGGGGGGTACAATCTCTCTTTGCATCAATCCCACAATCTCAATGCCTCGGCCTTCTCAGATCAAGGGTCATCGGAAATTCGCCCGATGGCTGTTCCCTGCGCAATTCATATCCGCCGGCCGTATGGCCGCGCGGCTCGAAACGCGCCAGCCGGCGTGCCTCGGCCTCGTTCGAATTGACCGGAAACGTATCATAGCTGCGCCCGCCGGGGTGTGCGACATGATAGACGCAACCGCCGATCGCCCGCTGCGACCACTGGTCGTAAATATCGAAAACCAGCGGCGTGTTGACCGGGATCATCGGATGCAGGCCGGAGCGCGGCTGCCACGCCTTGTAGCGCACGCCTGCAACCGCCGTGCCCTGCCGGTCCGTCATCGTCAGCGGCACCTCGCGGCCGTTGCAGGCGACGCGGTAGCGGGCAGGATTGAAGCCGTCGACCTTGACCTGCAGCCGTTCCACCGAGGAATCGACAAAGCGCACCGTGCCACCGATGGCGCCCTGTTCGCCCATCACATGCCATGGCTCCAGCGCCTGCCGGATTTCCAGCTTCACGCCCTCATTCTCGATTTCCCCGCAGAAGGGGAAACGGAATTCCAGCTGGGCCTCGAACCATTCCGGCCGGAAATCAAACCCGTTCTCGCGCAAATCAGCGAGAACATCGAGGAAATCCTGCCAGACATAGGCCGGCAGCATGAAGCGGTCATGCAGCGCCGTGCCCCAGCGGACGAAACTGCCCTGTATCGGATTGTTCCAGAACCGGGCAATCAGCGCGCGGATCAGCAATTGCTGGGCAAGGCTCATGCGCGCATTGGGCGGCATCTCGAAACCGCGAAACTCGACCAGACCGAGCCTGCCTGTCGGACCGTCGGGCGAAAACAGCTTGTCGATGCAGATTTCCGAGCGATGCGTGTTGCCGGTGACATCCACCAGCAGATTGCGGAACAGCCTGTCCACCAGCCAGGGCAAGGGCGGCGTGCCTTCGCCTGGGCGCGGCACCTGCGAAAGCGCAATCTCCAACTCGTAGAGGCTGTCGTGCCGTGCCTCGTCGATGCGCGGCGCCTGACTGGTCGGTCCGATGAACAGGCCGGAGAAGAGGTAGGACAGCGAGGGATGGCGCTGCCAGTGCAGGACGAGGCTTTTCAAGAGATCAGGACGGCGCAGGAACGGGCTGTTGGCCGGTGTTTCACCACCGACCACCACGTGGTTGCCGCCGCCGGTACCCGTATGGCGACCGTCGATCATGAATTTATCGGCACCGAGGCGTGTCTGGCGGGCTTCCTCATAGATTGCCGTCGTTGTGTCCACACAGTCGCGCCAGTTGGCAGCCGGATGGATATTGACTTCGATTACACCGGGATCGGGTGCAACGCGGATGACATTGATACGATGATCCTGCGGCGGGCTGTAGCCCTCGATGTGAACCGGCAGCCCGAGCTTGTGCGCCGCGGCTTCCGCCGCCGCAACCAGTTCCAGATAATCCTCGAGCGCCTCGACCGGCGGCATGAAGACGCTGAGGCGCCCGTCCCGCGGCTCGACCGATATGGCGGTGCGCACGGCCCCGCCGATTTCCCCCAGTTCCTGCTCCACCCGCTCCTGCTGGTTGCCTTCATCAGCGGTGAACGAGGCAACCGCCAGGACGTTTTCGCGCGGTTGCGGTGCCGGGTCCGGTAGGGCGCCGCGATCCACCGACGGGTCGACCGGCACGATATAGGGATATTCCGAAGCCGGAACATGCGGCAGGGCGCCGAGCGGCAGGCGGTATCCGACGGGCGAATCCCCCGGCACCAGAAACAGCTTGCCGCGCCGGGTCTTCCATTTCTCGCTGCGCCAGCGCGGGCCGGAGGCCTGGCTGTTCCAGCGCTGGACCGGCAGGACAAAACCGCTTGGCTCGGTCAGGCCCCGCTCGAAAACCCGGGCGATGCGGCTGCGTTCCTCCGGGTCTTTCAGCTTCGAGTTGGACGGATCGACATTATCGGGAAGATTGCCCTCCTTGACGATCCATTCCGCCGGGTCTTCATAGGCAGGCGCCACCATCTCCTGTTCAACGCCAAGCTCCTGCGCCAACGCGACGAGGAGTTTTCCGGCATCTTCCGGCTTGACGTCGGCCTTGCTGTTTTCCGGGGCGATCAGGTCGGGGTTGACCCAGATCGGCTTGCCGTCCTTGCGCCAGTAGAGCGAAAACGTCCAGCGCGGCAGGCTCTCGCCCGGATACCATTTGCCCTGCCCGTAATGCAGAAACCCGCCCGGCGCAAAACGCTCGCGCAGTCGCCGGATCAGCCTGTCGGCTTTTTCCCGCTTGGTCGGCCCAACGGCATCGGTGTTCCATTCGCCCGATTCGAAATCATCGATGGACACGAAGGTGGGCTCGCCGCCCATGGTCAGGCGCACATCCCTCTCGTTCAGGATCGCGTCGACCTGTTCGCCGAGCGCATCGAGCGCAGTCCAGGATTCGTCGGAAAACGGCTTGGTGATCCGCGGGTGCTCGGACACGCGCGTCACGCGCATATCGAAACCGAATTCCACATTGGCAAATTCGGCCATGCCGGAAATCGGTGCCGCATTGCGGTAATGCGGCGTGGCAGCAAGCGGCACGTGGCTCTCGCCGGTCAAAAGCCCGGAGGTGGGGTCGAGGCCGATCCAGCCTGCCCCCGGCAGGTAGACTTCGCACCAGGCATGCAAATCGGTGAAATCCTTGTCGGTGCCGGCGGGACCATCAATGGCGACGAGATCGGGTTTCAGCTGGATGAGATAGCCGGAGACGAACCGCGCGGCAAAACCGAGATTGCGCAGGACCTGCACCAGCAGCCAGCTTGAATCCCGGCACGATCCCGCGCGCAGGTTCAAGGTGGTGTCCGGCTCCTGAACACCGGTTTCCATGCGGATGACATAGCCGATCTCACGCTGGATGCGCGCGTTGAGATCGACGATGAAATTCACCGTGTTCGCCGGACTGTGATCGATGGTTGCAAGGAAAGCTGAAACCAGAGGTCCGGCCGGTTCCGGTTTGATATAGATCGACAGGTCGTCGCTGATCTCTTCGGGATAGCTGAAGGGCCATGTCTCGGCGACGGGTTCAACGAAGAAATCGAATGGATTGTAGACAGTCATGTCAGCGACGAGATCGACCTCGATCTTCAGCTCCGTCACCGGCTCGGGAAAGACAAAGCGGGCGAGGAAATTGCCGTAGGGATCCTGCTGCAGGTTGACGAAGTGATTGGCCGGACTGACTTTCAGGGAATGGCTGAGAACTTTTGTCCGGGAATGGGGCGCCGGCTGGAGCCGGATAATCTGTGGCCCGAGCATGATGGGCCGGTCATATCTGTAATGCGTCAGATGATAGACTGCTGCGTGAATTGCCATGTCGCCTCAAAAATCTGATTCAAAAAAAGCCGTGTTCCCACAAATGCTCCCAGCACTCTAACGCGTTACCGGCCAATTGAAATCTTTCATTTGCCAAAAATTTTGGCAGCTTCAAAAATTGCCGCATAAACATGCTTGCAACTGCGCGGCGGGCCGCATAGCATCCGCGCCGATGGTTTCTTCCGCAAGACAACGCGGGAGATGAAAAGGGAACACGGTGAGGCGTACCCAAAAGGGACCGAGACCGTGGCTGCCCCCGCAACTGTAAGCGGCGAGCGATGCCTGACATGCCACTGACCGAAAGGCCGGGAAGGCAAGGCGAAGCTGAGACCCGCGAGCCAGGAGACCTGCCATCACATCTGTAATTCGAACCGGACGGGGTGTGCCGGGAGCGATGCGATGTCCTCTCCCGCCTTGTCGCGATGGTGCATTGGCCGCGTTCCCCTGACCTTTGTCCACAAGGCAAAGCACCGGCATGACCACGCCAAGTCCCGATCACCAGATTATCGTCTGCACCCTGTGCAAGGCTGCCGATGGCCTGTCACGGCCGGGTCAGGACCTTGCCGCAAGGCTGCAGGCCGAACTCGATGGCAAGCTCGGCTACGAGGTGCATGGCGTTGCCTGCATGGCCGGTTGCGAACATCCCTGTACCGTCGCCTTCCGGGCGCCCGGCAAGGCGCAGTACCTTTTCGGCGACATCGATCCCGCCACGAACTTTGCCGATCTTCTGGACTTCGCCCGGATGTATCACACGCTCACCGATGGCTGGTCCAAGGCATCGCAGCGCCCGCAGGGCCTTTGGGACAAGACCCTCGCACGCATTCCGGCGCACCTATGACACATCAGGCATTGACCAATGTTATAACGTTACTGTACGAGAATGACGCGTCCGCGATGACGCAACGACATCTACCGCTTGGGATTTGACGCCATGTGCCTTGCCTGCAGTCACGCATATCCACCCATGAACCATGCCATCCTGCGTGCCGACGCGGTGACGTTCCGCACCGCCGGCCAGACGCTGGTGGATGAGGTTTCGCTCGACATCGCACGCGGCGCCCGCCTTGCCATAATCGGGCCGAACGGCGCGGGGAAATCAACGCTTCTGCGCATGCTGGCCGGTCTGCTGCGCCCCTCCTGCGGCAGCATCCACCTCGATGGCGCGGGAATAGACCGGCTGCCGCCCAAAGAACGGGCCAAAAGGTTTGCCTTTGTTGGCCAGACCGACATGCCGGACCCGCAATTGCTGGTGGATGATTACGTATCTTTTGGACGCATTCCGCACACCGGCACCCTGACCAAGGCAAAGGACCGGGATATCGTTGCCGAAGCCCTGGTGCGCGCCAGGATCGCCGCATATTCGCGCCGTCCCATCGGCTCGCTCTCCGGCGGCGAAAGGCAGCGCGTGCAGCTGGCGCGCGCCATAGCCCAGCAGCCGGACATCCTGTTTCTCGACGAACCCACCAATCACCTCGACCCGAAGGCGCGCAGCGAATTGCTGGCGCTCGTCGCCGGTCTCGATGTGACTGTCATAGCGGTGCTGCACGACCTGCCGCTGGTGGCGCCGTTCGCCACCCACGTCGCCGTCATGCACGCCGCGCAGCTCGTCGCCGCCGGCACGCCCGATGAAACGCTGACGCCGCGCATCGTCAGCGACGTCTTTGATCTTGATGTCCTGCGCCTGCGCCACCCCTCGCAGGATCGCGACCTCATGGTGTTCGAAGCACCAGAGCCAACAACAAAACAAACTGCTCAGCTACGGAGAATGTGATGAAAAGAATGCTGCTCGCCCTTGCCTTGTCGGCGCTATCAGCCCCCGCATGGGCGTTTCCTGTGACGGTCGACAGTTGCGGCAAACCCGTCACCTTCGAGGCCGCACCCAAGCGCGCTGTCATCCAGGACATCAACATGAGTGAAATGGCCTTTGCCCTGCACCTGCAATCCTCGATGGTCGGGGTATCGGGCATTACCGGCTGGTATAAACTCGATGACGCCTTCAAGAAGCAGCTGGGCTCCATTCCCGAGCTTGCGCCCAAATACCCGACCCTTGAAAATCTCATTGCGGCGGAACCGGATTTCTTCTTCGCCGGCTGGAATTACGGCATGAAACCGGGCGGCGAAGTCACGCCCGACACGCTGGCGCCGCACGGCATCAAGACGCTGGAACTGACTGAAAGCTGCATTCATCTCGACAAGAACCGGCCCGCCGCCACCATGGACCTGCTCTATGGCGATATGGAAAAGCTCGGCAAGATTTTCGGCAAGGAAGAGGAAGCCAACACGCTGATCAGCGGCTGGAAGAGCGAACTTGCAGCGATCAAGACCAAGATCGGCGACAAGAGCGGCACCCGCGTCTTCCTCTATGATTCCGGCGAGGACAAGCCGTTTACGGCGGGCAAGTTCGCCATCCCGACCGCGATGATCAGCGAAGCGGGCGGCACCAATATCATGGCCGATCTCGACACCAGCTGGGGCACCACCTCGTGGGAAACCGTGGCCACGCGCAATCCGGAATTCCTCGTCCTCCTCGACTATCAGGATGACGCGGGTTACCAGAAGCTGCTCGACTTCCTCAAGTCCCATCCGGCGATGAAGGAAACCGACGCGGTCAAGAACAACCGCTTCGTCGCCCTGCGCTATGCGGAACTGACGCCCGGACCGGCCAATATCGAGGCCATCGCCAAGATGGCCAAGGCCATGCATCCGGAAGCCTTCTGAGTGCATCTGCCTTTCCGTCAGCATCTGACACTGATGACTGGGGTGATGGCCGTTCTGGCCCTCGCCCTCGTGTCCATTGCCTATGGGGCAACGGTCATTCCGCTCAGTGACGTCTTGCGCGCCGTCGCCCATGCCGCCGGTCTCTCCGATACCGCCGTCAACGGTCCGGTCGGCAAGATCATCGTCGACCTGCGCCTGCCGCGGGTGATCCTTGCCATCTGCGTTGGCGCTGGGCTCGGCATCATCGGCGCGCTGCTGCAGACCGTTACCCGCAACGATCTCGCCGATCCGTTCCTGTTCGGCCTTTCCAATGGCGCGGCGGCCGGAGCGGTCTCGGTGATTACGGTCATCGGCGACCGCTTCGGCATCTGGACCCTGCCGATTGCCGCGTTCAGCGGCGGCATGCTGGCGGCCATCGTCGTGCTCATGCTGGTGCGGCGCGTGCAGGGACAGGGGCCGGAACGGCTGATCCTGGCGGGCCTTGCCGTCTCCTTCCTTTTCGCTGCGCTCACCAACTACATGGTGTTTGCCGGCGACCAGCGCGCCGCGCATTCGGTGATGTTCTGGACGCTTGGCGGCCTCGGCCTTGCCCGCTGGGAAAACCTGCCGCTCGCCCTTACCGGGCTTGCCGCCGTCCTTATCTACGCCCTGTACAACCACCGCAATCTCGATGCCCTGCTGGCCGGCGAAAACACGGCGGAAAGCCTTGGCATAAGGGTGACGCGCCTGCGCAACACGGTGTTCATCGTCTGCGCTTTCTCCACCGCGATCTTTGTCTCGGTGGCGGGTGTCATCGGCTTTGTCGGCCTGATGATCCCGCACATTGCCCGGCGTTTTTCCGGGCAGCTGCATGCGGGATTGATCGTCACCTGCGCCGTGCTCGGCGCCCTGCTGATCCTGCTCAGCGATCTTGCGGCCCGTCTGCTGCTCGCACCGCAGGAACTGCCCATCGGGATCGTTACCAGTTCCATCGGCGCGTTTTTTGTGGTGACGATTCTGTTGCGGAAGCGAGCGGGGTAGCGATCCTTGTACAGTGGAAGGGATTGGCCTATGCTAAGGCATATGCCAAAATAGAGCGAGGTCCTGCCATGCAAGAACGTCAGGTAAAATTATTTCGCAATGGCCGAAATCAGGCTGTACGGATCCCGGTTGAATTCGAAATGCCGGGCGACACCGCAATCATGCACCGCGAAGGAAACCGGTTGATCATCGAACCGGTCACGCGGCGGTCCTTGAGTGAGTTTCTCGCACATCTCGAACCGATTGATGAAGAGTTTCCCGATGTCGATGAAGGTCTTCTTCCCCTTCGCGAGATTGATTTATGACACACAGCCATATGCTCGACACCAATACGATTTCAAATTTGCTGCGCAATCAGAATGACCGTCTGACGGACAAGGTCAGACAACACAGCAAGACAGTGTGCACGAGCATTCTCGTTGCCGCCGAGCTTCGCTATGGTGCGGACAAAAAAGGCTCGGCACGGCTGCGCGCGATCATTGAAGAATTGCTTGCGATCATCGATATCCTGCCATTCAAAAGCCCCGCAGACGCACACTACGCCCGTATTCGCACAGAACTTGAGGCGACAGGAAAACCAATCGGACCGAATGATCTTTTGATCGCAGCCCATGCCTGCGCGACCGGTACCGTGCTGGTGACAGACAATATAAAGGAATTCAGCCGCGTGCCCGGGCTTCAAATTGAAAACTGGTTATAGCTTCCCCCAAGCCACGAAATCCGGATTGGCGAAATCGGCATCGTCGGCCTGGTTGCGGCGGCCATAGGTCAGCGGGTTGCCGTCGAGCGTGAGCGTGATCCCGCCCGCAGCCCGCAGGACCGCATCGCCTGCTGCCGTATCCCATTCCATGGTCCGGCCGAAACGCGGGTAAATGTCCGCTTCGCCGCGCGCCAGCAGGCCGAATTTCAGCGACGATCCGACGGACACACAGTCGGCAATACGGAATTTTTCCAGATAGGCATCGGTTTGCGGCGTGCGGTGCGAGCGGCTGGCAACCGCAATGAGATCGTGCGGGCTGGCGCGGCAGCCTATGGCCTTGCGCGCGGTAACCGCACCGCCCTCGCCGACCGTGATCTCCTGCGCACCGTCAGTGCCGCCGGTGAACAGCACGCCGCGGACCGGGGCATAGACAACGCCGAGAACGGGCGCTGCGTTTTCGATCAGCGCGATGTTGACGGTGAAATCTCCGTTGCGGCTGACAAATTCCCGCGTTCCGTCGAGCGGGTCCACCAGATAGAAGCGCGCACCGAGATCGCCGGGTACATGGCCGCCGGAGATTTCCTCTTCCGCCACGACGGGTATGTCGGGCGTCGCCTTGCGCAGAGCCGCCAGGATGATGGCTTCCGCCGCATGATCGGCTTCGGTGACGGGTGACTGGTCATCCTTCAACGCGAAATCACAGCCCTCCGCGTAAATGCGCAGGATTTCCTGCCCGGCGGCAATGGCCACTGTTTCCAGGACGGCAAGCAGGGCGGCATGATCGAGGGGCTTGAGGATTAACGTCATACACCCCCCTCTGGGCTGCCGCCCATCTCCCCCACAAGGGGGGAGATCACATCGGCATCGACGCTTTTGCTGACACTACACTGTCTCAGAATCGATCGAAACAGAAGTGAAGCCCGATCTCCCCCCTTGTGGGGGAGATGTCCGGCAGGACAGAGGGGGGTGAATAAATCAGGCATTGCCTAAATCGACCACGAGCTTTGATCATAATTGAAGATGATACCGTGCTCGACCAGCAGCTTCTCCACCTCCGAGGCAAGTGCCTCCGTCGTGCGGCCGACCGTGTGCAGGTGCAGTTCCGGATTCTCCGGCGCTTCATAGGGCGAGTCGACGCCGGTGAAGTTCTTGATCTCGCCGCGCAGCGCCTTGGCATAGAGCCCCTTGGGATCCCGGCGCGCGCATTCCTCGAACGGCGTATCGACAAACACTTCGAGGAATTCGCCGTCGTCCAGCAACTCGCGCACCATGCGCCGCTCCGAACGGAACGGCGAAATGAATGAGACCAGCACGATCAGCCCGGCATCCGCCATCAGCTTGGCCACCTCGCCGACGCGGCGGATGTTTTCCACCCGGTCCTCTTCGGTGAAGCCAAGATCGCGGTTGAGCCCGTGCCGCACATTGTCGCCATCGAGAATATAGGTGTGCTTGCCAAGCGACGAGAGCCGCTTCTCCACCAGGTTGGCAACCGTCGACTTGCCCGAACCGGACAGGCCGGTAAACCAAATGACCGCCGGCTTCTGGTTCTTCTGGCCGGCACGTGACGCCTTGCTGACATCCAGCGCCTGCCAATGCACGTTCGATGCGCGGCGCAGGCCAAAATCGATCATGCCGGCACCGACCGTCGCATTGGTCAGGCGGTCGATCAGGATGAACGAGCCAGTCGAGCGGTTCGACTTGTAGGGGTCGAAGGCAATCGGCTGCTGTGTTGAAATATTGACGACGCCCACTTCATTGAGGTCAAGCGATTTGGCCGCTTCCTGGGCGAAACTGTTGATATCGATTCGGTATTTCAGATCGGTGATCGTGGCTGTCGCCTGATCGGTCTCCGTGCGCAGGATATAGGAGCGGCCGGGGATCAGCGCATGTTCGGCAAACCAGACGAGATGCGCGGCAAACTGGTCCGCCACCTCGGGGCGGGCGCCGGGCGCAACCAGCATGTTGCCGCGCGACACCTCGACCTCGTCCTCGAGCACCAGCGTCACCGCCTGCCCTTCGACAGCCCGGTCAAGATCGCCGTCCAGCGTGACGACACGCTTGACGCGCGAGGACTTGCCGGACTTGGCAACCACCACCTCATCCCCCGGCGAGACGACGCCGGACGCGATGGTGCCGGAGAAGCCGCGGAAGTCGAGATTGGGCCGGTTGACATATTGCACCGGGAAACGGAAGGGACGCTCCTCGTCCGCATTGGCGAGCGGCACGTCTTCGAGATGTTCGAGCAGCGCCGGGCCCTTGTACCAGGGCATGTTGGCAGAGGCGGAAATGACATTGTCGCCAAAGCGGGCGGAAAGCGGAATGGGCTGGATCGACTGGAAGCCGAGCTTGCCGGCGAAATCCTGGTAGTCGGCGACGATCCGGTCAAAAATGGCCTGGGAGTAATCGACGAGATCGATCTTGTTGATGGCCAGGACGATGTTGCGGATGCCGAGCAGCGAAGCGATGAAACTGTGGCGGCGTGTCTGCCGCAAAATACCCTGCCGCGCATCGACAAGCACGATGGCAAGATCGGCGGTCGAAGCACCGGTTGCCATGTTGCGGGTATATTGCTCGTGGCCGGGCGTATCGGCGACGATGAATTTGCGCTTGGGCGTCGAGAAGAAGCGGTAGGCGACATCAATGGTGATGCCCTGCTCGCGCTCGGCTTCCAGACCATCGACCAGCAGCGCGAAATCGATGTCCTCGCCATTGGTGCCATGTTTGCGGCTGTCGTTCTGCAGGGCGGCCAGCTGGTCCTCGAAGATCAGCTTGGTGTCGTAAAGCAGACGGCCGATCAGCGTCGACTTGCCGTCATCGACCGAACCGCAGGTGAGAAAGCGCAGCAGCGATTTCTTTTCCTGTTCGGCCATGTAGGCGCGGATTTCCTCGGCAGCGGAAGCCTCGATCGGGGCAATGGTGTTCATCAGAAATAGCCCTCGCGCTTCTTCTTCTCCATCGAACCGGCTTCATCCTTGTCGATCATGCGGCCCTGCCGTTCGGAGGTGCGGGCGATCAGCATTTCGCTGACGATTTCCGGCAAGGTCACCGCATCGGATTCAATCGCACCGGTCAAGGGATAGCATCCCAGCGTGCGAAAGCGAACAAGCTTCTCCTGCAGCTCTTCGCCGGGCAGCAACTGCATGCGCTCGTCATCGCGCATGATCAGCATGCCGTCGCGCTCCACCACCGGCCGCCGTGCGGCATAATACAGCGGAACGATCGGAATGTTCTCCTGCAGGATGTACTGCCAGACATCCAGCTCTGTCCAGTTGGAGATCGGGAAGACACGGATGGATTCGCCCTTGGCGACCCGCGTGTTGTAGATCTTCCACATTTCCGGGCGCTGGTTCTTCGGATCCCAGGAATGCTGCGCGTTGCGGAAGGAAAAAATGCGCTCTTTTGCCCGTGACTTCTCCTCGTCGCGCCGCGCGCCGCCGAAGGCTGCATCGAAACCGTATTTGTCGAGCGCCTGCCGCAGCGCGACGGTCTTCATGATGTGGGTGTGGGTGTTCGACCCATGCACGAAGGGGCTGATGCCCTGGTCGATGCCGTCCTGATTGCTGTGCAGCAGCAGGTCGAAGCCGAGACGTTTCGCTTCTGAATCACGAAACGCGATCATCTCCTTGAATTTCCACGTGGTATCCACATGCAGGAACGGAAATGGCGGCTTGGCCGGATAGAAGGCCTTCATCGCCAGATGCAGCATCACGGAGGAATCCTTGCCGATGGAATACAGCATCACCGGCTTGGTGAATGTTGCGGCAACCTCGCGGAAAATATGGATCGCTTCGGCTTCAAGACGCTGAAGATGCGTCAGGCTCTTGGTCATGAAAATCACTGTCCACTGTTTTTCGGCGTCTTACGATGCGCCGATACTGGCGGCAACCATAGTGGAACGCTTCGCCGGAAGAAAAGGATGGTTTCACAAGCCGGGGGAAATTCGCGCCAATTTATTGCTGCCGCTACGATAAATGGCAGAACTTCATTCCAGTGAAGCTGAAAGCAGGAGCCCGGCTTTTTCAAAAAAGCCAAACCGTGGAAAATTGATCCAGCCGGTTTCCCGGCCCCCGACCCTGCCTTCACTCACCATTTATGCCGTTGAAATGCGGCCAACCATCTACGACTTTAGTCTAACAATGCGATTGACCAGGATCAGCAACTCTCATAGATGGACTGGCACTTTAACACTTTTTTCCGCTGGAATAGTTCATGGATATTTGCACCTTCTGGTATGGCCCGCGCCTTCGGGAGGTGGACCGGGTCTGTCTGGCATCGATGGTGATGACCGGACAGCGGGTAAAGCTCTACGCGTTCGACGAGATTGCAAACCTTCCCAAGGGCATCGAGATTTGCGATGCGGCGCCGATACTGGACAAAAAATACCTCCGGCGCATCGATCCGGATTTCCCCGATATCGAGAACCCCGGTCACGTCGTATCGCAGTTCAGCGACCTGTTTCGCGTCACGCTGATGAAGAAACAGCAGGGCGTTTGGCTTGATACCGACATGTACCTGATGAAACAGTTTCATCCGGCGACCGACAAGCCTTATCTCGCCCGGGAGAACCACTTCCGCCTTGGTGTATCGGCGATGTATCTGCCGCCGGACAACCCCGTCATCGGTGAGTTCGATGCCTATATGGAAGGAACGGTCGTGGTTCCGCCATGGCTGGGCTTTCGCCGCCGCGTCATGCGCCCGGCATGGTTCCGGATGACCGGACAGAAGGTAACGCCCGCCACCATCGGCATCACCGCCTTCGCCAATGACGGCATTTCGCGCATGGCCAAGCGTTACGGTTTCTTCAAGGATGCCGCGCCGAAGGAAAACTTCTATTACTGGACGGCCCGCGATGCCCTGCGCATCTTTGACCCGGCCTATGGCCTCGAACCGCTCGACCATCCGGATTTCATCGGCTTCCACGTTCACAAGAAAGACCCGACCAACCAGCCGCTTGTTCCCGGCAGTTTTTACCACTGGGCTGCCAACCGCGTCGCGGATTATCTGTAAGTTTCCTTAGGCAGCGTTCCGTTGGCCCGCGTCTGCCTATCTCTCGAATGAAACGTTTCATATTGACATCCCGCTCATCTTCGGGCTCCTATTACGCTGGGACGAGGCTATTGCGCCCGCGCAATGAAACGTTTCATCGCCATGTTGGAGGACGTGGCAAACCGTTGAACGTCTTTTGTCATTCTGGGAGGAATACAATGAAATTCGCACGTCTTATCGCCGCCAGCATCCTGGCCGGCACGCTCGCCATGCCGGCCGCCAGCTTTGCCGCCGACAAACCTGTCGTCGGGCTCGTGATGAAGTCCCTCGCCAATGAATTCTTCAAGAACATGCTTGAGGGTGCAAAAGCCCACGAGGTCAAGCGCGGCGACTACACGCTGAAGGCCGTCGGCATGCAGTCCGAGACCGATGTCGAGACGCAGATCAATGCCATCGAGAGCTTCATCACCCAGAAGGTCGATGCCATCGTTGTTGCCCCCTCCGATTCCCGTGCGCTCGTGCCGCCGATCAAGCGTGCCGTGGATGCCGGTATCACCGTCGTCAATTTCGACGTGGCGCTGGATGACAAGGCCAAGCAGGAGGCAGGCCTGAAGCTCGCCTTTGTCGGCCCCGATAACCGCGAAGGCGCCAAGATGGCCGGTGAGGCGCTGGCCAAGAAACTGGGTGCGGGCGCCAAGGTCGTCATCATCGAAGGCAATCCGGGTGCCGACAATGCGGCTCAGCGCAAGCTCGGCTTCATGGACTCCGTCACGGCGGGCAAGCTCGACTTGCTCGACTCGCGCACCGCCCATTGGGAAACCGAAGAAGCCAACACCGTATTCTCCAACATGCTGACCGCCCATCCGGATATCCAGGGCGTGATGGCGGCCAATGACTCCATGGTCCTCGGCGTCGTCAAGGCCATCGAAGCGGCTGGTAAAACAGGCAAGATCGAAGTTGTCGGCTTTGACAACATCCCGGCGGTCCAGCCGCTGCTGAAGGAAAAGAAGCTGCTTGCCACGGTCGACCAGTTTGGCCAGCTGATGGCCGCCAACGCCATCGACAAGGCGCTTGGTGTGGTGGCTGGCGGCAAGCCGCTCGAAGGCTGGGTCAAGACCGATATCAAGCTCGTGACATCGGACGACGTGAAGTAACACAGGGTAGAACCGCGGCTGTGCCTGCTCCGGCACAGCCGCCAACCGGGTCGATGATCATGGAAAACCCTGACATGGCAGGCGCAGCCGCTCCGGCACCGGCTGGTGCTGCGCCGGTGATTGAACTCTCCGGCGTCAAGAAGCGCTTTGGCGGCGTTGTCGCCCTCAACGGCGTCAGCTTTTCACTGCGCCCCGGCGAAGTGCATGCGCTCGTCGGCGAAAATGGCGCGGGCAAATCGACGCTGATCAAGATTCTGTGCGGGATCATCCAGCGGGATGCCGGGTCGATCACGCTGGGCGGCGAGACCTACGACCCGCACACCCCAGGCGATGCCAAGAAGGCTGGCATTCAGGTGGTGCACCAGGAATTCAATCTGCTGCCCTACCTCTCCGTTGCCGAAAACATCTGCTTTGAAGACATGCCGCGCAAGGCGTTCGGCATGGTTGATTATCCCACGCTCTACGCAAAAGCCCGCAAGGCGCTCGATGCCATCGGTCTGGGGGATGTCGATGTGCGCCGTCCGGTGGAATCCCTCGGCGTGGCGCACCGCCAGCTGGTGGAAATCGCCCGGGCGCTGATGGGCGAAAGCCGCATTCTCATTCTCGACGAGCCGACCGCAACCCTGACCGCGCGCGAGACCGAACGGCTGTTCCAGATCATCGCCGCCCTGAAGGCCAAAGGCGTCGCTGTCGTGTTTGTCTCGCACCACCTCAACGAGGTGTTCTCGATCTGCGACCGGGTCACGGTCCTGCGCAACGGCGAATCCGTCATGACGGCGGATATTGCGGGCACGACGACCGATCAGCTGGTCACCAACATGGTCGGGCGCCAGCTTGCCGCCGCCATGGCCGCCGCGCGTGATCTCGACACGGGCGGCCGCACCGCGCTTTCCCTGCGCAACCTGCGCCATCCCGCCTCCCCGCACGCGGAAGGCGTTTCGTTCGACCTGCATTACGGTGAAATCCTCGGCATCGCCGGACTGGTCGGCTCCGGCCGCACCGAGCTGCTGCGCTCGATCTTCGCCGCCGACCTGCCTCTCTCCGGCACGATTGAACGCGACGGCCAGCCGCGCCACTACCGCAATCCCAAGCAGGCCATTCGTGACGGCATCGGCTTCGTCACGGAAGACCGCAAGGAAGAGGGCCTGATCCTCGGCATGGCAATTGCGGCCAATGTCACGCTGGCGAGCCTGCGCAAGATTTCGCGGCTCGGCCTTCTCGACAAGCGCGAGGAAACCCGGCTGACGCGCGCGCTCGGCGGCGAGATCAAGCTGAAATACGGCGACACCGCCGATGCGGTTTCCACACTCTCCGGTGGAAACCAGCAAAAGGTCGTCCTGGCCAAATGGCTGGCGAACAACCCGAAAATCCTGCTGCTCGACGAGCCGACCCGCGGTGTCGATGTCGGCGCCAAGGCCGAAATCTACGCGCTGCTGCGCGGCCTTTCGGAAAAGGGGCTGGCGCTGCTCATCGTCTCCTCGGAACTGCCCGAGCTCATCACCCTCAGCGACCGCATTCTCGTCATGTCCAAACACCGCATTGCCGGAGAAGTGGCACGCGCGGACTTTTCCGAAGAGCGCATCCTGAACTTTGCCTACAAGGACGAACGCAACCATGGACACCACTGATTTGACCACGGCACAGGCGGGCAGCAAAACCATCGCCACCACGACCAAGACCGTGCTGCGCGAAGCGGGCATCGGCATCGCGCTCATCGCGCTGATCATCGTGTTTTCCTTCACGCCGCACTTCCTGTCCTCCAGCAATGTCACCAATATCCTGACGCAGGTGACGATCAATCTGGTGCTGTCCATCGGCATGACCTTCGTCATCCTCATCGGCGGCATCGATCTTTCGGTCGGCTCCGTCCTGTCCTTCTGCGCCGTCGTGGCGGGCACGGTGATGACCCTGCCGGGGCTTGACCCTGCAGTCGCGGTGTTTCTTGCCACCATCAGCGCCATCGTGGCCGGTATCGGCTTCGGCCTCCTCAACGGCCTGATCAGCGCCTGGTGGGCGATCCCCTCCTTCATCGTCACGCTGGGAACGCTCAACATTGCCCGCGGCGCGGCGCTGCAGGTCACCAATGCATCGACCATCTATTCCTTCCCGGCCGCCTTCAACGCCTTCGGCTCGCAAACCTTCTACGGCATTCCGCTCCTGTTCCTGATTGCGCTGGTGCTGGTGGCAATCGGCTGGTTCGTGCTGACCAAGACCGTGTTCGGCCGCGTGCTCTACGGCATCGGCAACAATGAGGAAGCGGCCCGCCTCGCCGGACACAACGTGTTCTTTTACAAGGTGGCGGCATTCACCATCTGCGGCGTTCTCGTCGGTATCGGCGCGATCATCTACATGGCCCGCCTGAATATCGCCAGCCCGATCATCGGCATCGGTTTTGAGCTCAATGCCATCGCCGCCGTCATCATTGGCGGCACGAGCCTCAGCGGCGGGCGCGGCAGCATTGTCGGCACCCTGCTCGGGGCCTGCATCATCGGCGTGCTCGCCAATGGCCTCATCCTGCTCGGCCTCAGCGATTTCATGCGCCAGATGATCACCGGATTTGTGATTATCCTTGCAGTAATCCTTGACAAATATCGTGAAAGATTGACGAAAGCATAGGGGATATATGGCGTTGCCGGCTTCACACGGCACCCGCAACAGGTCAGGCATGGGAAGATGGTCAATATCAAGGATGTAGCAGCACGGGCCAATGTTTCCGTCGGCACGGTTTCACGCGTGCTGGCGAAGAACGAGACCGTCGGCAAGGAACTGCGTGAACTGGTGGAAGCCACCATCCGCGAGCTGAATTTCCGCCCGAACGGTGTGGCACGCGGCCTGCGCCGCAGCCGCACCGACATGATCGGCCTCGTCATTCCCGATATCACCAACCCGTTCTTTGCCGAACTGGCCAAGCATGTGGAGGCGATTGCCTCGCAGGCCGGTTTCTCCGTGCTCCTGTCGATCACCAATGACGATCCGAAGATCGAACTGGCGCAGATCAACAGCCTGCTCAAAAGCTATCCCACCGGCCTCATCGTCGTGCCGACGCAGTTCGGCGCCTCGAAAGGCTGGAGCAGCGACGTGGCGACGGTCGCCGTTGACCGGCGTTTTGCCGGCCTCCCGCTCATATCCGTCAACCACTACCGGGGCGCGGGCCTTGCCGCCGCACATCTCGTGGCGCTTGGCCATGAGCGCATTGCCTATATCGCCGGTTCCGCCGATGCGCCGGTTTCGCGCGAACGGCGCGCCGGTTTCCTCAACCTGCTTGGCACGGCGGGGGTACGCTGCGAGGCGGTCGAGGGCCATTTCGACTACGCATCGGGTGAAACGCTCGGGCGCTTCCTGCTTGACCGGCCGCCGCATGAGCGCCCGACCGCCATTGCCACGGCCAGCGACCAGCAAGCCATCGGTCTTCTGCGCGCGGCCAGCGATCTCGATCTCAAGGTGCCGGATGACGTGTCGATCATCGGGTTCGATGATATTCCGCTGGCCAATCTGGTGACGCCGCGCCTGACCACCATCAGCCAGCCCGTCGAACAGATCGCCGCGCGGGCGTTTGCCGCCATCACGGGTACCGACAACGGGCCTTTGCAGGATGACTATCTCGAGGCAACGCTGGTGGTGCGCGGTTCGACGGCGCCGCCGCGCTAGATTGCGTCAGACTGCATCAGGCGCAATCACGCCCTTGGTGAGGATAAAACAGCCATAGAAGCGCCGCTCGCCCGTGGCGATGACGCAATAGGCATTCTTGGCGTGCTCATAGAAGGCCATGCGGTCGATGGACACCATCGGCCAGTGCTTGCCCTCGGCGGCATCGATTTCCGCCTGCATTTCCTTCTGCACATCCGGTATCTCGTCGGGGCTGCCGACGATTTCCATGCGCGCGGCGGCATCGTCGATGAAGGTATCGAGCGGCATGACCGACAGAATGGCCCTGGCGGCACGCGGCGCGCTGACATTATCGATCCGCAGCAGGCGGCCGAGGCGGGTCTGCCGGGCGATGGAATCGCCGGGGAAATTCGTATCGCAAATGACCAGGCGATCGCCGTGCCCCATGGACTTCAGCGCATAGAGGACATCGGCATTCAGCAGCGGATCGAGATTTTTCAGCACGGTTGTTTCCTCATTCTTGCAGGTATTGGCCTTATGCCCTGGTGGCAGCGACGAAGGCCTCGAACTCTGCCGTCGTCGCATAGGATTTCTGCGTGCCCGGACGCGTGATCGAATCCGCCGCATAGAGCGCGGCCTTCTTCAGCGAGGCTTCCAGCTCCCTGGTCTCGACATAGAAGCGGGCAAAGCTGCCAATGAAGGCATCGCCGGCGCCGGTCGTGTCCTTCGGCTTGACCTTGACCGGTTCGATCATGGTCGACTTTTCAGCCGTAATCAGCCGCGCACCGCGCGAGCCGAGCGTGACGATGACGGTGCGGATACCCCGGGTGATCAGCGCATGGGCGGCCTGTTCGATCTGCTCATCCGTGTCGGTGGGCATGCCGGTCAGAAGCGCCAGCTCGCTCTCGTTCGGCACCACGAAGGTGACTTTGGCAACCTTCGCGGCATCCAGACCGGGCGCGGCGGGAGCCGGATTGAGAATGGTCTCGATACCGTGTTTCTCGGCGAAGGCAGCGGTGTAGTAGACCGTCTCCAGCGGCACTTCCAGCTGCATCAGGATCAGATCGCATTGCTTCAGGTCTTCGGCCGCCGCATCGATATCAGCGGGCTTGAGATCATTGTTGGCGCCCTTGATGATCAGGATCGAATTCTCGCCTGTTTCGTCGACGAAAATCGGCGCGACGCCGCTGGACTGCCCGGCCACCATGCCGACATGGCTGATGTCGATGCCGTTGTTCCTCAGATTGTCGATGGTGCTCTGGCCGAACACGTCATCGCCCACCTTGGTCACCATCATCACCTCGGCGCCGAGCCGGGCGGCCGCCACGGCCTGATTGGCACCCTTGCCGCCGAACCCCATGGCAAATGCCGGTGCTTCCAGGGTTTCGCCGGGCGCCGGCATGCGGATGATCGACGTGACGAGATCGGTCATGTTGCTGCCGACGACTGCAATGCGACGAGCCATATGTGTATTCCTTGCCTTATCCGTAGTGTTTGAAATTGCTCTATATCAATGATTTCGCGAAAGAAACATGCCCTACCTGTCACTGTTCCTGAAGGCGTTGAGCGCGATGACCAGCAGCAGGAAACCACCCCAGATGAAGTCGATCAGATGGTTGGAAAAACGCAGGATCTGGAAGCCGGACGACAGCAGCATCAGCGCGATCAGGGCAATCGAAACCCCGAGCACCCTGCCCTTACCACCAGCCGGATTGGTACCGCCCAGCACGGCGATCAGGATGGCCTGCAGGAGATAGGATGCGCCATAATCGGACTTGGCCGCATTGGTCCGGCCCGACAGGATGATCCCGGCAATGGCGGCGAGCAGCCCGGTCATCATGTAGGAGTAGAAAATCATCCGGTCCTTGCGCAGACCGGCAAAGATGGCGGCGCGCGGATTGGTGCCGATCAGCATCAGGTTGACGCCGAGGGTGGTGCGCGTCAGCAGGACAGCGACGGCACCCGCAACGATGACAAACAGGATGAACGGCGTGGCGATGCCGAGAATCTTGCCGTTGCCGATAAAGTTCCAGGCATCCGGGAAACCGACAATCGCCGGGCCGCCGGTGAGGACCACGGCAAGACCGGTAAAGATCTGCCCGGTGCCCAGCGTCGCCAGGATCGGCGTGATGCGCAGTTTCGAGATGAGGAAGCCGTTGAGCACTCCGGCGAGCAGGCCGATGGCGAGCGCCATCAGGACGCCGATGCCAGTATACAGCAGCACCATGCCGGTGGACTGGCTGGTTCCGACGATCACCGAATGGAAGAACACACCGGCAAGGATACCGGCGAGATTGGCGATACCCACCACCGAAAGGTCAATGCCGCCGGTCAGCATGGCGATCATCATGGCAATGGCGAGGATGCCGAGTTCCGGCATGATGTAGGTGATGGACTCGAAATTGTAGTAGCGCAGGAACTTGTCCGGGTTGAGATAGGACATCAGCGCGAAGACGAGCACGGTGATGACGAGCAGTTGCAGGATGTTGCGGTCCTGTCCGAAAATGCGCTTGGCGAATGAGCTGTTTTGCATGATGACGTTCCCTGCTCTCACACCAGTTTCTTGCGGTCGCGCCAGGCGGTCAGCGCTGTCGCAACGATAATGATCAGGCCGACGACGACACGCTGCCACGTGGTGTCGACCTTCATGATGATCAGGCTGTTCTTGACCATGACAAGCATGAACACCCCGAGCAGCGTGCCGATGACGCTGCCGCGTCCGCCGAAGATCGAGGCGCCGCCAAGCACCACAGCGGCGATGACATCAAGCTCGAGCCCGGCGAAATCACGCGGATTGGCAAGCCAGATCATCGAGCCGTGCAGGAGACCGGCAAAGCCGGCAAGCGCCCCGGCAAAGCAATAGACGAAGAACAGCGTACGGCGGGTGTTGAAGCCGACACGGCTCGCCGCTTCCGGCGCGCCGCCCAGCGCAAAAATGCTGCGGCCCGCCATGGTGTGGCGCAGGAAAAGATGGGTTGCGAGGGCAAGGCCGAGATAGATCAGGATCATCGCCGTCAGGCCGAAATTGGTGCCGGTGGCCGAGGTCAGGCTGACAAGGTCGGTCTTGGCAAACGCGATCAGCTGCTGGGGCATCTTGTCGATGTTGATGACGCTGGTGCCGACAAGGCCAAGCAGCAATCCGCGCACGACACTGCCGGTGCCCAATGTCACGATCAGCGGAATCATCCGGAATGTGTGGATGAAAAACGCATTGAACGCGCCGAGAAACAGGCCAATGAGCGTCGCCGCGACGAAGGGCAGAAACACGCCCTCATAGCCGATATAGATCATCAGCTTGATGGTCAGGTACATGGCGGCGGCGGCAAAGGCGGTGAACGACACGTCGATGCCGCCCGAGATCATCACCACAAGCACGCCGAGCGCCATGATGCCGATGATGACGTTGCTGCGCAGGAGCCCGAACAGGTTATCCAGCGACCAGAAGGCCGGGTTGATCAGACCAATGATGATCATGGCGGCAAAGAGGATGCACGCGATGATGAATTCGGATCGGCGAAACAGAGTCATTTCAAGGCCTTCAGGCGGTCGTTTAGAGTGTCTTCATCCAAAACATCAGGGCCGATTTCATCGACGAAACGGCCGCGATGCATGATGATGACGCGGTTGCAGTTCTGCACCAGTTCGGGCACATCGTCCGATATCATCAACACGGCAAGGCCATCCTGGGTGGCGAGTTCGCGGATCTTGCGATGGATCTGCGCCTTGGAGCCGACATCGACACCGACGGTCGGGCCGTTGAGGATGAGCACCCGCGCACCCGTCAACAGCCAGCGCGCCAGCACCACGCGCTGCTGGTTGCCGCCGGAAAGATGGTTGACTGGTGTATAGGGTCCGGGCGCCGCGATCTGCATGGCGCCGAACATCGAGGTCGTGGCCTTCGCCGTCTTGCTGCGGTCGATGAAAAGGCCGCGGACAAAATTGTCGATGGATGTCGCCAGCATGTTGCGCTCGATCGACTGGGTCAGGAACAGGCCTTCGGTCAGCCGGTCTTCCGGCACATAGGCCAGGCCGCTGGCAATGGCTTCCTGCACCGTCCTGGGATGCACGCCGGTGCCGTCGACCTTGACGGTCCCGGTGAATTTTGGATGCATGCCGAACAGGGCCAGAGCCAGCTCCGTGCGGCCGGAGCCGATGAGCCCGGACAGGCCGACAATCTCGCCCGCATGCAATGTCAGATTGATATCATCGAGGCTTCCGGCAATGCTGAGATTGCGCACGTCGAGGCGCGGCAGCGTATCGCCCTTTGTCGGCTGCCAGCGATAGACCTGATCGGTGAGGTCATGCCCGGTCATGGCGCGGGTGATTGCAGGCTCGTCGAAATCGCCGATCGGGCCTTCGGCGACCTTCTTGCCGTTGCGCAGGACCGTCAGCCTTTCGCTGATCTCCAGCATTTCGCGCATCTTGTGGCTGACGAACAGCACGGCGATGCCCTGCGCCTGGATATCGCGCACAATGCGGAACAGCGCGTCAACCTCGTGCCGGGTCAGCGCCGTTGTCGGCTCGTCCATGATGATCAGGCGCGCATCGGCCATGACGGCACGGGCAATCGCCACGATCTGCTTGCCCGATGTCGGCAGCGTCTCGACATCGGCGTCGAGATCCATCGTCACGCCAAGCCGGGCGAGCGCCTTTTCGGCAAGTTCACGCACACGGCGCCAATTGACGGTGCGCTTGCCCTCCAGCAGCAGCGTGTTCAGCGCCAGATTTTCGGCAACGGTCAGATTTCCGAACAGGGAAAAATCCTGATAGATGACCTGAATGCCATGCTGCACCGACTGGGCGGGCGTCATGCCGGAGACCGGCTTGCCATCGATCAGGATTTCACCATCGGACGGCTGGTAGACGCCGGCCATGATCTTGATGATCGTCGATTTACCGGAACCGTTCTCTCCGGCGAGACAGTGGATTTCACCCGGCTTGATGGCGAGCGAGACAGCATCCAGCGCCACGAGGCCGCCGAAGCGCTTGCCGATATTTTTCAGTTCCAGAAGGTGTTCGCTCATGTGTTTCCTTTTATCCCCTCTGGGCTGCCGCCCAGAGGGGATAAGTGTTTCCCTTAGAAGTTGTAATCGCCCATATTGGCCGAGGTTACGCCGACCCAGCCTGCACCATAGAGCAGGTTCGGCTTGGATGCATCGGGCACGAGCAGGCTGTTGTAACCGGGCAGACCCAGATCAAGACCGGCCTTGATCTCGCCGTTCTTCTTTTCCAGCGCCATGACGGCCAGTTCGTTCATGGCGTAACCGGCAACGGCCGGATCCCAGAACTGGATGTACTGGATGTCGCCATTCTTGAGGTATTGGCCCGCAACCGAAACCAGACCCGTACCGGCAAAGAAGACCTTGCCCTTCAGGCCGCCTTCGGCGATCAGACGGCCAGCGCCCGCGGAGGTCGGCATGGGCGCACCCAGAATGCCTTTGACGTCCGGATAGGTGGTCATGGCTTCTTTCAGCTTGGTATAGTCCTGATTGGCATCGTCATAGGTTTCCAGACGTTCCGTCGCCAGCGACATCTCGGGAAAATTCTTCTTCTGGTATTCGATGGCACCATCGATCCAGTCCATCTGCGACTTCGAGGTCAGGCTGCCGACGGTGGCGAGATATTTGCCCTTGCCGCCCATGTCCTTGGCCAGAACTTCCATCAGCTTTGCGCCGTAGGCCTTGTTGTCGAAGGCTTCAAGCTCGTAATCGACATTGACGATGTTGGAGGCTTCATGCGCGATGACGACGATGCCGCGATCGCGCGCCTTCTTGAGAACCGGCTCGACCGCTTCGACGGAGAACGGCACGATGCAGATGGCATCGACGCCCTGCGCGATCAGGTTTTCCACGATCTGCACCTGCGCGGCGGCATCCGCCTGGCTCGGGCCGACCATCCACGCATCTGCGCCGGTCTCCGACTTGAACTGTTCAACGCCGGTGCGCATGCGGTCGAACCAGGCGATGCCATCGACCTTGACGACCGTGGCAATCGAATAGGTCTTGCCGCTGGCGGAGGTGACGTATTCCTTCTTGACCTTGGATGTATCGATGGCGCTGTCAGCCATGGCCGGCGTGGCAAGCGCCGCGACGATGGCGAGTGAAGCGAGCAGTTTTTTCACAGGTTTATCCTCCCTTGGTTTTGTCTTGCATTATCCCGGCCGTGCGCGAAGCGCCCGCCCTGAAATCCTTCTCATGCCGCGGAAAAATGCGTTGGCCCGACCATGCACACCAAACCCGGCCTGCCCCCCGACGGGTGCCGCAGCGTGATGTCAAAAGCTGTCAGATCAATCTGCGCCCAAGGTTCTCCCAAACCGGCACAAATGTGCTTCTCCCTGCGATTCATGCTTCATGAAACGTTTCATTTAACATTTCGGATCATGCGGGACTTGTCAATACGACTCAACCGAGATTGAACAAATGTTTACCGGGATATTGAATTGTCACGTAATTTTCGTCAGCTGCGGCGGGAATTCGAGCGTCCCCGGCATGAATATGGTTTGGTGCATTGATCCCCGGCGATACCTCTTGGTATGAGTGGCCTTCAGAAATGGGGTTTCACACAATGGTCAAGGGCAAGGTCCTCGTCACGGGCGCTTCCGGCTTCATCGGGCAGGAGCTTGTGCCTTACCTCATGGCCGCCGGTTATCAGGTGACGGGTGCCTCGCGCTCGCTGGCAAGCCCGGCGACCCTCCCGATTGAAACGATCCCTCTGCCCTCGCCCGCTGCCCCGGACGAGGATTTCGCGCGGCTGCTCGCCGGTTTCGATCATGTGGTGCATCTGGCCGCCATCGCCCACACGCGGCTACCGGAGGCGGCACAGCTCTACCACGATGTGAACTGTATCCTTGCCGCCAAACTCGCCAGGGCTGCGGATCAGGCGATCAGTGGAAAACTGGTGTTCCTCTCGTCAATCCGGGCGCAAGCGGGCGCCACGCAGGAGGGTCTGGTCACCGAGTTGTCACCGCCCCGGCCAAGCGATGATTACGGCCGGGCCAAACTTGCCGCCGAGGCGGAAATTGCCGAGGCCATGCCAAGGCGCAACTTTACCATCCTGCGTCCCGTCCTCGTGTACGGCCCCGGCGTGAAGGGCAACATGGCGGCGCTGATCAGGCTGGCGGCCCGCAAGATACCCCTGCCGCTGCAATCACTGACGGGACAGCGTTCGGTGCTTGACCGCTCGGCGCTGTGCCGCGCCATCCTCCACAGCCTGCACAGCACGAATACGGATGGCGGCATTTACATCGTCGCGGACCGGAAACCCATGACAGCGGCGGCAATCGTGACGGCGATCCGGCAGGGCCTGGGCCGCGATGCCGGACTGGTCAGCATTCCCGCCGGGCTCCTGCACCTCGCCGCTATCCTGACCGGCCAGCAGCAGCGCTGGCAAACCCTCAACGGCAATCTCGTGGCAAGCGCAGCCCTGCTGGAATCAACAGGCTGGGAACCGACCATTGATTCCGGGTTGCGGATTGCACAGTCGGTGTTGCCGGGGAACGGCGCAGCCGAACGGGACTGATTCCGCTTATGTAAATATATTCAATGGCTTGGATATTGCTGTGACATGGCTGGGGCGCCTGGATTCGAACCAGGGAATGGCGGTACCAAAAACCGCTGCCTTACCACTTGGCTACGCCCCAAAATGCCGATGCGGGTGCATTCAACCGCAGGACAGCGCGGCCTTATAACCTCTGGTTCCGGCTTGCGCAACGTGAATGATTGCCCAGTTTGTCGCTCTTTCACAATTGTTTCGGCATTATTTTCATGACAAGGGTGTGAACAATCGACCGACACGCAAATTGAGGACGACATCTCTTGCCCCTCATCCTGACCCTCGTCCTTGCCGCCACCATCGGCACCATGCTCCTGCTGGCCGGTCTCATCCAGTTGCTGCCGGGCCATTTCCTGGCCGCCGGCATCAATGAGCGCTCCAACCACACCCAGCCTGCGCGCCAGCTTGGCGGCCTTGCCATCGTGCCGGTCACCCTGGTGCTTCTCTGGCTGTTCGCCGCCCAGGCCGGTCTCGACCAGCGTTTTCTCGTCACCGCGACCATCGGCGCGCTGATCCTCTGGATCACGGGGATGCTCGACGACCGGCATCACCTGCCGGAAAGCATCCGGATCATCGCGCAGCTGACCGCAGCCTGCCTTTGCGTCTATGGCCTGGGCCCGGATTTTCGCCTGCTGCCGGATTTTTTCCCGGTCCTGCTTGAACGGGGCCTGCTTGTTCTGGCGCTGGTCTATTTCATCAACCTGACCAATTTCATGGACGGCCTCGACCTGATGGTCGTGTCCGGCATGGGCATTCCGCTTGCCTTTCTCGCGGGGTTCGCGGCCTTTGGCCTGGCGGGCATGGCCTGCGGCAGCATCGCAGCAGCCATTGCGGGAGGACTGGCGGGTTTTGCCCTGTTCAATCGCCCGAAGGCCACGGTTTTTCTCGGCGATTCCGGCAGCCTGCCACTTGGCCTGCTCTGCGGCCTTGCCTTTTTCATGGCCGCCCGCGACATGCGCATTGCCACCGGGCTGATCCTGCCGCTGTTTTTCATTGCCGATGCGACGACGACGCTGATCAAGCGCCTGCTCGAGGGCGACAATATTTTCGCCGCCCATTCCAAGCACGCCTATCAGATTGCCAAACGGTCGGGATGGAGCGTCTGGCAGGTTGTGCTCACGGTGGCCGGGCTGAATGTCATTCTGGGCATTTGCGCTCTGGCAGCGAGCTCCACCAGCATTGCGCTCCGGCTTGCCGGCATTCTGGCAGCGGTTGTTTGCGTCTGTGCCGTGCTCCTGCGCTTCCGCAGACGGACAGTGGCCTGATCAGAGCCTGCGGAAGATGGCAGCGAGATAAAGCCCGATCTGGCCCAGAAGGGTCTGCCGGTAAACGCCCGACTGATACAGCGCCAGAATGCGCCGGATGACATTGTCCGATCGCACCTTCCAGTAGAGATCGCAGATCGCCTGCGCTTCGGCCGTCAGCAGATCCCGGTTGCGCACCAGCCCCTGAATGTTGAGATCGGCCCGATCGGCGAACCGGACGGCAAAGCGGGCGCGCAAGGCAGCCAGTTGCCCCTGCCATCCCGCACCCTGGCGCGCCTGGCGGTCACGCACCAGCGGCTGCGGGTCAAAATGCACCACGCCACCGGCGCCGGAAACAATCAGATACAACCACCAGTCATGGCTGGAAAATTGCGTCGTCCGGCACGACGCCGCGAGAAGATCGTGCGCCTTGCGGTTGAAAAGCATCGTGCAGCCAGCGGCGATATTCTGGACCAGCGCATTGCGGAATTCCGCCGGGCGCGCATAAAGCGGCGACGAACCAAGGATGGCGCCATTTTCGGCGATGGTAAGCGTCCGGGAGCAGAAGACGGATGGCACGGCAAAGGCATTGTGCTCGATCCAGCGGATGGAGGCGGCAAGCTTTTCCGGCTCCCAGATATCGTCCTGATCGGCAAAGGCATAATAGTCCGCCTGAATGGCGGGATTGGTGATCAGGAAGCGCAAATTTTCGCTTCGCCCCTCGCCCGCGCCATGCAACAGGGTCATCCGGCCCTTGGTCCAGCGCCGCGCCCATTGCTGCAGGATCGTCCGGCTGTCGTCCGTCGACCCGTCATCCGAGATCCACAGATCGATATCGGGGTAGGTTTGCGCGGCGATGGAGGCCAATTGCGCATCGAGAAATGCGGCACCATTGAAGGTTTCCAGGAGAACGGCAACCGTTCCCGATGATGGAGCCCTTTTCAACAACCGCTATCCCGCTCTGTGTCTGTTTCGGTGAAACCAGTGCAGGTGTTTCTGCACGGGAATCTGGCCAAGATTGAGGTCCTGCGTTAACTGACAGCCTTCTCGAAAAGCAGAGCGCGCACGGCATCGGGATTCTGTTCCGCGATCAGCCTGCGCAGCTCGTCGACCGCTGCAGGCAGATGATCGACCGGCGCCACCCGCCGCTTGGCGCGCAGAATCTTCGAATGGCTCGTCGCCGAAACGCCTGTTGGATCGTAGAAGAGTTCCTCATGCAGCTTTTCGCCGTCGCGGATGCCGATCGTGATGACCTCGATATCGCCATGGGGGTTTTTGGCGTCCTTCACCGACAGCCCCGCCAGGAGGATCATGTTTTCGGCGAGGTCGCGGATACGCACGGCGTCTCCCATTTCCAGAAGCAGAATGTCGCCGCCCTCCGACAACGCGCCAGCCTGAATGATCAGTTCCGCCGCCTCGCGGACGGACATGAAATAGCGGGTCATCTCGTCATGGGTGACCGTCAGCGGACCGCCATGGGCGATCTGCTCACGGAACAGCGGAACGACCGAACCGCTGGAACCGATGACATTGCCGAAGCGGACGCAGGTGAAGATCTGGCCGGTGCCGTGCGTCTTCGCCACATCGCCGTGGTAGCGGACGATCAACTCAGCCCAACGCTTGGTTGCGCCCATGACATTGGATGGACGCACCGCCTTATCAGACGAGATGAGGACGAAATTGCGCACACCCGCTTCGCGCGCCACGGCCGCCAGAACGCTGGTGCCGATGACATTGTTGCGCGCGCCTTCGACAACGTTTTCCTCGACCAGCGGCACGTGCTTGTAGGCGGCGCAATGGTAGACGTTCTCGACCTTGTGCTGTTCGAGCACCACCTTGAGCAGCGATCCATCGCTGATCGAGCCAAGAACAGGCACCAGCACGCAATCGCTGATACCGGCGAGTTCGCGGTGAAGCTGGTAGATGCTGTGCTCGTTCACATCGAACAGCACGAGCTTGGCCGGAGCCAGCTTGACGATCGTCCGGCAGAGTTCCGAACCGATGGAACCGCCGGCGCCGGTCACGAGAATAACGCGGTTTTCCACCGTCTTGTCGAGAAGGTCGGGGTCGGCGGGCACCGGTGAGCGCCCCAGGAGATCGTCGATATCGATATCGCGCAGATGGCTGACGATGTATTTTCCGGCCGTCAGGTCGGAAATCGCCGGCAGGATGCGCACCTTGACATTGAGCGACTTGAGCTTGCCCATCAGCAAACGGCGCTGATTGCCGCTCAGCGACGAGGTGGTCACGATCATTTCGTTGATGCCGAAATTATCGATCAGCTCTTCGATCTGCGCGGTCGGATAGACGCGGATGCCGAGGATGTCCATGCCATGCAGCGTGGCGTCGTCATCGATGAAACCGGCGACGAAAACCTCATTCTGGCTGCGCAGCGCATTGGCCAGCTGCCGCCCCGCATCGCCAGCGCCGAATATCAGGCACTGGCGGGCCAGCAGCTTTTCGCGGATTGGGCTCCACAGCAGCCATTTGGCGGCAAAGCGGCTGCCGCAAATCAGGACAACGGCGAGGACCCAGTAGAGAAAGGGGACAGCGCGCGGCACGCCTTCCGCACCGGTCATCTGGGTCAGAAACGCAACGACCACCCAGATGATGACTGAAAAGCTCACCGCCTGCATCATGGTCCAGATGGCTTTGTCAGGCAGATATCGAATAACCGCCCGGTAAAGCCCAAAGCGGATAAACACCGGCGATGCGATCAGAGGGGCGGCGATCATCAGCATCGCCTGCTCGGTATTGGGCATAAACAGGGTGTTGAACCGCAGCACATAGCTGAACCAGGCCGCAAATGTCAGCACCACCATGTCGAAGCTGACAAGGAGCACCTGCTTATAACGACGCGGCATCATAGCGATGCGTTGCCGAAAATTTTCCAATTTCATTGATCCTCGGTGCTTACGGTATGCCTGGGTGACATGAGAAACTGCAATTTTTCTTAAAGTCCAATTTGAGGCATTTGTGAGATGAAGATGCCCATCCTTAGATTCCCCAATAGTTTCAAGACCAGTAACATAGGGTTACATAAATGCAATCATCGTCTGGCGGTCAATCGGCCGTTGTCCTTTCAGCCACTTTATCCAACACAGACTGGCAGCGTTTATCCTTGGCCTTTTCCCAATGATGGAACAACGCCCCATGGACCAGACACCCAATCTTCAGCTCCCCTACATCGCACCGTCGCAGGCACAGAAACACGTTACCCACAACGAGGCCATCCGGGCACTGGATGTCCTGGTACAGCTGTGCGTGGTCAGCAGAATGCTGACGGAGCCGCCGGCCGAGCCGCAGGAGGGCAACCGGTATTGCATCGCATCCGGCGCAACCGGTGCGTGGCGCGGTAAAGACGGATGTATCGCCGCATGGCAGGATGGCGCCTGGGCCTTCTTCCAGCCGCGGGACGGGTGGCGCGCGTGGATCGTCGCCGAGACCAGCCTTGCCGTTTTCAGCCAGGGGCAATGGACCGATTGCCGCCCGGCAACAAATCCCGTCGACCGCGTCGGCATCCACGCGCAGGCGGATGATACGAACCGCCTGTGCGTGAAAAGCCCCGCCTCGCTGTTCGACCATGCGGGCAGCGGGCATCAGCTGAAAATCAACAAGGCGGGCGATCAGCAGCTCGCATCCATTCTTTTCCAGTCGGATTATCAGGGCCGCGTCGAGATCGGCACGATCTGGAACCGGAATTTTTCCGTCAAGGCCAGCATCGACGGCAAGGATTGGCGGGATATCATGCTTGCCGACAGCGGCTCCGGCACCGTGCAGTTTCCCGGCGGCATCGTCCAGCCGAGGATAGGCAAAAAACTGTCCGGCCTGATTTTTCTGCCCGATGGCGGCGGTACCGCCGTTCTCGAACCCGCTACGGGCAGCGCCGTCTGTGCCTCCGTCTCCGCCGACCTTCTGTCGCTGAAAGGCAAGGCGGCGGCGGGCATCTTCGCCTCCGGCATGCGCGGTTCCGCGATGATCCGCATCTGGAACACCGCGAAATCGCCGGCGCAGTCCGCCTGGGTGAAATGGGACACCGCAGCCGATCAGCTGCAGGTCAGCAATCCCGCCCATATCCGGTCATGGGCCGCGGGCGATGCGATCCAGACGTCCGATCCGGCAAACCAGACCGTCGCTCTCGATCTTTCGCCGCTCATGCAAAAGCAGCTTGGCGGGGCCTTTCCGCAGGATGGGGTGTTGCTGGGCAACAGCGCGGGCGGGGATGTAACCCTCTCCTGCCCCATGGTTTCACCGGTATCATCCAGCAATCTGCTCATATTTAAAGCCGAAGAGCGCAGGCGATTCAATCTGATCGGGATTTACGGATGAGCGCTGCCCACGGCACAGCACTGCAAAACTTTCCTCAGCTGCCACGATAGGTCGAGTAGGACCATGGCGTCACCAGGAGCGGCACGTGGTAATTCGCCTCCACATCCGCAATGGCAAAACGGATGGGCACCACGTCGAGAAAGGCGGGCTGCGCCAACACAGTGCCCTTTGCCCGAAAATATGCCTCGACAAAAAAACTGAGTTCATAGCGCCCGGCCGCCATTTCATCCGGCGACAGCAACAAGCCATCGGTACGGCCATCGGCGTTGGTGACCGCTTCCTTCAGCACATGCCGTGTTTCATCCGCATCGATCCGGTGGAGCGTCAGCCTCATGCCTGCGGCCGGGCACCCCGCCGCCGTATCCAGCACATGTGTGGACAGTTTTCCCATGGATGACCTCTCAAACTATCAGATCGTCGAGCCGGAACCGCGCGATCAGCGCAATCTGGCGCAGGGCTTCGGCCACCTCTTCGCCGGCATTGTTCTGCAACCGCGTCCTGAATGCCGCCAGGATGGAATGCTTGTCGTGACCGCGCACCGCGAGAATGAAAGGAAAGCCGAACCGCCGCTGGTAACCGTCGTTCAACTGGTGAAATTCATCGAATTCGGCATCCGTCAGCCGGTCGAGCCCGGCACCCTTCTGTTCGCTGGTCGAGTGCGCCGTCAGGCTGCCCTGGCGGGCGGCCTTGCCTGCAAGGTCCGGATGCGCCCGGATGAGGCCAAGCTGCGCCACCTGCCCGGCCTTGTCGACGGCGCCCGTCATGGCCGCATGCAGCAGTTCGACACTGGCGAAGGGCCGCAGCGGCACCACCGCCTCCGCAACCCAGGGCGAGTGCTCGAAGATGCCGCCCAGCGCCTTGACGAAGGTCTCGGGCGCGGCATCGTTCAGTTCATCGAGAGTCATCGCGATCTTTCTTCAAGCGTTGTTTGAGGGCGTTCACCGCACGCAGCACGTTTTCCGGCGTTGCGGGCGCGTCGAGCCGGGGCGCGACAGCACCCTGCGCCAGCGAGGCAATGGCATCACGGATGGCCAGCCAGACCGAGACCCCGAGCATCAGCGGCGGCTCGCCGATGGCCTTGGAACGAAACACCGTTTCCTCGCGGTTGGGCGCGTTGTCGAGAATGCGTACATTGAATTCCGGCGGAACATCGCGCGATCCGGGAATCTTGTAGGTGGAGGGCCCGACGGTGCGCAGCCTGCCCGTCTTGTCCCACCAGAGTTCCTCGCAGGTCAGCCATCCCATGCCCTGGACAAAGGCGCCCTCGATCTGGCCAAGATCAATCGCCGGGTTCAGCGGCGAGCCGACATCTTGCAGGATATCGGCGCGCAGGCAGCGGGTCTCGCCGGTCAGCGTATCGACGGCCACTTCCGTCACCGCCGCGCCATAGGTGAAATAGAAGAAGGGCCTGCCCTTCATCGTCTTGCCGTCCCAATGGATTTTCGGCGTGGCGTAATGCCCGGCTTCCGACAGCTGCACCCGCTTGAGCCAGGCCATCTTGGCCAGTTCGCCGAAGGATATGGATTCATTGTCGGCGTGGACGCGGCCTTCACGGTAGACGATGGCCGCTTCCTGCACACCAAAATGTTCGGCGGCAACGGCGGTCATGCGCGCCTTGATCGCCGTGGCCGCCTTGAAGGCCGCCATGCCGTTGAGATCGGAGCCGGTGGATGCGGCCGTGGCACTGGTGTTCGGCACCTTGCCTGTCGCGGTGGAGGAGATGCGCACCATGTCGAGTTCAACCTGGAAGACTTCCGCCACGACCTGCGCCACCTTGACGAACAGGCCCTGCCCCATTTCCGTGCCGCCATGGTTGAGGAAAATCGAGCCATCGAGATAGACATGCACCAGCGCACCGGCCTGGTTGAGCGATGTCAGGTTGAAGGAAATACCGAACTTGACCGGCATCATCGCCAGCCCCCGGCGGATGACCGGATTGACAGCATTGTGCGCGTCGATCTCGGCACGCCGCAGGCGCCAGTCGGCCGAGGCCAGCACCGCTTCGGTCACCTCGATCAACCGGTTGTCTTCCACCGGCTGGCCATAGGGCGTCACCGCGCCGGTTTCATCGCCGTAATAGTTGATGGCGCGGACAGTGTTGGGATCGAGCTGTAATTCCCGCGCGATGGTATCGATGATGTTCTCGATGGTCAGGATGCCCTGCGGCCCGCCGAACCCCCGGAAGGCGGTGTTGGAAACCGTATTGGTCTTGCAGGCATGGCCGATGAACCGGGCATGGGGAATATGATAGGCATTGTCCGTGTGCGTCAGCGTGCGGGTGATGACAGGGCCGGTGAGGTCGGGCAGGTTTCCGGCGCGGGCGAGATATTCCACATCGAGCCCAAGAATGCGGCCGCGTGAATCGACACCGACCTTCCAGTTGGCCACATAGTCATGGCGTTTGCCGGTTCCCGCCATGTCATCACGGCGTTTCAGCCGCAGCTTGCACGGCTTGCCGGTCTTGGCCGCCACCAGCGCCGCAGCCCCGGCAATGATCGTCGCCTGGCTTTCCTTGCCGCCGAAACCGCCGCCCATGCGCCGCACCTGACACTCCACGGCATTGGCATGCAGGCCGAGGATCAGCGCCACATGGTGTTGCACCTCCGTCGGATGCTGGGTCGAGGAGTGCACCAGCATCTCGCCGTTTTCACCGGGAATGGCATAGGCAATCTGGGTTTCCAGATAAAAGTGATCCTGCCCGCCCATATGCAGCGTGCCGGACAGGATATGCGGCGCACCGGCAATCGCTGTCGCGGCATCGCCGTCGATGACTTCCTGCGGCGGCAGGACATAGCTCCCGCGCCGGTGGGCTTCCTCGATATCCAGCACCGGCTCCAGCGGTTCGATGTCGACCTTGACCTTCTTTGCGGCGCGATAGGCCGTTTCGAAATCGCGGGCGGCAACGACGGCGATGACCCGCCCTTCATGATCGACGATGTCCTCGGCGAACAGCGTTTCGCCATTCAAAATCGGGCCGACCTCATTGTGGCCGGGCACATCCCTGGCCCACCAGACACCGGCCACGCCCTCCATCGCCAGCGCCTGCGCCGGATCGATGGATCTGAGCCGTCCATGGGCGACCGGCGAGAGCACGAAGGCCGCGTGCAGCGTGCCCGGCAGTTCGGGCATGTCGTCGATGTAGTTCGCCTCGCCCGCCACATGGCGTGCGGCAGAATCATGGGCAATACCCTTGCCGACGATGCTGCGCTGGACGATGTGGGGAGAGTTATCGGTCATAGCGCCATCACCTCCACGGTCTCGCCAGAGACATCCCGCCAGAACCGTTCGGCCAGATTGGCCGCCACCTGCAGACGGTAATCCGCGCTGCCGCGCCAGTCGCTGAGCGGTTTGAAAGCAGTGGTGATTGCTGCGGCGCAAGCTTCGACCGCCTTTGCATCGAACTGCGTGCCGACCAGCGCCTGCTCTGCCGCCTGCGCCCGGCGCGGCGTTGCCGCCATGCCGCCAAAGGCGATGCGCGCGCTGCGCACCTGGCCATCCTCGCGGGTGATGCAAAAGGCGGCGCAGACCGTCGAGATATCCTGATCATAGCGTTTGGAAATCTTGTAGACGCGAAAATCCTGCCCCGGCTTCGGCTTGGGGATGGAGATCGATGCGATCACCTCGTCGGCGCGCAGTTCCGTCTTGCGATAGTCGAGGAAGAAATCCTCCAGAGCCATGAACCGGCGACCGTTGAGCGAGGCCAATTCCACGTCGGCGCCCAGCGCGATCAAGGCAGGCGGGCCGTCGCCGATCGGGCTTGCGGTGCCGATATTGCCGCCAATGGTTCCCATGGACCGGATCTGGGTTGAGCCGAAACGCCGAATAAGCGTGGCAAAGGACGGATAGGAACCGGCGACACGCGCCAATACCTCTTCCCAGGTCACGGCAGCGCCGAAACTCAGGTGATTGTCCGTCTCGCCGATGGCCCGCATTTCCCGCACATGCGCCAGCGAGATCACCTCGTCCCAGTCCGCATGGTAATCGGCCAGCGCCACGCCGAGATCGGTGCCGCCGCCGAGCAGCAGAGCATCCGGCTTGTCCTTGCGCAGTTGCAGAAGCTCCGCCAGCGTTTGCGGCTGATGGAACGTCGAACCACCGGCCGTTATCGCCTTTTGCGGCTCCATCCTGGCAAAGGCCGTCACTTCGGGGCCCGGTATCGCTGCGCCTGTCACCTTGCGCGCCGCTTCAACGATAGGGCGGTAGCCGGTGCAGCGGCAGAGATTGCCGGCCAGCGCATCGTGGATTTCGTGGTCATCGGGATGTGCCGTGCTGGCGGCAAGACCGGCCAGAGAAATGACGATGCCCGGCGTGCAGAAGCCGCACTGCGACGAACCGTTTTCTGCCATTGCCGCCTGTACGGGATGCAGATCGCCGGTCTTCAGCCCCTCGACGGTGACGAGCGCCCGCCCGTCGATCTGACCCATGGCGAGAATGCAGCTGTTGGCGGCGTGATAATGCACCGAATCACCCGCGGGATCGCCGATCAGCACCGAGCAGGCACCGCAGTCGCCCTCGGCGCAGCCTTCCTTGGTTCCCGTCAGGCGCGGCGCGCTGCGCAGCCAGTCGAGCACCGTCATATCCGGCCGGACCGACGCCTGCTGTTTTTGACCATTGAGGAAAAATTTGATCGTTTGTGACATGATGCACAGCTTCATCCGGCAGCGATGAAGCGTCAAGGGGCAGAGGGACGTTCGTGGTGCCGCGGTTCAGATTGTTTCAATCCGATAAACCATATCCTTGAAGAAAAACTCTTCCAGGTTGTCCCCTGCACCGCCACGGTCGACCACGAGGAAATCAGACACCGCTTCCAGCGCAATCAGCGGGTGGTGCCAGACATTGCGGCCGTAATTGACGCCCTGGTTGCCCTGCGCCAGAAACGCCACGGGCTGGCCGGGGCGGCCCGCATCGTCTTGCGCCACGACGACGAGAAACGGCCGGTCCTGCAGCGGATAGAAGGCCTGGCTGCCCAGCGGATGGCGCTCGAGCATCGCGATGTCGATGGGCGCGGCGAAAGCCTGCCCGCGAAAGATGTTGACCAGAACCCGCGCCTGCGCGCCCGTCACATCCACCTTGGCAAGATCGTGAAAGCGCTGCGTGGTGCCATTGTTGATCAGGCGCACCGCGGCGCCGTCGGTTTCGATCACATCGCCAAAGGGTTCGAACGCCGCGCGGGTCAGCGGCTGGACGGCAAGCAGAGGGATGGTCATACGGCAATATCCGGACGATGATGCTCGTGCCAGTGGCGGGCGATATCGATGCGCCGCGTCACCCAGGCCCCTTCGTGCCCCTGCACATAATCCAGGAACCGCTCCAGCGCCGCCGCCCGTCCGGGACGCCCGACAAGACGGCAATGCAGTCCGACGGACATCATCTTGGCCGCGCCTTCCTGTCCTTCCCGGTAGAGCACGTCGAACGTGTCCTTGAGATAGGTGAAAAACTGGTCGCCGGTATTGAAACCCTGCGGCGTGGCAAACCGCATGTCATTGGCATCGAGCGTATAGGGAACAATCAGATGCGGACCCTTCGGCCCTTTCACCCAATAGGGCAATTCATCGGCATAACTGTCAGCGGAATAGACGAAACCGCCCTCTTCCATGACGATCTTCAGCGTGTTGTCCGAGGGCTTGCCCTGATAGATGCCAAGCGGACGCGCGCCGGTGACTTCCGTGTGCAGCCGCACCGCCTCAAGGATGTGCTGGCGCTCGACCTCTTGCGGACAATCCTTGTATTCCAGCCAGCGCAGCCCGTGGCTGGCGATTTCCCAATCGGCCTCCTTCATGGCGGCCACCGCTTCCGGATTGCGCGCCATGGCCAGCGTCACGCCATAGACCGTGACCGGCAGGTTGCGGCGGGTAAAGATGCGCCACAGCCGCCAGAAGCCGGCGCGGGAGCCGTATTCATAGATGGATTCCATGTTGAGATTGCGCTGCCCCGGCCATGCCGCCGCACCAACGATCTCCGAGAGCAGGTTTTCCGACGCCGGATCATTGTCGAGAATGCAGCTTTCGCCGCCCTCCTCGTAGTTGATAACGAATTGCACGGCGATGCGCGCATGGCCCGGCCATTTCGGGTCCGGGGTATTGCGGCCGAAGCCAACGAATTCACGGGGATAATCGGACACAGAATGCCTCTTCAACAAACAGTGAAGCACCCCCTCCATCCGCCGGACAGAGGGGGCGCCAACAAACGGTCTCAGCGGCGCTTGAGCAGCGAACCGATGGCCGGGACAATGGCGGCGGCCAGAGCCAGCTTCAGGATATCGGCAATGATGAACGGACCGACGCCAAAGGCAAAGGCCTTCTCGAAGCCGAAGAGGTAAGCCATCCAGAGGAAGCCGAGGCTGAGGATGATCGCTTCACCGGCGAGCATGGCAACGCCCATGACGACGGGGTTGCGGGCAAAGCCCTTGTCAGCGGCAAGACCGACAACCCAGGCGGCGGCGAGATAGGCGATGAGATAGCCGCCTGTGGAGCTGACCATATAGGCAAGGCCGATGCCCTTTTCCGGCGTTCCGGTGAAAACCGGCATGCCGAGCGCCCCTTCCAGCAGGTAAAGCGCCATGGTGGCCACGGCCAGGCGCGAGCCATAGGCGGCGGCGATGGCGAAGACGGCAAAGGTCTGCATGGTGACATTGACGAAAACCATGTCGATCTTGGTCTTGGCGGCAAGGGTCATCAGCGCCGTGCCGATGAGGGCAAGCGAGACAAACCATACGGCTTTGGCCAGCTGGCCTTCCGGCTGGAAGGTTTCGGCAAGGGAACGGGTCTGGGCAGCAATCATGTTCTATCCTCCGGATCGGCTTTCGCCACGCGTTGAAACGGGTATATTGGGGATGACGCCGCTGTGCAATATGCGCAAGGCCATACACAAGGTCCGCACGCTCCCATGTCCCTCGTTTTCGACAGTTCTTTTGCGCCGCATTATGGCGAGGCCGTCGAGATTGCGCCTGATATCAAGCGCATCACGGTCAACAACCCCAGCCCCTTCACTTTTTTCGGCACCAACAGTTATCTGATCGGCCGCGATACGCTGGCATTGATCGATCCCGGTCCGCTTGACGAGGCCCATCACGCGGCGCTGCTGCATGCCATCGCCGGCCGGCCGGTCAGCCATATCTTTGTCAGCCACACGCACCGCGACCACTCGCCGCTCGCGACGGTTTTGAAAGACGAGCTTGGCGCTACGCTGGTGGCGGAAGGTCCGCACCGCCCGGCCCGGCCGCTGCACACCGGCGAAGTCAACCTGCTCGATGCCAGCGGCGATTATGACTTCGTGCCCGATATCGCCGCTGTCGACAATTCCGTCATTGCAGGCGATGGCTGGGCGCTGCGGACCATCCATACGCCCGGCCATACGGCCAACCATGTGGTGTTCGGGCTTGAGGGAACGGACATCCTGTTTTCCGCCGACCATGTGATGGCCTGGGCCACCTCCATCGTGGCGCCGCCCGACGGCTCGATGTCAGACTATATGGCCTCGCTCGACCGGCTCCTCGAGCGGCATGACCGGGTCTATCTTCCCGGCCATGGCGGTGCGGTGACCAAGCCGAAAACCTTCGTGCGCGGCCTGAAAGCCCACCGCAAGATGCGCGAGCGCGCCGTGCTCGAACGGGTCAAGCTTGGCGACCGGACGATCGCCGCCATGGTCAAGGTCATCTACCGGGAAACCGACCCGCGCCTGCATGGCGCGGCGGGACTGTCGGTGCTCGCCCATCTGGAAGATCTCGTTGCCCGCGGCAGGGTACACACCGAGGGCAATGCCTCCATCGATGGCGTTTACTGGGCCGGTTGAGTGGTGTCTTCTTCAGGCTGGGCGTTCTGCACCTGCGCATCGAGATCTGCCATGAACTGGGCAATGCGGCTGGCATTTTCGCCGAGATCGTGAATGCCGTAGCGCGAGACCGAGCGCATATCGACATAGGTGGTCTCGCCCTCGTCGCTCAGGCGGATGACCACATCGCTGGTGAAGCCCAGCAGCCAGGTCCGCGCCACGACTTCCATCAATATTTCCTCGTCATCGCCGGGCACGCCCTTCTGATCGATGATGGTCCAGCCATTGTTGGTGATCACCGTCACGGCGGCGTCGAGAATGCGGTCGGGCGAACCTTCGTAGCGGCGGCCCGTCACTTCCGGATAGGCCTTGGTCTGCAGGGCGCGGCCGTGCGGATCATTGACCAACGGGTTCATGCGGTCCGTCCGCTGACCGGCAAGGGCAAACAGCGCCGGCGGCTCGGTGACATCCGTCGACACATCATAGATCGCCGGCAGGGTCATTGCCTGATAGACCGTCGTGACAAATGGTCCGAGCACCACCAGCGCGATCACCGCTCCCCAGAAGGCCGAGGGTCCGCCGCGGTCGCCGCGGCGCCACAGGCTGGTGAATCCCTTGATGGCAAGCAGCAGCGCCAGCACCGCGAGGGCTGCCACGATGGCCAGCAGCCAGAGAAACTCCGGTGTTTCGATTCGCTCGAAGCGGTGCCCGAGGCCGGACAAGACAAACAGGATGGCCGACAGGAACGCAATCCGCACCGACCATTTGGCGGAAATCGATTGGCGGCGTCGAATGTGGTGTCGCATGGAGTCCTGTCATGGCTGGTCTGTGACTGACATGAACAGCTAACCGTATTTCCCCCATGAGACAAGCATTGGAACGGCAGGCCCTGCGGTGCGTGGCTCGATAGACTCGTCACACGCGCATCACGACATGTCTTGACGCGACCTGCGCCAATATCCAGCAACCGGCCACACCATCGAACCATCTCAACCGTTTACACTTTATGAGTAGATCGACTGTCACATAGCTGACATCATCGCTCAAGTGATTCAGGGCAGGACAGAAGGCGGGCAAGCAAGCCGCTTTTACAACGCAAAATGACGAGGCCGGACAGAATGCCTGAGACTGGCAAAGCGGTTTCGCTTGAAGTTGTCGAGATCGAACTGGCGCTTGGCGCACAGGATATTGTTGCCGACGGTTTCGAAGGCGTTTTGCAGAAGGCTGCGGCCCTCGTCGGCGGGGAGGTTGTTTTCAACATTCGCGCGCCGGAGGACGGAGACCAGCAGCGCATTGCCGCCATTTCCGTATCGGACGGCGCCGCCGACCAGCTTGTTTTCGTCATGCTGGGCAATGACGGCACCAGCCTTGCCGTTTCGGCCGAAGACGATGAAACCACGCTGCTCACCCGGCTCGGCAAGGATTACGCGGCCGTGATGAAGGGCCTTCGCCCGGAATAACGGCGCAGGCGGTGTTTTCTTTCGCAAGCCGCTTTGCTCTTTCCGGCAAGTCTGGCTAAGCTCGCTCCATCCCTCACAGATGGAGTCAGCAAATGGCGAGCAGCCGCCCCCTTACAAATGTCCAGCAGCGCGATATCGATTCGATCCTGCATCCCTATACCCCTCTCCATAAATTGCAGGATCAAGGACCGCTGGTGATGGGCCATGCCAAGGGGGTCTATATCTATGACACGCAGGGCAAGGAATATATCGAGGGCATGGCGGGCCTGTGGTGCGCCGGTCTCGGCTTTGGCGACGAGGAAATGATCGACGCGGCGACCGAGCAGCTGCGCACGCTGCCCTATTACCACCTCTTCGGCGGCAAGGGCATGGAACCGGCGATCGAGCTTGCCGAAAAGCTCAAGGAAATTGCGCCCGTTCCGATTTCCAAGGTTTTCTATACCTCATCGGGCTCCGAAGCCAATGACACGCAGGTCAAGCTCGCTTGGTATTACAACAACGCGCTGGGCCGGCCGAAAAAGAAAAAGATCATCTCGCGCGTCAAGGCCTATCATGGCGTGACCATCATGGCCGCGTCGCTGACCGGCCTGCCCTATAATCACAAGGGCTGGGACCTTCCGGTGGAAGGCATCCTGCACACCGACTGCCCGCATTACTACCGTTTCGGCCAGGCAGGCGAAAGCGAGGCGGAATTCGTGGCGCGCCTTGCCGATTCGCTGCGCGACATGATCGAGCGCGAAGGTCCCGACACCATCGCCGCCTTCATTGCCGAGCCGGTGATGGGAGCGGGCGGCGTACTGGTGCCGCCATCGGGCTATTTCGCCGCCATCGAACCGATCCTGCGCGAGCACGACATCCTCATCATCGCCGACGAGGTCATCAACGGTTTCGGCCGTACCGGCCATTGGTGGGGCAGCCAGACTGTCGGCATGACGCCGACTACCATTTCGGCGGCCAAGCAGCTGACATCGGCCTATGCGCCGCTCGGCGCCGTGCTGGTGCCCGAAGACGTCTACCAGGCCTATGTGGATCATAGCGCCCAGATCGGCACCTTCGGCCACGGTTTCACCTATGGCGGCCATCCCTTGAGCTGTGCGCTGGGGGTCAAGGCCATCGAAATCTACCAGCGCCGCAATATTGTCGACTATGTGCGCAGCCTGACGCCAACCTTCGAAGCGCGCCTGAAAAAGGTCATCGACCATCCGCTGGTCGGCGAAGTGCGTAATTCCGGCCTGATGGGTGCGGTGGAACTGGTGGCTGACAAGGCAACCAAACGCTCCTTCGATCCGGCGCACGGCGTCGGCGCACAGCTCGCCCGCTTCCTCGAAGGCCACGGCGCGGTGCTGCGGGCCATCGGCGATTCCATCGCCTTCTGCCCGCCGATGATCATCACGGAAGCGGAGCTGAACGAGCTCTTCAACCGCTTCGAACTGGCATTGGCCGATACGGAAGAGCATGTCGCGAAGAACAATCTGCGCGCACAATAAACCTGGATCTTAAAAAACCGGGGCGGCTCGCGCCGCCCCGGAACCATGTCAGCGTGCCTTGAGGAAATCGCCGACTTCCAGCAGGACGAATTCATTGTCATCGGCCTTGTCGACGGCACGTCCGGCCGAGAACGGCAGGTTGTTGTCGTTGCCGACGATGATGTGGCTGGCATCGACGACGTCGACATTCTCGATGGTGACGAACGGCATGTCGTAGAAACCGTCACCGCCGCCCTGGCGCTTCCTGTTGTCAGGATCGGCGATGTTGAGAAGATCGATGTAGCCGATCTTGCGCACGGCGGCGCCAACATTCTGGTCGGTCATTTCGATCTTGTAGATGCGCTTGACCTTGGACGGTACATCGAAGCAATCGGGCTTTGGCGTCTTCGGGTCGGCGCAGGCCTTTGCCGCGGTACCCGCACCATTGTCGCGTTCGATCACCAGCGCCGTCGTGTCGTCGATCATGTTGAAATCACCGATCGCCTCGCCGCCCGGTGCCAGCGGATAAAGCCAGCTGCGGCCGGTCCAGTTCTTCGATGCAACGTCGAATTCGATGACGCGCAGCGCCGGCTGGCCGCCGACCTTTTCCACCACGCCGTCATCGCCGAACAGCGGGCCTTCGAGCAGGCCGTAGAGTTTCTTGCCGTCCTTCGACTGTGCCAGCCCCTCAAAGCCGCCGGAGCGCTTGAGGTTGAATGCCGGGTTCTTCAGCGTCGGATTGGCCGGCAGGGTGATGGCCGGATTGTCGGGCGAACGGACAGCGCGATCGCCGACCTTGGTGGCGATGACGTCGGTGATCTTGCCGTCGCGGGTCACCTTGACGAGATAGGGGCCGAACTCTTCGCCGATCCAGAAGCCGTCGGCGACGGGCTGGATCGATTCGACATCGAGATCACTGCCGGTGAGATAGCGGGTATCGCTGCCTTCCATGACGATCGGGAACGGGATTTTCTTGTCCGGATCACGCAGGAACACGGTTTCCTTGCGCTCGACCGTGCCTTTGTCCCAATTGAAAGCGAGATGATGCAGCATCAGCATGGCATCGGGCGAATTCAGCTTGGTGCCGAAACCGTTATCGGACAGCGACCAGTAGGTGCCGTCACCGACCGCCTTGATACCGGAAAATCCCTGTACTGGCTGGCCGTCGAACGGCAGGCTGAGGCCGGTCAGCCGCACGCCGTCCTTGCCGGGAACGGTCGCCAGACCTTCCGCCCGCTTGCGGTCGGCGGTGGTGAACTTGCCCGACGTCTTCAGGTGTTCCGGCGCATCGTCCGGTGCCTTGATGATCGTGTTGGCGGGCAGGATGGCATGGGAGACGAGTTTCGCCTTGAATTCCTGATCCGCGGCCAGGGCCGAGGCAGGAATCAGAAAGGAAGCGGAAAGCAGAGCGGCAAATAGAGGTCGCATGGGGTTCACCTGAGATTCGAGTACGTGGATCGAGCCCGCAGGAATAGGTGCCGCGCATCTCTGCCGTTTGACTGTTGTGTGAAGTTTTGGTGACGCCGGGGCGGCAGTCAGGGGGAGATTGCGCGCCGCGGACTCCTCCGCCGCCCCGGGTCCGGCCAGCTTGTGTTCAACGGGCCCAATCACACATTGGTTTTGCAGCCGGTTTTGGCTAATCCTGTCCATACCGAGAATCGCCGGAGAGCCGTATTGACCGCCCCCCTCATCCGCAAGGCCACAACAGCCGATCTCCCCGCCATTGTCGCGCTTCTGGCGGATGATCCGCTCGGCAGCCAGCGCGAGGTTGTCTGCGATCCCGTCGATGCGCGTTATCACGCCGCCTTTGCCGCCATCGACAGCGACCCGAACCAGCTTCTGGTTGTGGCGGCAGACGGAGCACAGGTTGTCGGCTGTGCCCAGATCACCTTCATCCCCGGATTGTCGCGCACCGGCATGTGGCGCGGGCAGATCGAAAGCGTGCGGATCGCGGCAACGCACCGGCGCGGCGGTCTCGGCCGGCGCATGTTTGAATGGGCCATCGACGCCTGCCGCGAACGCCAGTGCGGCCTGGTGCAGCTCACCACCGACAAGACCCGGCTCGACGCCGCGCGCTTCTATGAAGCGCTGGGATTTGTCGCCAGCCATGAGGGCATGAAGCTCTCACTGCAACACTAGGCACAGGAAGCGGCGCGCTCCAGCAGGATTGTACGCTCGCGGGCATTGCGTGTGAGAGCTGCGGCCCGCTCGAACTCAACCCGCGCTTCATCGGGCCGGTCGAGCTTGAGCAAGAGATCGCCGCGAATGCCTGGCAGGAGGTGATACTCCTGCAGTGACGGTTCACCGGCCAGCTGGTCGATGAGGTCGAGCCCGGCCTGTGGCCCGAAGGCCATGGAAAGAGCCACAGCCCGGTTCAGCTCGACGACGGGTGACGGCGTCAGCCGGGCCAGCAGTTCATAGAGCGCGGCAATCCGCACCCAGTCGGTCTCCCCGGCCGTACGTGCCCGCGCATGACAGGCAGCGATCGCCGCTTGCAGGCCATAGGCACCATAGGTGCCATTCGGGTTTTCGGCCCGTTCCAAGGCCGAAAGCCCGCGCCGGATCAGCAGCTGGTCCCAGCGCGCCCGGTTCTGGTCGAGCAGCAGGACCGGTTCACCCGACGGTCCGACCCGCGCGGCAAAACGCGAGGCCTGAATTTCCATGAGCGCAATCAGCCCGTGCACCTCCGGTTCATCCGGCATCAGCCCGGCAAGGATGCGCCCGAGCCGCATGGCTTCCTGTGCCAGCTGCGGTCTGATCCAGTCATCCCCCGCCGTCGCCGAATACCCCTCGTTGAAGATGAGGTAAAGCACCGCAAGCACCGAAGCGAGGCGCTCGCCCCGGTCTTTGCCGCGCGGCACCTCGAAGGGAATGTTCGCCTCGGATAACGTGCGCTTGGCCCGGACGATGCGCTGGGCGACGGTTGCCTCCGGCGTGAGAAAGGCACGGGCAATCTCCTCCGTCGTCAACCCGCCGATCATGCGCAGGGTCAGCGCCGTGCGCGCCTCGGCCGATAGCACGGGATGGCAGGCGGTGAAGATGAGGCTGAGCATGTCGTCGCCGATGTCATCATCGAGCGCCGTGTCGAAATCCGGCATGGCGGCCTGTTCGATTTCCGCATCATAGCCCAATTCGTCATGCTTGCGCCTGAGCATTTTGTTGCGGCGGAAATGGTCGATGGCCCGGCGTTTGCCGGTAACCATCAGCCATGCGGCGGGATTGCGCGGGATGCCCTCCGACGGCCAGTGGCGCAGTGCGGCGATCAGCGCTTCCTGCGCCAGTTCCTCGGCAAGCCCGACATCCCTGACAATGCGGGCAAGCCCGGCAATGATCCGGGCCTGCTCGATTTTCCATACGGTTTCGATGGCGCGATGGGTTTCGGCAGCGGTGGTCATAAGGACCGATCACATCACCTTCGGCGCCGCCGCGCAAGATCGCGCTGCCGGGCTCAGGTCTTCTGGCCAGCGCTCATCTCGCGAAAGCGGTCGATGGCTTCAAATTCGCCGAAATCTTCAAGCTCAAACATCTGCCGGATTTCGATCTCGCCCTTGTCCAGATGCGGATTGGGAAAACGATTGGCCCATTCAATCGCCTCTTCGCGCGTCTTCACCTGGATGATGGTGTAACCTGCCACCAGTTCCTTGGCTTCGGTAAACGGCCCGTCGATCACCGTCCGCTTGCCGCCGGAATACTGAATCTTCCAGCCCTTTGAAGTCGGTTGAAGCCCATTGGCGTCGAGCAGCACGCCCGCTTTCGCCAGCTGCTCGTGATAGTCGGCCATGGCGCTGAACAATTCTTCGGGGGGCATGACGCCAGCTTCCGAATCTTTCGTGGCCTTCACCAGAATCATGAATCGCATTGTCGTTTCTCCTTCGGATGGGGCGGCCGGATGGTCCAGCGCTTGAAAAACCCTCGCTCCGGTGACACGACGAGCGGGGTTCGCCAGTATCGACACATCGCCCGATTTTTTTCCAGGCACCAGATGGCGGGTGTCAGGTCATGGACAAAGGCGGGCCGGTGTAACGGGCACGCGGGCGGATGAGCTGGTTCATCGACTGCTGTTCCAGTATATGGGCAATCCAGCCAACGGAACGGGCGATGGCGAAGAGAATGACCGGTGCAGGCGGAGGGAGCGCAAAGGCATCTGTCATGGCTGCGAGGGCAAAATCAACATTGGGCTGCTCGCCGGTCAACAGCTCCGTTACCGCGCGGATCTCCTGGTAGACCGGTCCCGGTTTGAACTGCTCCAGCAGGGCCCTGGCACGCTCATCGCCCATGGGATAGAGCGGATGCGCAAAGGCCGGGATGGCCCTGCCCTGGGCCAGGGATTCGCGCACCGCATGCTCCGTGCCGGCGGCCTGTGCGGAACGGGCCAGGGCCTGGACGCTGAGATAGGCTTCGCCGTGCAGCGGTCCGGTCAGCGTGGCAAGACCGGCAAGCATGCCAGCCGACAGCGGCGCCCCGGTCGAGGCGGCCACGCGGGCGGCAAAGGTCGAGGCGTTGAGCTCATGATCGGCCAATAGAACCAGCGCCCGGCGGATGCAGTCTTCCGCCGCCGGGGCCTGCCACAGCCGCGCCAGACGGATGTGGACAGGCAGACCGGCGTCGTCAGCACCAAGCATCGCCGCGACGACGTCAGCGAGAATCCCGGATGCCTCGGTAATCAGAACGCCACGCGACCGCCCATAGGCAGGCAGATCCGTTGCGGCGCGCCGGGCAAGGGCAACCATCGCCGCTTCCAGCGGGCGATCCGGCAGGTGCACGGCATGGGCTGGCAGGGGGAAGGCGATGCCGTCCGTCTCCCACAACAGCGCTGCAACCTGTTCCAGCGTCGATGTGACGGCCAGCGCGGACGCATCCCTGCCGCGATACCACAGACGCCCGTCGGCAATGGTCGAGATGCTCGACGGCAGCACCGGATCACCCCAGCCGATGGCCTCGGCAGCGACATTAGCCACCGTGCGCCGCCCGGCCTTGCGCCCGGCGAGGCGTTTCACATCCTCACTCTTGTAAAGGCTGCGGCGGGGGTCCTGCGGATCGGGCTTGGCCTGAATGCGCCCCCGGCTGACATTGGCGTAAAGGGTCTGCGGCTGAACGCCAAGGGCCGCCAGCGCCTGCGATGCCGTCAACCACGCCATGAAACCTCACATTGATCATTTACGTCAAGATTGACGTCAATCATAGCGCACCTCATCCTGTGGCGGAAACAAAAACTGGAGTTTGCCATGAAAAACGGTCTTGATGATGTTGTCGCCACGGAAACCACGCTGTCGGATGTTGACGGGCTTGGGGGCATATTGATCATTCGCGGCCGGTCGCTGGATGAATTGGCCGGCGTTGTCTCCTACGAAGAACTGCTGGCGCTGCTGCTGTCGGATGCCTTTGACGAAAAGCCCGATGCGGATGGCCTGCGCAGACGCATCGGCCTTGCCCGGCAGGAGATCTTCCGCATGATCCCCGACGCTGCCGCGCCCTTGCTCACGCTGCCGGTCACCGATGCGGTGCGCGCGCTGACCGCCCAATTCACCGATGGCGACGACCTTGCCACCGCCCTGCGCCTGATCGCGGCTCCCGCCGTGTTCACGCCAGCACTCATCCGGCTGAAGAACGGGCAGACGCCTGTCGCGCCGGACCCCTCGCTCAGCCATGCCGCGGATATATTGCACATGCTGCACGGACGAACCGTCACGCCGCAGGAAGCCGCCGCACTCGATACCTATCTCGTCACGGTCAGCGACCACGGCATGAATGCCTCGACATTTGCGGCACGCGTGGTGGCATCCACCCATGCGGGACTGGTATCCTCCGTGCTGGCGGCATTCGGCGCGCTCAAGGGACCGCTGCACGGCGGTGCACCGGGACCGGTTCTCGATATGCTCGACGCCATAGGCACACCCGACAACGCCGAAACCTGGCTGGAAAAGGCACTGGATGACGGCGAGCGGCTGATGGGCTTTGGCCACCGCATCTACCGGGTGCGTGATCCGCGCGCCGATGCATTGATGCAGGCGCTGCGGCGGCTGGCCGGAACGGGCAATCATGGCGCGGGCCGCTTCAAGCTGGCGGAGGGCGTCGAAGCGGCGGCTTTGCGCATCCTCGCACGCCGCAAGCCCGACCGCCCGCTCAAGACCAATGTGGAATTCTACACGGCACTCCTGCTGGAAACGCTTGGTTTTCCCAGGGACAGCTTTACCAGCGTCTTCGCCATGGGGCGGGTGGGCGGCTGGATCGCCCATGCAAGGGAGCAGACCCAGCATGGCCGGCTGATCCGCCCGCAATCGCGCTATACCGGACCGCGCCCGATCAAGGCTGCATGAGGTTTTTCAAAGAAATGCGATGGCGGAAACGGCCTAAACCGGCCACCCGCCATCACATGTTCGTGTCAAACTCCGAAAACGAGGTAAATTCCTGTAATTGAACCAGTAATGTTCAACCTTAGATAGTATTTTTACTCTCTGAAAAGAGCTTTTGGTGGTATTCTGCTGATGGACTCAAGTGCACCGTCTTTGGACATTCAAAAGGAGCAACTGGGATCATGACACAGCTTTTCAATCGCCTGTCTCTGGCACTCGCCATAACGCTCTCCACCACCCCCTATGCGCTGGCCGGCCCGCTGACCACCATGGATGATGTCGGCAAAGCGCTTCATGCCTGCTGGACAGCACCGGAGGGTTCACAAAAATCCACGGTGACGCTCAGCTTCAGCTTCAAGCGCGACGGCTCGCTGATTGGCCCGCCCCGGGCCACGGCGATCGATTTTCCGGGCAAGGACGCTGCGGCGCGCAAATCATTTGTCGACGCGGCCATTTCGGCGGTCAAGCATTGCACACCACTGACATTGTCACCGGAACTGGCGCAGGGCATTGGCGGCCAGGTCTTCACCATGCAGTTTGTTTCGCCCGACGCCTGCGGCGGGGACTGCAACCGTGAAGCCAGCGTGCGGCCAAACTGACGGGCAGTCGCTGCACAGCAAAAAAGGCGGCTCGATGAACCGCCTTTCCCATTCTGTCCAACAGCACGCCAACGCTACTGGCGATGAAGCTCCACACGGCGGTTCTTGGCCCGTCCGGCTTCGTCATCATTCGATGCGACAGGCGACTGCAAGCCCTCTCCCTTCGCCTGGAGGCGGTTGGCCGCAACACTGTAAGTGCTGACCAGATCGGCAACAACCGCATCGGCCCGCGCCTTTGACAACTGCATGTTGAAATCAGCGCCGCCAATATTGTCGGTATGGCCGACCACATCGAGTTTCTCGTTCGGCTGCTCTTTCAGAAACTTGGCGATCTCATCGAGGCTCGGGCGCGATTCCGGCTTGATGGACGCCTTGTTGAAATCGAAATGAATGCCGTAGAGCAGAACCTTGCCCGCCGTATCGAGGCTCTTGCTGATTTCCGAAGCGGAAACCACCACCATCTCATCGGTCAGCTTGCCAACCTGAAGCGAGTCGAGGCGGACATAGACCTGCCCCTTGACCGCGTCGAATTCCGGCACATAACCGTCTTCGAATTCGATGACATAGAGCGCGATGTAGGTTTTGACGCCGCCTTCTTCCTTGACGGCCGCCACATAACGCGCCTCGTCCGGGCTGTAGCCGAAAAGCTGGCCGCCGGGGCCTTTTTCGCCAAAGACGTTCTCCAGTTGATAGGTGTCGGCCTGTTTGGCCTGGAACAGGACCTTGTAGCCCGCCGATTGCAGATCGTTCATGTAGTTGCGGAACACTTCGGCCGAGGACGGTCCGGCAGGGACGGAATAGACATTCTGCGTCAGACGGCCTTCCAGTGCTTCCTTGCTGGCAAAATCCGATTTGGCGGAGTCATCCTCGTTCTTGACCCATTTTCCGGTCGGCAGGGTATATTCCGCGAAGTTGCGCGCGTCGCACAACATGATCGACGACCCTTCAAAGCGCTTGATACCGGGGAGATCCTTGCAGCCCGGCTTGTCTGCCGCATGGGCGGACGATGCGATGAAAACGGCCATGAACATGAGTGCCGCGAAGACTCCACTGCAGAGTTTCGATGTCATGAGTATCTCCAAAATTATGTGACGCTGCTGCGCTGCCGGTCTGAAATCCTGGGCCAGTCGCGCCGCAGGATTGCTTTATAAGAACACAAAAATCATTTCGCAATACACGAAACATATCCTGCGTTCACCATTGAATGATCGAACGCAAAGCCGGAACTCGCCGATATTACGGGTGTTATATCACAGTTTCACTACATGCGGGATGCCAGGCTTCCGCCAATGAAAATGTTGAAACAAATAGCAAAATACAAAAACAATAGTTCGAAAATTTCTGCGTAATTTACTGATAACTCTGGTCCGGCCTGATAGCGAGGCCGGACCAGCTGCGCACGGGGCCTCAGGTTTTGGAAGCGGGTTTCTCCACATGGCCGCCAAACTCGCTGCGCATGGCCGACAGCACCTTGTTGGCGAAGTCGGCATTGCCGCGCGAGCTGAAACGCTCCTGCAGCGCCGCGCTGAGAACCGGCGTGGGCACGGCCTCGTCAATGGCGGCGATGGCTGTCCAGCGCCCCTCGCCCGAGTCGGAGACGCGCCCCTGGAAATTCGACAGGGTCGGGTCGTCGTTCAGCGCGTCGGCGGTCAAATCCAGCAGCCAGGAGCTGATCACGCTGCCACGGCGCCAGACCTCGGCGATCTGCGGCAGGTCGAAACTGTATTGGTAATGCTCCGGATGCAGGAGCGGCGTGGTTTCCGCGTCCACCTCATGCGAGCGCAGGCCGATATCCGCATTGCGCAGGATGTTCAGGCCCTCCGCATAGGCTGCCATCAAACCATATTCGATGCCATTATGGACCATCTTGACGAAGTGGCCGGCACCATTGGCGCCGCAGTGGAGATAACCGAGCGGAGCCGTGCTCCTGCCCGGCGCAGCCACGGCTGGCGCTGCCGGGTCATTGCCGCCCGGCGCCAGCGAGGCGAACACGGGCGAGAGATGCTCCACCACGTCCTTTTCGCCGCCGATCATCAGGCAATAGCCGCGCTCAAGCCCGAAGACGCCGCCGCTGGTGCCGACATCGACATAGTGCAGGCCTTTTGTCTTCAATTCGCCGCCACGGCGGATATCGTCGTGATAATAGGAATTGCCGCCATCGATGATGATATCACCCGCATCCAGCAGGGGCACGAGCCTGGCGAGGACGCTGTCGACGACGGCAGCGGGCAGCATCAGCCACACAGCGCGCGGCTTGGCCAGAAGCGAGACGAATTCCTCCAGCACGACCGTCCCGGTCGCGCCCTGCTTCTGCAGGTCCGCCATGCTTTCGGCACGGGTGTCGTGAACCACAAGGGCGTGACCACGCTTCATGAGGCGCTGCGCCATGTTGGCGCCCATGCGCCCTAACCCAATCATGCCAAGCTGCATTTCATTCTCCTTGGAGTGTTTGCAATCCATCGGGAAACCCGCGGGTCCCGTCAGGTGCAAGTTAGGCAGACCGGACCGCGGACACAAGCAAGCCTTGCGTCATAAGCGCGTGATTGCAGCGGCAGCGATACTGGCAAGCGTTCGCTGGCAAAGCGAAATCTCTGATAAAGCGTCAGAAAATCGTAAAATCGCCGGCAATTTCCTGTATAGATTCCGCACGATGACTTGCTACCTCAACCCGATGAAGGAGGGCCGATGATATCCGGATGGATCAGATTGATAGTCGCTTGGGCAACAGTGGGTGCCTTTCTCGTTTTCGGATATGGCTGGATGGCCGATCTGAGTTCGGTGATGAAAGCTTCGCTTCTGTTTGTCTGGTTGTTCGGCGTCATCATCTGGTCGGCCTTCGGCGTCGTGCATGAAGCGGAGGAACTGGCGGAACTGCTGGGCGAACCGCTCGGAACGCTCATTCTCACCCTCTCCATCGTCATCATCGAAGTGGTGCTCATCAGCGCCGTGATGCTGAGTTCGGACGCGCCGACGCTCGGCCGCGACACGATGTTCGCGGTGCTGATGATCGTTTTGAACGGCGTGGTCGGCCTTGGCCTGCTCATTGGCGGGTTGCGCTACGGCCAGCAGGGCTACAATCTGCAGGGCGCGGCATCCTATCTCATCGTCATCATTCCGCTGACGGTCATCCCGCTGATCCTGCCGAACTTCACGGTTTCCACCAGCAATGGCTCCCTCACCGTGGTTCAATCGGTGTTCTTCTCAATTTTCACTATTGCCCTCTATGTGATTTTCCTCGTGCTACAGACCGGGCGGCACCGCGACTTCTTTGTCTATCCCAAGGGAGATGAAGACGTTCTGCAGGCATCCCCCGAGGCCGAAGCGCCCCACGCGAAACCTGCCGGATCCATTGGCGGCCACACGCTGCTGCTGATCCTGAACATTCTGCCGATCGTGCTCTTGTCAAAGAGCCTGGCCTCGCTGCTTGACCATGGCATTGCCAGCTTCGGCGCGCCAACGGCCCTCGGCGGCTTGCTGATCGCCGCCATTGTCTTCACGCCGGAAGCCATCACCGCGCTTCGCGCCGTTTCGGGCAATGAACTGCAGCGCGCGGTCAACCTGTGCCTCGGCGCGGCAACCTCGACCGTCGGCCTGACGGTGCCGGCCGTGCTTGCCATCAGCCTATTGACCGGCCAGACCGCGATTCTCGGCCTGTCGCCCACCGAAATGACCCTGCTGGCGGTGACGCTGATCCTCAGCACCCTGACCTTTTCCGGCCTGCGCACGACCGTGCTTGAAGGTGCGGTGCATCTGATGATCTTCTTCGTCTATCTCGTGCTGATCTTCAGCCCCTGACCGGCGCAAGATCGAGGTGTTCGGCGACGAAATCGACGAACACCCGCAGCTTGGGTGAGAGATAGCGGCTCGACGGCCAGAGCACGCGGAACGTTCCGGAAAACGGGATAAAGTCATCGAGAACGCTGACCAGCGTTCCAGCCCGCAACTCGTCCATTATGGTGAAATCCGGCAGGCAGGCGATGCCAAGCCCCTCCTGCGCCATGTGAATCTGCGGTGCCGACGTGTTGCAGACAAGGGTCGCAGGCAGGTCGAGTTCGACATCCCTGCCATCGCGGGACAGCGGCCAGAGTTGCAATTTCCCGGTGGTCGGATAGCGGTAAAACAGGCAATGATGCCGCAACAGGTCCTCCGGCACTTCCGGTGTTCCCATGCGCGCGAAATAGTCCGGTGATCCGACGAGGCGCTTGCGGAACGAACCGAGCACCCGGGTCATCAGCCGCGAATCATTCGGCTCGCCGGTTCGCAGGACTGCGTCGAAACCGTCCTCGATCACGTCGACCAGCCGGTCCGAGCAGTCAATGTCCAGCTCGATGTCGGGATAGGCGCGCATGAAGGCGGACAGCACCGGCATCATCAGCCGGTCCGCAATCGGCATGCTGACACGCAACCTGCCACGCGGCGCCTCATTGGCCTGCGACAATTCCAGTTCAGCCGCCTCGATCTCGCAAAAAATACGGCGGCACCGCTCCAGGAACAGCGAGCCTTCGGGCGTCAGCGTGATGCTGCGGGTACTGCGGTGAAAAAGCCGGGCACCAAGCCGCTCCTCCAGCCGCGCAATGGATTTGCCGATGGCAGAGGGGGAAACGCCGAGATGGCGGCCGGCGGCGACGAAACTGCGGTATTCGGCGGCCTGCACGAAGGCATTCCATGAACCCAGATTATCCATCGACATCACCTCCTTATTGCCGACAAAAATGTCGCTTGTGAAAGGAACTATAGCCTGTTTTTCCGTTTTGCGAAGATGACTAGGTTCGGTTTCCCATCGCAGGTGTGAAGCTTCGCACTGCAAGAGCAACGCCTCTCCGCCTGCCCAACCCCTTACTCCCCAACCCCTTACTCCCCAACCCCTTACTCATTGACCCAGGCAAAGACATGACATCGATCACAACATCGCTGGACGAGGCTCCTCCCGCCTCGTCCTTCCGGCTGCCGCTCAGCGGCCTGCTTGCTCTTGCAGCCGCCGGTTTCATCACCGTCCTCACCGAAGCCCTGCCCGCGGGCCTGCTGCCCCAGATGGGCGCCAGTCTGGCAGTGCCCGAATCGCTGGTGGGCCAGCTCGTCACCATCTACGCCCTCGGCTCTCTCATCGCCGCTATCCCACTGACCGCGGCCACACGCGGATGGCGGCGCAAGCCGCTGCTTTTGAGCGCCATCGGCGGTTTCGCCATCGTCAACACGGTCACGGCGGTTTCCACCAGCTACACGCTGACGCTCGGCGCCCGGTTCTTTGCGGGCGTCTTTGCCGGGCTGCTCTGGGCGCTGGTTGCCGGTTATGCCGGGCGCATGGTGCCCGACCACATGAAAGGCAAGGCCATGGCCGTCGCCATGCTTGGCGCGCCCGTCGCGCTGTCTCTCGGCGTGCCCGCCGGGACATTTCTGGGCGCGTTTGTCGGATGGCAATACACGTTTGGGATCATGAGCGGCCTCACCGTGCTGCTGGTCGGCTGGACCATCTGGAAATTGCCGGACTTTCCCGGCCAGGAAGCGGGCAGGCAATTGCCGATCTCCGGCGTGTTCGCCATTCCAGGCGTCAAGGCCGTGCTGTTTGTCACGCTGACCTATGTGGTGGCCCATAACGTGCTCTATACCTACATCGCACCGTTTCTGGTTCCCGCTGGGCTCGCCGGAAGCATCGACAAGGTGCTGTTCGTCTTTGGCCTGTCCGCCATTCTCGGCACATGGATGATCGGCCTGATGATCGACCGCTGGCTGCGTGAACTGACGCTGATCTGCATCGCGGCCTTTGCCGTGGCGGCGGTGCTCCTTGCCATCTGGTCCGCCAACAGCGCGATGGTCTATCTCAGCTTCGCCATATGGGGTGTGACCTATGGCGGCGTGCCGACCCTGTTCCAGACCGCATCGGCCAAAACCGCAGGCGATGCGGCGGACGTTGCACAATCAATGATTGTGACCGTCTGGAACATCGGCATTGCCGGTGGCGGCATCATCGGCGGTTTTCTCCTGGAAACAACCGGCGTCACCTCGTTCTCATGGGTGCTGCTGGTACTGCTCGCCCTAGCCTTCATCGCCGCCGTCCGGGCGCGAAGCCACGGCTTTCCGGCTGCGGTAACGGCGGGATAGATGCGATTATGAAAAATCAAAACCGGCAGCGGTCTTTCGCTGCCGCTTTTGCTCAGACCCCGGAGCGCACCGGCTGGGCGGAAACGGGCACGTCCTGCAGGCGCACGAAGCGAAAACCCTTTTGCTGCAGGGCCAAAACACCTTTGGCAACGCCCGCACCGGCCACCCGGCCCGGCTGGTTGATATGGGCAATGATCACATCACCGTCTTTGGCGGCGGCAATACGCTTTTCCACCAGCCCGGCCATCAGCGAGGCCCCCATATCGGCATTGAGCGAATAACCGGCTACCCGGTAGCCCATCTCATGGATGATGCGGATGCCGTTTTCGCTGTAGCGGGCAGTCGCATCGCGATACCAGACCGGCTTGGCGACGGAGGCCTTCAGCATGGCGTCGACACCGCCCTGGATCTCGCTGCGGATGGCGGCTTCCGAGCCTGCCGTCTTCAATCCGAACATGGTGGGCTGGTTGTCGATGGCGGGGATATGGTTGAAGCCGTGATTTTCCAGTTCAAACAGGTCGGGATGCGCCTTCATGACCGCAAGCGCCTCGGCATTGTGCCGCATCCAGCGGGCGGTGACGAAGATCGTTGCCGGGATGCGGTTTTCAACCAGCGTGTTGAGGATGCGCAGGTCCGTCTGGCCTGAACAGGCATCCAGCGTCAGAGCCACCTGCGGCGCAGCGGCGCCGCCCTTGGCGACGTAAAGCTTCGGCTCGACGAACGGCGCGGGATGATCCCCCGCCGTTGCGATCCCCGCAGGCGTGACGAGGAGAAGAGCAGCGATGATGGCAGAGGCTGAGCGCACGATGTTTGACCAATGTTGAGAATTTCGCGCAGATACGCGCGCAGATCACGTCCAAAATGCGGCACCGGCCCTGCAAACAGGGCCGATGCGCTATTTTTGCTTGGCCGAGGCCTGCGCCGCTGCCAGACGCGCGATCGGTACGCGGAACGGCGAGCAGGAGACATAGTCAAGGCCGGTCTCTTCGCAGAAGTGAATGGAAGCCGGATCGCCGCCATGTTCACCGCAGATGCCCAGCTTGATGTCCGGGCGGGTTGCCTTGCCCTTTTCCACGGCAATGCGCACCAGCTCGCCAACGCCGTCCACATCGATGGAGACGAACGGGTCCTGCTGGATGATGCCCTTCATCTGATAGGTCATCAGGAAGGCGGATGCATCGTCGCGCGAAATACCGAAGGTTGTCTGCGTCAGATCGTTGGTGCCGAAGGAAAAGAACTCCGCCACCTCGGCAATCGAATGCGCCCGTACCGCTGCGCGCGGCAATTCGATCATCGTGCCAACGAGGTAATTGATCCTGATATCGGCTTCCTTCATCACATCAGCGGCAACCGCATCGATGCGGGCCTTGACGAAATCAAGTTCTGCACGCAGGCCGACGAGCGGCACCATGATTTCCGGTTCGACCGGCGCGCCGGTGACTTCCGCCGCCTGCACGGCAGCTTCGAAAATCGCCCGCACCTGCATTTCGGCGATTTCCGGATAGGAAATGGCCAGGCGGCAGCCGCGATGACCGAGCATCGGGTTGAATTCATGCAGGCTGTCGGTGCGCTCGCGCAGCTTCTCCGGGCTGACATTCATGACAGCAGCAACTTCCGCGATTTCCTCTTCCGTCTTCGGCAGGAATTCGTGCAGCGGCGGGTCAAGCAACCGGATCGTCACGGGAAGACCGTTCATGATTTCGAACAGCTCCTTGAAATCGGCGCGCTGCATCGGCAACAGCTTGTCGAGCGCGGCGCGGCGGCCCTTCTCGCTGTCAGCCAGGATCATTTCACGCATGGCAATGATACGCTCGCCATCAAAGAACATATGCTCGGTACGGCAAAGACCGATGCCCTCGGCCCCGAAGGAGCGCGCCATGCGCGCATCATTCGGCGTTTCGGCATTGGCACGCACCTTCATGCGGCGCGTCGTGTCGGCCCATTCCATGATCTTGGCGAAATCGCCGGAGAATTCCGGCTGCAGCATCGGAACGGCACCTTTGAGCACCTGGCCGATACCGCCATCGATGGTGATGATATCGCCCTTCTTCAACAGCACGCCTGCGGCCAGCAGGGTTTCATTGCGGTAATCGACGCGCAGGGAACCCGCACCGGAGACGCAGGGCTTGCCCATGCCGCGCGCCACCACGGCCGCGTGGCTGGTCATGCCGCCACGGGTCGTCAGGATGGCTTCGGCGGCGTGCATGCCGTGAATGTCTTCCGGACTGGTTTCGATGCGCACGAGGATGGCCTTGCGGCTTTCCGACTTCAATTGTTCTGCATCTTCCGACGAGAACACGATCTCGCCGGTCGCCGCGCCCGGCGATGCCGGAAGCCCGCTGCCGATGACATTGCGCTTGGCCGAAGGATCGATCGTCGGATGCAGAAGCTGATCGAGCGAAGCCGGATCAATGCGCAAAACCGCTTCTTCCCGCGTGATCAGGCCTTCATTTGCCATTTCAACGGCGATTTTCAAAGCGGCCTTGGCGGTCCGCTTGCCGGACCGCGTCTGCAGCATCCACAGCTTGCCGTTCTCGATGGTGAATTCGAGATCCTGCATGTCGGTGTAATGCTTTTCCAGGCGGTCGGACACGGCGCAAAATTCGGCAAAGGCGGCCGGCATCAGCTTTTCCAGCGATGGCTTGTCGGAACCGGCGGCAATGCGCGCGTCTTCCGTAATGTTCTGCGGCGTCCTGATGCCCGCAACCACGTCCTCACCCTGCGCATTGACGAGAAACTCGCCATAGAGCTTCTTTTCGCCGGTCGACGGATTGCGCGTGAAGGCGACGCCCGTTGCCGAACGCTCACCCATATTGCCGAACACCATGGCCTGAATATTGACGGCCGTGCCCCAGCTTTCCGGGATGTTGTGCAAGCGGCGATAGGTGATGGCGCGCGTGTTCATCCAGCTGGAGAAAACAGCGCCGATCGCGCCCCAGAGCTGCTTTTCCGGGTCCTGCGGGAATGGCTCTTCCAGCTCCTCCTCGATTTTCGCCTTGTAGAGGTCGATGATGCCTTTCCAGTCATCGGCCGACAGCGCCGTATCGATCTCCACGCCGAGATTGGCCTTGGTGTCCTCGAGGATTTCCTCGAAGACCGAATGGTCAAGCCCCATGACCACGTCGGAATACATCTGGATGAAACGGCGATAGCTGTCATAGGCAAAGCGCGGATCGCCGGATTCGCGGGCGATAGCTTCCACGGTCTGATCATTGAGGCCGAGATTGAGCACGGTATCCATCATACCAGGCATGGAAGCGCGGGAACCGGAACGCACGGACACCAGCAGCGGCTTGGACGGATCGCCGAAATCGCGGCCCGTCACCGCAGCGATATGGCCAAGCGCCTTCTTCACATCGGCTTCGAGCGTGCCGGGATACTGATGGCCGTTCTCGTAGAACCAGCTGCAGACCTCGGAGGTGATGGTAAATCCGGGCGGGACCGGCAGCCCGAGTGCGCACATCTCGGCCAGATTGGCCCCCTTGCCGCCCAGAAGGTTGCGATCACCGGCAGAGCCTTCCGCCTTGCCGTCACCGAATGTGTAAACCCACTTCACCATTGCAGCCTCCCATGCCGCCGTCCACGCGCCGCAAAGCGCTGAAGAAGGTCTATTCGATAGGTTCGCGAAGCACCACCAAAAAATGCTGCATTGCACCATTCAAATCGATTAGCAGAGTAAATCCGCGTTAATCTTTGAAATCCTTCGTCATTTCAAGCTTGAAGCAGTCTGGTATCAGCTCGCCTCGCGCAGCTGCTCGGCGGTCTGGAGATCGACCGACACCAACTGGCTGACGCCCTGTTCGGCCATGGTGACACCAAACAGACGGTTCATGCGCGCCATGGTGATCGGATTGTGGGTGATGACGACAAAACGGGTTTCCGTTGATGCGGCCATCTCGTCCATCAGGTTGCAGAAACGTTCGACATTGTGGTCATCGAGCGGCGCATCCACTTCGTCGAGCACGCAGATCGGCGCCGGATTGGTCAGGAACACTGCAAAGATCAGCGCCATCGCCGTCAGGGCCTGCTCGCCGCCGGACAAGAGCGTCATGGTCTGCGGCTTCTTGCCGGGCGGCCGGGCGAGAATTTCAAGACCGGCTTCGAGCGGGTCTTCCGATTCAATCAATTGCAACTCGGCCGTGCCGCCACCGAACAGATGCGTGAACAGGCGCTGGAACTGCGCATTCACCACCTCGAACGCCGCAAGCAGCCGTTCGCGTCCCTCGCGATTGAGGCTCTGGATCGCCTGGCGCAACTTCTTGACCGCTTCGATAATGTCTTCGCGCTCGCTGACAATCGCCTCAAGCCGCGCTGACAATTCTTCCTGCTCTTCCTCGGCCCGCAGATTGACGGCACCGAGCCGCTCGCGCTCGATCTTGAGCCGCTCCAGATTGCGGTCCGTCGCATCGACGTCCGGCAGCGGATCATTGGGGCCGAGCCCAGTCAGCTTCATGGCTTCATGCGGCGCACAGTTGAGAGCTTCGCCAATGCGGGTTTCGGCCTCGTGGCGGCGTTCCTGCGCCGCGGCAAGACGCTCTTCCGACCGGGCCCGGCCCTCGCGCGCCGTGGCCAGCGCCTGAATGGCATCGGTGGCGGCGCGATCGAGTTCCTGCTGGCGCGCTTCAGCAACGGCCAGACGGTCACTCGCCTCCTTGCGCAACGCTTCCGCTTGCGAGAGCTGCGACAGCAGTGCCCGGTTGCGCTCGGCAATTTCATCCGGCGCATCGACCAGATCGGCAAATTCTTCTTCCGCTTCCTGCCGCCGCTCGGTCAGGGATTCGATCTGACGGTCGGCATTCAGCGCGCGGTCATTCCAGCTCCTGCGCTCAAAACCGATGGACTCCAGACGTCGCATGCGGTTCTCGGCCTCGCGGCGCAGGCCCTCATGCACGGCGCGGGCCTCGGCGAGCGCTGCGCGGTCGGTCATGACTTCCGCGGTCAGCTGGCTGAGGCGGATATTGACCTCTTCCAGATCCGGCGCGCGCGCGAGCCGGTCCTCAGCTTCAAGAAACTGCTCCTGTGTTTCCTCAAGCGTTTCGGCGAGGCGGGCCTTGCCCTCGTCCAAAGCGGCGCGGCGGCTGGAAAGCTGGCCTGCAGCCCGTTCGGCTGATGCAAGCGCCTCACGCGCATCGCTGACAGCCCGCTGCATGGCGCGCCAATGATCGCGGGCCGTGCGCTCATTGTCGACCGACTGGCGCACGGCAGCTTCTGCCCCAGCAATCGCAGCCTCAGCCTCGCGCAGATGCTTCGTCGCTTCGACAACCTCGATGTCCAGCTCGGCCAGGCGGTTTTTCTGCGCCAGACGCTGGGCAGCAGGCGTCGGGGCATCGGCGCTTGCCGTATAGCCATCCCAGCGCCACAGCGCACCGGAACGGCTGACCAGCCGCTGACCCGGTTTCAACGATGCCTGAATGCGCGCGCCGTCCGCTTCGTCGACAATGCCGATCTGGGCAAGACGGCGGGCCAGCTGGTGCGGTGCCTTGACCACACTGGCGAGGGATTTAAGCCCGGCGGGCAGTGCGGGATCATCCCCGGCACCATCAATATCGCCCCAGAAAACCGGTGCGCTGCGATCCAGCGGCGCATCGAGATCTTCACCGAGCGCCGCGCCAAGCGCGACTTCGAAACCCTTTTCGACCTTTACCGCTTCGACAACGGCAGGAAACAGGTCCGAGCCGCCGACATTGATCATCTTGGCCAAGGTGCGGGCTTCAGTCTCGATGCGGTTGAGATTGCTGCGGGCATCCTGCATCGGCTGGCGCAACTGCGCTTCCGTGCGGCGCGCCGTTTCGACAGCCGCTTCCGCAGCCAGGGCGCCTTCTTCCGCCTGCTCAAGCGTTGCCTCGGCGGCTTCAACCAGCGCCTGCTTCTCGATAGGGTCGGCAAGCGCGGAAATCTGCGCCGTGATGGCCGCAAGATCACGCTCCACGTCGCCCATCTGGCGGGCAAGGCGGTCGCGGCGTTCTGTGCTTTCGCGCAAATTGCGTTCGATCTGCGCCCGTTCGGCGGTGGCTTCGGCGCGTTCAGCGGTTACTTTGGCAAGCGCCGCTTCGCTTTCCCTCAGCTTGGCATCCGCACGTTCAAAATCGGCGCGCGTTTCCAGTTCGTGTTCGCCCGCATTGGCGTTGTCCTGATTGAGCGAACGTTCTTCCGCGTCGAGACGCGCCAGAATATCGGCATTGTCGCGCACCATCTGCTCTTCGCGGGCAATATCGGCGGTGAGCTGCGCCAGACGCTTTTCCAGCTCCGACTGGCGGGCACGGATGCGCTGGGCTTCTTCCTCGATCTGCGAGCGGGCGATGGTCAGGCGCTGCAAGGCGGCGGCAGCCTTGGCTTCCGCCTCGCGCAAGTCAGGCAGCTTGTGCGCACCGATTGCCTGTTCCTTGGCGGCGTTCATCTGGACCTGGGCGAAATCGCCGACGGCTGAGGTTGCGGCGGACAAAGCCGATTGCGCCTCTGCCTCCTGATGTTTGGCAACAGCCCATTTCAAATGCAGGAGGATCGCTTCGGAACGCCGGATATCCGCCGACAGGCTCTTGAACCGGTTGGCCTGGCGCGATTGCCGCTTCAGGCTTTCGATCTGGGTTTCCAGTTCGCCGACGACGTCTTCCAGCCGTTCGAGATTCTGTTCCGCTGCCCGCAGGCGCAGCTCCGCTTCATGGCGGCGGGTGTGCAGGCCGGATATGCCGGCGGCTTCTTCGAGGAGCGCCCGGCGGGCCTGCGGCTTGGCCTGGATCAGTTCGCCGATACGGCCCTGCCCGACCATCGATGGCGAGCGCGCGCCGGTCGACTGGTCGGCGAACAGCAGCTGCACGTCCTTGGCGCGGGCATCCTTGCCGTTGATGCGGTAAACCGAACCCGCCTCGCGTTCAATGCGGCGCGACACCTGCAACTCATCGGCATCGTTGAAGGTTGCCGGGGCGCTGCGGTCGTGATTGTCGAGAAACAGCGTGACTTCGGCTGTATTGCGCGACGGGCGCGTGCCGGAGCCGGAGAAAATGACGTCATCCATGCCGGAGGCGCGCATGTTCTTGTAGGAGCTTTCGCCCATGACCCAGCGCAGGGCTTCGACAAGATTGGACTTGCCGCAGCCATTGGGGCCGACAACGCCGGTCAATCCGCTTTCAATGACGAATTCGGCGGGTTCGACGAAGGATTTGAAACCGAGGAGGCGGAGTTTCGTGAAGCGCATCAGAGGCCCTTCCCGCACGATACCGCAAGGGCGGACGCGGCAAGGCGTCCGCCTGAATTCAACAGGCAGCTATCAGAGTAGACCGTCGATAATCGCTGACATTTCGTCAACCGATAGGGCTCCTGCATATTTCGTGCCGTTGATGAAGAAGGTCGGCGTAGCATTGACGCCGAAATCCTTGGCTCCGCGGTCACGCGATGCATTCACATCATCCAGAAGTTTTTGGTTCGTCAAGCAAGCGTTGAACGACTCCTGTGTAAAACCGGCCAATTTGGAGATTTGCATCAAAGGTTCTACGGCATTTGCCGATGCAGCCCACTGTTCCTGCTGTTTGAACAGGACATCAACGAGCGGATAGTAGCGGTCTTCCGGGGCGCAGCGGGCCAGCATGAAGGCGGCGGCAGCGCGCGGATCGAATGGAAATTCGCGCAGGATGAGCTTGGCCTTGCCCGTGTCGATGTACTTTTCCTTGATCGCCGGCAGGGTGGCAACGGTGAAGTGCGCGCAATGCGGGCAGGTCATCGACGCATATTCGATGATGGTGACCGGGGCGTCGGCCTTGCCCATCACGATATCCTTGAGAGGACCCTGCTCCATCAGCTTGGCCGGATCGACCTTCCCGGCGGATTCCGGAATCTTGACGTCGGCGGGCGTGCCGGGCACCGGTGTCGCGGCGGGCTTGGCCGCATCTTCTGACCATGCAGGGTTGCCCGCAGTCACAGCGAGCGCCGCCGTCGATACGGCCGCGAGGGTCAGAATGTTTCGGCGTGTCAGCATGTCAGTCATAAGGATCACCTGTCTCCGGTGTTGATTATGCGTTGTTTGACTCCGTAGAGCCCTATGGCAGTCTCTTTAAGGCAGAGCTTGCCATCTGTCTTTGAATTTTTCGTGATCTGGCGGGAATAAAGACCAAGCAGAACACAATCGCACGCCGTCAATCATTGGACATCGCCCCTCCGTCATCCCGGGCTCAACCCGAGGATGACGACGATGGGTGGTCCGTGTAATCAAAAGCCTCGCGGTCGCCCTGATCGAGAAAAAGCAGCGGAGGATTATCTCCCGCCTGCCTGACATGGCTGATGACATGCAGCTGGTTGCCCGCATCGCGGTGGATGGAATAGACCAGCTCACCGTCAAAACGTCTTTCCACCCTCCTGCTCTCAATGCGAAAGCGCAGTGTCAGCGCCACCAGCCCCAGCACGAAGGCGGGCGGAACGATCAGCCATAGAATCTTGAGCCAGTCCGACAATGACTGGTACGTATCGAACAAATCCTGCCAGAAATTGTAATCGGTCACGCCGCACTCCCTTGTCCATCCAGAGGAAAGCGGTCACCCGAGGCTTATCCTCTGGTGACCGGGGAGTTAGAAAATCGCCAAGAGACGACCGCCACGGCCTTTAAGCCGAAGCTCTGGACATACGCCGGGGCCTCCCCGGCCATAGGGCTGAGGAGGTGCCTTTGCGGTCGACACCGACCGCTCTTGGAAGGAGTTTCTACGCCCCAAGACCGATCCGTTTCGACCGGCCTCATTGCGGACCATAATGGGAAAGTGGAGCAGGTGAAAGGGGTTAGGCTGTGAGTTTGTACAATGAAGGCTGCAAAATCTCCGGTGCGTGGTACGACAAACCAACCGCGATCAGGCTAGCGCTTGATCTTTTCCGCATGGATGCTTTGCCCCAGCCGTTCCAGCGCCTCGCGCAGGCTGTCGTCCTCGATGGCTTCGACGACACGGCTGATCTTCCCCCTGGTTGCCGCGTCGACGGGCGGCAATGGCCGCCGCTTCGGCGCGGGCAGCGTGATGGCCTTCTGCTCGATCTTGATGCGGCCGACCGCGGCAAAGCCGAGAAAGGCATTGACCCGGCTGATGATTTCGCCGGTCTCGTGCTGAATGCGCATGGCGGTAAACCCCTGGCAGGCAATCACCAGCGTCGCCGGCTGGAACGGATCGTCCTCATGGGCCCGGCGCGGCCACAGGAGCTTCAGGGGCCGCGACTGGTCACCGAGAGCCGGACCGACCACCTCTTCCCAGGCCTGAACGAGTTCAATGGTGATCCCTGCCCGTTTGCGCAGGACAGGATCGAGCACGCCCGATGCGGGGTCGGCCAATGGCCGGAATCCCCTTTGCTTGCGGTCATCGCTCATCGTTTAAACTGCCTTGCATGTCCGGAATGGAAGCGTCAGCGGCCATTATAGCCGCGAAACCATTCAACAAACAGGGGTATACCCTCTTCCAGCGTCGTCTTCGGGCAAAAGCCCAGATCGCGCGTGGCAAGACCGATATCGGCATAGGTGCGCTCGACATCCGCCGGGGGCATTGGCTCAAACGCCTTGATGGCTTCCCGGCCGACCGCCTGCTCGATGATCTCGATAAAGCGGAGCAAGGCCACCGGATTGTTGTTGCCGAGATTGTAGACCGGGGCGGTTTCCGCAGGATTGGACAGGATACGGTTCACCGCACCGAGGACGCCGCTGACGATATCGTCGATAAAGGTGAAATCGCGCGCCATCTTGCCGTGATTATAGACCTTGATCGGCTCGCCCTTTGAAATGGCGTCCGTGAACAGCCATGGCGCCATGTCCGGCCGGCCATAGGGGCCATAGACCGTGAAGAAGCGCAGGCCCGTCGAAGCGATCTTGTGGACGTGCGCATAGGAGTAGGCCAGCAGCTCCGCCGAGCGCTTTGTCGCCGCATAGACCGACACCGGATGATTGACCGGATCGCTCTCGGAAAACGGCACCTTGGTATTGGCGCCATAAACCGACGACGAGCTTGCATAGACGACGGGGGGCTGCTTCGGCATCACGCGGGCCTGTTCAAACACGCTCACCTGGCCCTGAACATTGGCATCGACATAGGCAGCCGGATTTTCGACGGAGTAGCGCACGCCCGCCTGAGCCGCCAGATGCACGATGACATCCGCATCGGTGTCGCTGGCAATCGCGGCGCGCAGTTCCTCCGGTCTGGCAATATTGGCGCGGACAAAGCGGATATTGGACAATCCATCCAGCGCTGACAGGCGGGTTTCCTTGAGGGCCACCTGATAGTAATCATTGAGATTGTCGATGGCGACGACCTCGAAACCCTCCCCGGCGAGCCGCTTTGCCACGTGAAAGCCGATAAAGCCTGCCGCTCCGGTAACAATCGCTTTCATGTCAGAACTTTATCCTCAACCCATTACTATGCCGCCAGCGCGGCTTTGTCCTGTTCGGCGCGGTCCGCGATCTCCCGCACCGACAAATAGGGCGTCGGACCGGAAATCGTGCAGATGAGCAGCGTCACGTAGATGAAAACCGCGTCGGTCGCATCGTGGCCGAACATGATACCAAACATTCCGGTGATCACATAAGCCGTCACGAGCAGCAAGGAAAGCGCCGTCGTCAAATCCCGCCCGGGTCCGGGTTCCTTCAGACGCGCGGCGACAATGGGCGCTGACAGCAGCAGCAGCAGTGCCACAACACCCAGCACGCCGCCATCGACTGCCGCATTCAAAAAGCCGTTATGGACATGGGTGAACACCATGTACTTCTCGGGAGGCAGATTCAAAGCCTCGTTGACCGACTGCATACGGTTTTGCGGGCCCTGTCCGATCAGCGGGGACGCGAGAAATGCTTTTTCAGCGCCGCTCCACAGCAGAAGCCGGGCGCTCAGCGAGCTGATATTGTTGGGATCTTCATCCAGCTGCACGATATCGGTCTGCAGCGCGCTGTAGCGATCCATGATCTTCGGGACAGCCGCAAGAGCCACCACCACGAGCAAAAGCGCCATCAGCAGTTTCACGGTTCGATTGATCGACGGCAGGGTCTGGCCGCGCAGGTACCAGAACAGGATGGCGCAATGAAACGGGATGACCAGCCAGGCCGACCGGGTGCCGGAAAGGAAAGCACAGATCAACCCGCAGGTGAACCCCGCAACGGCAATCAGCCGTTCGGTTTTGCTCTCCGAGTGAACGTTGAGCAGCGCGATGCTGCCGAACAGCACGGCAAAAAGCCCGAAAACCGCAGCATTGCCGGCGCCGCCAGTGGCACGGCTTTCATGCAGGAGCATCTGGACGATGCTGTAAATCAAGGCGCCGATCATCCCGATGCCAGCGCCGGTCACGAAGAACGAAACGATGCGCCCGTCGAGACTCACCTTGAGCCTGGGGATAATGGCCCAGACCGCCAGGAACGGGATCATCTTCAAGAGGTATTCAGCGCCCTTCGCCAGATTCGGGCTGAGAAGCACCACGAAAACCGTCACCAGGACATAGGCGGTAAAAATCCAGGCGATGATACGGTCCTGGCGCGTCATCCGATAGGGAAAGCGCCGCAGAACCAGGGAGATGATCGCCCAGAGAAAGGCGCAGACCAGCGTTACCGAGGTTCCGCTGACCAGCAAGCCGGGGAAAAGTGCAAACAGGAACGTGAAAATGCGATTGTTGCGATCAATACCGATGAGACGCCCTTTTGTGGGGAGCAGCAGGGCGTTGGTCAACTGAGCTGGGAACATTTATGAATCCGAATGTTCTTGAATTTACTTTCGCAACCGTTTCATGAGAAATGTCACTCCACCTCCCTGTAAAGCAGTTTTGAATTGATGCAACCAATAACGAATAAGCTGCTCGCCTGGTATGATGGCCACCATCGCATTTTACCCTGGCGCATAACACCAAGGGATCACAAGTCGGGAATTGTAGCTAATCCCTACCGCATCTGGCTGTCGGAGATCATGCTTCAGCAGACGACCGTGGAGGCGGTAAAGCCCTATTTCCTGAGCTTCATCCGCAAATGGCCTGCTGTTACGGACCTGGCTGCGGCCAGCCAGGATGACGTGATGCGGGCATGGGCCGGGCTGGGCTATTATTCCCGTGCGCGCAACCTGAAAAAGTGCGCCGATATCGTGGCAGCGGACTTCGGCGGACAATTTCCGGCCGATCTTGCCGGGCTCAAATCATTGCCGGGAATCGGTGATTATACGGCGGCCGCCATCGCATCCATTGCCTTTGGCTTGCCGGTTGCCGTTGTCGACGGCAATGTCGAGCGTGTCATCACGCGGCTCTATGCCCTGTCGACGCCCCTGCCCGTTGCAAAACCCGAAATCCGGCAGCTGATGCAGGTGCTGACACCCGGCGAGCGGCCGGGTGACTTTGCGCAGGCGATGATGGATCTCGGTGCGACGATCTGTACACCCAAGCGGCCAGCCTGCGTGATCTGCCCGATCAACGGCCATTGCGAGGCGCTGAAAACCACCGACCCGGAGTTTTTCCCGGTGAAGGCGCCCAAAAAGGCAAAGCCAATCCGGCTGGGCGCGGCGTTCATCGCCATTTCCGCCGACGGCGAAGTCTATCTGCGCGGACGGGCTCAAACGGGATTGCTTGGCGGCATGACCGAGGTGCCGACGACGGAATGGACCTCCCGAATCGATGGCGAAACGGGCATCGATGCGGCTCCCTTCACCGCCCAATGGGTGCCCAGCGGCACAATAACCCATATTTTCACGCATTTTGAACTGCGCCTGACGATCTACGAGGCCCGGAACGTGCGCAAGCCGGCCTGCGGGAATGGCTGGTGGATCAGCGTGGAGAATTTGGACAATGAGGCATTGCCGACAGTGATGAAAAAAGCCATTGCTGCCGCCATACCGGATGCTTTCGCGAAAAGAAGGAAAGAGGCATGACACCCGTCAAACATATCGTTTTCGACATCGGACAGGTTCTTATTCACTATGATCCCGATGTTGCTTTCCGCAGTGTCATCCCGGATGCGGCCGAACGCAAATGGTTCTTCGACAATGTCTGCACCCACGAATGGAACATCGAACAGGACCGCGGCCGCAAATGGGCTGATGCCGAAGCGCTGCTGATCGCGGATTTTCCCGACCGCGAGCACCAGATCCGTGCCTTCCGGCAGAACTGGCACCAGATGATCACCCACCCCATCGACGACAGCGTGGTCATCATGCGCCAGTTGATCGCCGACGGGCACGATGTGACGATGCTGACGAATTTCGCCTCCGATACGCTGCGCGAAGCCTGGCAGCGTTTCCCCTTCCTGACGGAAAGCCGCGGCGTCACCATCTCGGGCGATATCGGTCTGATCAAGCCTGACAAGGCGATCTATGACCATCACGTCGCAACATTCGGCGTTGATCCCGCCGCCACGCTGTTCATCGACGACAGCGCCAAGAATGTTGCCGGGGCGCAGGCGGCCGGATGGCAGTCGGTACAGTTCATCGACCCGCAAACGCTGCGCGCGGACCTCAACCGCCTCGGCATCCGCGTCTGATCCGCCGCAGACAACGAAACGCCCAGGGCGGGTACCCTGGGCGTTCCTGGATCAGAGCGGTACTGGAGGTCACGTCCGATCGGATTGGAATTCAAACGCCGGCGGAAGCCATTCCGTCGCGGACCTGCTTGCGCAGCTCGTCGATCGGCTTGAGCTTGCCGTCTTCCTCATAGTGCCAGAACGTCCAGCCGTTGCAGGCATCAAAACCCTGCACCTTGGCGCCCATGCGGTGGATCGAGCCCGCATCGCCATTGCTGGCAACCGTTCCGTCGGCGCGGACGATAGCCGCATGCCGCTGGCGGGCATCGCTCAGGACCACACCCGGCTTCAAAAGTCCCGCTTCGACGATGCTGCCGAAGGCAACACGCGGCTCGGCCCGCTTGCCGGTCATCACCTTGAGTTCGGCACCGCCCAGTTCCTCGACCGAGGCAATCCGGCTCATCGCCGCGTCGATATATTTCTGTTCCCGCTCAACGCCGACAAAATGACGGCCAAGGCGCTTGGCAACCGCGCCTGTTGTTCCCGATCCGAAGAACGGATCGAGAATGACATCGCCGGGCTTGGACGAAGCCATGAGAAGACGGGCCAGGAGGGCTTCCGGTTTCTGGGTCGGGTGGATCTTGTCGCCATTCTCATCTTTCAGACGCTCCGCACCGGTGCAGATGGGAAACAGCCAGTCGGACCGCATCTGCAGATCGTCATTGGCGGCCTTCATCGCTTCGTAGTTGAAGGTGTAGCCCTTGCTCTTCTGGTCGCGCGACGCCCAGATCATGGTTTCATGCGCGTTCTGGAAACGGCGGCCGCGGAAATTCGGCATGGGGTTGTTCTTGCGCCAGATGATGTCGTTGAGCATCCAGAATCCGAGATCCTGCATGGTGGCGCCAACGCGGAAGATATTGTGATAGGAGCCGATCACCCAGATCGTGCCGTTCGGCTTCAGAACGCGGCGGCAGGCAAGCAGCCAGGCGCGCGTGAAGGCATCATAGGCCTGGAAACTGTCGAACTGGTCCCAATGATCGTCCACGGCATCGACCTTTGACTGGTCCGGGCGATGCAGATCGCCATCAAGCTGCAGATTGTAGGGAGGATCGGCAAAGATGACGTCGATCGAATGGTCGGGAAGACGATTGAGGGCGGCAACACAGTCGCCTTTCAGGATCGTGTCGAGCCAGGAGGATTGCGGCGCAGCCTGGGGCAGGTCATTGACGAGACGAACAACGGACATGGGATACTCGATTACTGGAGACGCGTTACTGAACTGACCTTATGGTTACCGAGCAGGGTAAACATCGCGTTAAAGCCGACAGATATCCGTGAATGAAAACAATGCGCTTTTCTTTGACGCACCGCCAATAAGAGTGTAGTCGATGCCGGTAATCCCCCAGACTTGACCCAAAGCTGCATGATGCAGCCATTTTTCACGAACAGGTATGACGTAATGGAACCCCAGCTGATCATTTTCGACTGCGATGGCGTGCTCGTCGATTCAGAGATATTGGCCGCCGAAGTCGAATCGAAACTGTTGACGGAGTCGGGCTATCCGATTGAAGCCGAGGCCATTGCCGAGCGCTTTGCCGGACTGACCTGGACCGACATCCTCATTCAGGTGGAGAAAGAATCGGGTGTTCCGATTTCCGCGTCGCTGATCGAGGAATCCGCCCGCCAGATGGACCACAAGCTGCGTCATGAACTGAATGTCATCGAGGGTATCGAACAGGTTGCCGCCGCGCTCAAATACCCCAAATGCATTGCATCCAACTCGACCAGCGCGTCGCTGAAGATGATGCTGGAGCAAAGCACACTCTACGATCTCTTCGCTCCGAATATTTTTTCGGCGCGCGAAGTGGGAACCCGGAAGTCAAAGCCGGCGCCGGATGTCTATATCTACGCCGCCAAGCATTTCAACGTCGATCCTGCCCGCTGCATCGTCATCGAAGACTCCGCGCATGGCGTGCATGCGGCCGTGACCGCCGGTATGCGCGTTATCGGTTTTACCGGCGGCGCCCATACCTATCCGGGTCATGCGGACAAGCTGACCGATGCGGGCGCTGAAACCGTCATCAGCCGTCACCGCGACCTCCCTGCCGTTATCGAGGCCATGGCCGTCTGGTCCGAGGCCGTCTAGGATCAAAACAAAAGGCACCGCCAAAGCGGTGCCTTTTTCATAAAGCCGGTTGTGCCTGGCTTGTCTTACTTCTTCTTTTTGGTCTTCGTCTTTGCCTGGGAATCATCCGGGCCTTCATCAAATCCGATGAAGACCTGAATGTCCTTCGCTGTCGGCGTCGGGAAGCTGACATTGGGATCGTTGAAAATGAACTGCGATGCAGCCGAGGTATCGGTCGCCGAAATCGGCTGCCGGTAGAGCTTGGAATACAGCACATTCGATCCCTGCATGACAGCGACGCGGATCGGCATGGTCAGCGTGCCGGGGCTGAATTTCGGGCCGGGAACGACCTTGCCGGAAATGGCGACATTCATCCCGAGCGTACCGCCGTTGCGCTGGCAGGAACGCGTCTCGTCGGCGATCGAGGCCTGATAGATCAGGTTTTCCGGCGCTTTGGGCGCCTTGCCGTAATTGTTGAAGATGGCTGTTCCCTCGCGGATGGTCACCGTCGGACAATAGGCAGTCAGTTCCGTTGCGGTGATGCGCGCCTGCGCCTCCTGCACTGCCGGATCCTTCGATGCGTCCTTGGTACCGCTTGTGGAGCATCCCGCAAGACCCACAGCGAAAATCATGCCGCAAACGTGATAGAAGGGCAGAGATTTATGTGTTTCTGACTTCATGAACTGAACTTTCCTTGACGAACGGACCTGTTCTATACCAACGGTAAGGTAAGAATGCGACGGTGCTTTCCAGCTTTCTGCCACAGGTGTTGGCTGGCTCGCAAGCGCGGTACAAAAGGCGAATGATATGAAATATGCAAGCACTCGCGGAGAAGCGCCGGTTTTGGGCTTTTCCGATGCCCTTCTGGCTGGTCTGGCGCGCGATGGCGGCCTTTATCTGCCGCAGGAATTTCCACAACTTTCCCTTGACGAGATTCGCGCCTTGCGCGGCAAAAGCTACGAAGACGTGGCAATCCGCGTCCTCACCCCATTCATCGCCGGTGATATCGATCAGGCGGATTTCGAGCGCATGGTGCACGAGGCCTATGCAACGTTCCGCCACAAGGCTGTCTGCCCGCTGATCCAGACCGGTCACAACGAATTCGTCCTTGAGCTTTTCCATGGCCCCACCCTTGCATTCAAGGATGTGGCCATGCAACTGCTCGCCCGGCTGATGGATTACATCCTTGCCAAGCGCGACCAGCGCGCGACCATTGTCGGCGCCACGTCCGGTGACACGGGCGGCGCCGCCATCGAAGCCTTCGCCAACCGTGACCGCACGGACATTTTCATCCTGTTCCCGCACAGCCGCGTCTCGCCGGTGCAGCAGCGGCAGATGACGACATCGGCGGCGTCCAACGTGCATGCCCTGGCAATCGAAGGCAATTTCGATGACTGCCAGTCGCTGGTCAAAGACATGTTCAACGATCTGAACTTCCGCGACTCACTTTCGCTGTCGGGCGTCAACTCGATCAACTGGGCGCGCATCATGCCGCAGATCGTTTATTACTTCACCGCGGCAGTCGCCCTTGGCAGTCCGGACCGGCCGGTTTCCTTTACAGTGCCGACCGGCAATTTCGGCGATATTTTTGCCGGCTATGTCGCCAAGCGCATGGGGCTTCCCATCGACCGGCTGGTGATTGCAACCAATGATAACGATATTTTGACCCGGACGATCGAGACGGGAAAATATGAAACACGCGGCGTGCAGCACACCACCTCGCCGTCCATGGACATTCAGGTTTCATCGAATTTCGAACGCCTGCTGTTCGAGGCACATGGACGCGATGCCGCCGCTGTTCGCCGCCTGATGGACGGCCTGAAGCAGTCCGGCAGCTTTACCATTGCCGACGCGCCGCTTGCGAAAATCCGCAGCGAATTTGATGCGGGGCGCTCGACAAAAGCCGATACCGCCCTTGCGATCAAGGATGTTCTTGCACAATCGGGCTACCTGCTCGATCCGCACTCGGCCATCGGCCTGAAGGTCGCACGCGAAAAAGCCGGCGCCGGCGTACCCAGCATTGTTCTTGCGACGGCGCATCCGGCCAAATTTCCCGACGCGGTGGAAGCCGCAAGCGGCGTTCATCCGGCGCTTCCGCTCTGGCTCGGCGACCTCATGCAGCGAAAAGAACAGTATACGGTACTTCCCAATGACCTTAGAAATGTGGAAGAGTATGTCAGCCGACGTTCAAGAGCGGCAAGGTAAGGAGCATTGAATGGGCGTTGAAATCAGTCGCCTCTCCAACGGTCTGACGATTGCGACAGAGACAATGCCGCATGTGGAGAGTGTAGCCCTTGGCATCTGGGTCAAGGCAGGATCACGTAACGAGGCGAGCAATCAGCACGGTATTGCCCATCTTCTGGAACATATGGCCTTCAAGGGAACGGAAAATCGCTCCGCCTGGAAAATAGCCGCCGATATCGAGGATGTGGGCGGCGAGATCAACGCCGCCACCAGTGTTGAAACAACATCCTTCTATGCCCGCGTCCTGCGCGATGACATGCCCCTGGCCATCGATATTCTCGCCGATATTCTCAACAGCTCCAAATTTGATGCGGAAGAGCTGGAACGCGAGAAAAACGTGATCATGCAGGAAATCGGTGCGGCGCATGACACGCCCGACGATGTGGTCTTCGACCGGTTCACCGAAACCGCCTTCCGCAACCAGACGATCGGGCGCACCATTCTCGGCACGCCGGAAACCGTCCAGTCCTTTTCGTCGGCCGATCTGCGCCGCTATATGGATGACCAGTACAGCGCCGAACGCATGGTCGTTGTGGCGGCCGGCGGCGTCAAGCACGACGATTTCGTGCGCGAAGTCGAAAGCCGCCTTGGCTCTTTCCGGGCAAAGACGACGGCGCCGGAACCCGATGTCGCCCATTATGTCGGCGGAGATTTCCGCGAGCAGCGCGAATTGATGGATGCGCAGGTCGTTCTCGGCTTCGAGGGCCGCGCCTATCACGTGCGCGACTTCTATGCCTCGCAGCTCCTTGCCATGATTCTTGGCGGCGGCATGTCCTCACGGCTGTTTCAGGAAGTGCGGGAAAAGCGCGGGCTGTGCTATTCGGTCTATGCCTTCCATTGGGGATTCTCCGACACCGGCGTTTTCGGCATTCATGCCGCAACCGGACGCAGCCACCTGAAAAAGCTCGTCCCCGTCATCATCAACGAATTGCATGAAGCGGCGCGCAACATCGGGCAGGACGAATTGAACCGCGCACGGGCGCAGTACCGCGCCAGCCTGCTGATGTCGCATGAGAGCGCGGCAAGCCGCGCCGGGCAGATTGCCCGCCAGATGCTGCTCTATGGCCATGCGGTTTCCACCGAAGAACTGGTGGAGCGCCTGTCCAAGATCACCACGGAACGCCTGACCGATCTTGCCGGACGGCTGTTCATCGACGCATCGCCGACTTTGGCTGCCGTTGGTCCCATCGCCCCATTGATGAAGTTCCCTGATATTCGACATGGGCTGGCATCGGCAACGCCAAGCCCACGGAAAATAGCGGTCTAGAGCGTCAGCGGCATACCGCCATGATCGCCCTGCCCTTCCTGAAAAGTGCTTCGCCCTTGCTGCAGGGCGAAAGGCTTTATCTGCGCCCGCCACAGATTTCCGACTATCGGGCCTGGGCCAATCTGCGCGCGCTGAGCCGGGATTTCCTCGCGCCGTGGGAACCGCTGTGGGCGGACGACGATCTGGAGCGCAGCGCATTCCGCCACCGGATACGGCACTATGACGACGAAGCGGCCGCAGGAACGGCGCATCCGTTCTTTCTTTTCCACAATTCAGATTCACGCCTGCTCGGTGGCATCACGCTTGGCAATATCCGGCGGGGTGTCGGCCAAAACGGCATGATTGGGTACTGGATGGGTGCGCCCTATGCCGGTCAGGGCTATATGAGCGAGGCGTTGCGCCTGCTGATATCCCATGCTTTTACCAAAGTCCGGTTGCACCGGCTGGAAGCCGCCTGTATTCCAAGCAATGAAAGATCGATCCGCCTTCTCGAAAAAGCCGGATTTCAGAGGGAAGGACTGCTACGCTCCTACCTGAAAATAAATGGTATGTGGCAAGACCATCTGCTCTTCTCGCTCATAGAAGACGATGTGCGTGCTAAATAATAAAGGTTGAATTCGTGGCATCATTGACCGGACACATGCTGAAAGGCTTATCGAGGATTTTTGTCCTCATCTTTTTGATGATGTCCATGCTGTCGGCTGCCAGCGCCTTTGAAACCATCAAGATCACCAAGGAAAGCACCGCGCTCGACCTGTCCAAGGCCGTCGAGATTTACCGGAACCAGGGTGAGACCTTCCAGATTTCCACGGCGCCCGGCACCGACGGCATTGTCCGCCGCATCGAGGTGCAGGCCAATGACAGCCGCTCGACCGGTGACTGGGCCGCATTTTCGCTGGCCAATCCCACCGATGAACAGATCGACCGCCTGATCGTCGCCCCGCACTTCCGCCTGGTCGGATCGGGTTTCATCTGGCCGGATCTCGGCTCGACGCGCATCACCTCCATCACCCCCAGCGAGGGCTTTGCCCTCGACAGGCAGGCCAGCGAAGATGCCGATATTTTCCTGGTCACCCTCAATCCCGGTTCGGTCATTACCTTTGTCGCCGAACTTGCCTCGCCCAACCTGCCGCAGGTCTATGTCTGGGAGCCCAATGCCTACAAGGACACGGTCAATTCCTACACGCTTTACCGCGGCATCCTGCTCGGCATTGCCGGTCTTCTCGCCCTGTTTCTGACCATTCTTTTTGTCGTCAAGGGAACGTCGCTCTTTCCAGCCACTGCAGCCATGGCCTGGGCGGTGCTTGCCTATATCTGTGTGGATTTCGGCTTCTGGAACAAGCTGATCGAGATCACACCCGGCAACGAACAGGTCTGGCGGGCGGGCACCGAAGTGGCGCTGGCGGCAACGCTGGTGATCTTTCTTTTCACCTATCTCAATCTCAACCGCTGGCACGACAATTTCAGTTACGGCGCGCTGACCTGGATTCTGGGCCTTGGTATTCTCTCCGGCGTGGCTATTTTCGATCCGCCCATCGCGTCCGGTATTGCCCGCTTTTCCTTTGCCCTGACGGTCATCGCCGGCATCGTCCTCATCGGCTTCTTTTCATTCCGCAGTTACGACCGGGCGATCATGCTCATACCGACCTGGCTGCTCCTGCTTGTCTGGCTGCTGGGAAGCTGGCTGACCGTCTCCGGCATTCTGGCCAATGACATCGTCCAGCCGGCGCTCGGCGGTGGCCTCGTGCTGATCGTCCTGCTCATCGGATTCACCGTGATGCAGCACGCCTTTTCCGGCGGTGCCCTGCAGCAGGGGCTGTTCTCCGATGTGGAACGGCAGGCGCTGGCGATCATCGGGTCCGGCGACATCGTCTGGGACTGGGATGTACCGCGCGACCGCGTTGTCACGACACCGGACCTTACCAATTTCCTCGGTGCATCGGCGAGTTCGCTGCACGGCGCCGTGCGCAACTGGCTGCCAACGCTGCATGCCGACGACCGCGACCGTTTCCGCACCACGCTCGACGTCATTCTGGAAAACCGCCGCGGCCGCATCTCGCAGACTTTCCGCCTGCGCGCCAATGACGGCCACTACTACTGGTACACGCTGAAAGCCCGCCCGGTGATCGGTTCCGACGGTGAGATTGTCCGCTGCGTCGGCACCCTCATCGATGTGACCGAGCAGAAAAAGGCAGAAGAACGCCTGCTGCACGACGCGGTTCATGACAATCTGACCGGCCTGCCCAACCGTGAACTGTTCCTCGACCGCCTCGGCTCCGTCATCACCATGGCGCAGACCGAAAGCAAGATCCGCCCGACCGTGTTCATCATCGATATCGACCGCTTCAAGCAGGTCAATGACGGGCTCGGCATGTCGGCAGGCGATACGTTCCTTCTGACCGTCTCGCGGCGCCTGCATCGCCTTTTGCGGCCGCAGGACACGTTGAGCCGTCTCTCCGCCGACCAGTTCGGCCTTATCCTGGTATCGGAAGTCGAGCCTGCCCGCATCGCCGCCTTTGCCGAAGCCGTCAAACAGGCCATCCGCGCGCCCATTGCCTTCGCCAAGCGCGAAATCGTCCTGACCGCATCGCTTGGCCTGATCACCTGGACCAGCGGCAGCACCGCCTCACCGGAAGACCTCGTGAAGGACGCCGAGCTTGCCATGTTCCAGGCGAAACGCTTTGGCGGCGACCGGATCGAACCCTTCCGTCCGGCGTTCCGGGCCGTGGGCAGCGACAAGCTGCAGCTCGAATCCGACCTGCGCCGCGCGCTCGAACGCCACGAAATTCACATTGCCTATCAGCCGATCGTGCGGCTGGAGGACAACACCATTGCCGGTTTTGAAGCCCTGATGCGCTGGGATCATCCGCGCCGCGGCTCGATTCCGCCATCCGAATTCATCCCGATTGCCGAAAGCTCGGGGCTGATCGTGCAGCTTGGCCTGTTCGTCATGCAGCATGCGGCGGAAGACCTCGTCAATTGGCAGCGCACCATCGGCGCCACGCCACTGTTTGTCTCGGTGAACATATCGAGCAGCCAGCTGATCCGGCAGGATCTCATCGATGATGTGCGCTCGGTGCTGACCCAGACACAGATCGATCCGGCCAGCCTGAAACTGGAACTGACGGAATCCCTGATGATGGAGAATCCCGAGCGGTCCGCGCATGTGCTTTCCAGCATCAAGGCCATGGGTGTCGGTGTATCGCTGGACGATTTCGGAACCGGCTATTCATCCCTCTCCTACCTCACCTCGTTCCCCTTCGACATGATCAAGATCGACCGATCATTCCTCAAGGCCGAACAGCCGCAGAAAGTCACGCTGCTGCGTTCGATGATCAGCATGGCCCACGATCTCGGCCTTTCTGTTGTGACCGAAGGCATCGAGAATGAGAGCGACGCCCTGCAATTGCGCCAGATGGGCTGCGAATACGCCCAGAGCTTCATGTTCAGCCCGCCGCTGACGCTCGATGTCGCAACAAAGCTGCTGCGCGAGCAGTTCCAGCAGTCAAAGGCATCGTAGGGTCAGGCGTGGCCGGCAACGCTGGCGAGGCGTGAAGGATCAACGCCCATATGCGCCAGCAAGCGGTCGTACTTGCTTTCAAGGTCGGTGTCGAAAAGCAATTCCTGCGGCGCACGGCAAGTGAGCCAGCCATTGTTGGCGATCTCGTTTTCAAGCTGCCCCGCCGCCCAGCCCGAATAGCCCAGGGTCATCAGCGCGCAGCGCGGACCACGCCCGCCGGATATGGCACGCAGTATATCCACCGTGCCGGTCAGGCAAATCTCTTCGGAGACCGGCATGGTGGAATCCGTCAGATAATCGTCGGAATGCAGGACAAAGCCGCGGCGCATCTCAACCGGTCCGCCATTGCGCACGATGAAATCGCGGGTGCAGTCAGGCAGCATGATGGCCTGATGTTCATCAAGAACGCCGAGCTGCACCAGAATGTCGGAGAATTCCATCTCCTGCGGGCGATTGATGATCAGCCCCATGGCGCCCTTTTCCGAGTGCGCACAGACATAGATGACCGAACGCGCGAACCGGCTGTCGTCCATTCCCGGCATCGCCAGCAGGAATTGACCATTCAGAAATCCGGTCTCTTTGTTCGCCGTTCTGAAAATATCCATCGAACAAAGGTATCAAGGATTGCGCAAATGACAACGGCTTTGAATGAGGAATTGTAAAAAGAGCCGGAGTTCGGGCGCTTTCGCCCGGGAAATAACGGACGCCTCACATAGAAATGATGAGCAAATTCCGTGACATCCTTGATAAGGCCGAAAAGGCCTGCAATGGTCCGCGCATGAACACGACCATGCCCATTTTTCTCGCTGCAGCATTGAGTGCTGCCGCCTTTGCCTCGCCTTCGCAGGCTGGAAACTCCGATTGGACAAAGACCCCCGGCGGCAGTGTCCGGCTGATCGTCGACAATCCCCAGAAGGGCGTAAGCGAAGTCCACGGCGCCGTGCAGATCAATCTCGATCCCGGCTGGAAAACCTATTGGCGCGAACCTGGCGATGCCGGTGTGCCGCCAGAACTGGCGCTCTCGCAGGAAGGCAACATCAAGACCTATTCGCTTGGGTTTCCCGCGCCGCACCGGTTTGAGGACGGCAATTCAAAATGGGCAGGCTACAAGAAATCCGTGGCACTGCCGGTTATCCTGACATTGGCCGATCCGTCCAAACCAGCCCAGTTCAAGGGACATGCCTTTCTCGGCATCTGCGAGGCGATCTGCATTCCGGTGACCGCCGAATTCGACATTTCCATCGACAACAGCCCGTCAGACGCGCTGACAAAAACGCTTGTCAGCGATGCATTTGCCGCCCTGCCTGACAAGGCATCGGCATCGTTCGGCGTAAAAAGTGCCGTGCGCCGGGATGACCATGTCAAGATCACGGTGCAATTGCCGGCGGATCAGCCGCAGTCCGACCTCTTCGTTGCCGGCGAAGGCGGCGTGACGTTCGGCATGGCGAAACTGAAAAGCCGCGAGGCGGCCACCGCCGTGTTTTCGGTGCCGGTCCTCACCGGCAAGGACAAGAAGGCCGTGACGCTGAACTACACTCTGGTCCAGGGTGAGAAAGCGGTTTCAGGCAAGCTTGAGGCACAGGAATAGCACCTGCCCGCCCTCGACTTTTGATCATGCACGCCCTATCTCCATAGGGCTAGTTTTGTTCATATGGAGCCAATTCATGACAATCAAGGTAGGCGAGCGTTTGCCGGACGCCACGTTCAAGACAAAATCCGATGACGGTGTCAGCGAAGTCAGCTCGGACGCGCTGTTCAAGGGCAAGAAGGTGGTGCTGTTCGCTGTACCGGGTGCCTTCACCCCGACCTGCAGCATGAACCATCTGCCGGGTTATCTTGAAAACCGCGATGCCATTCTGGCCAAGGGTGTCGACACCATCGCCGTTGTCGCCGTCAATGATCCGCATGTGATGGGCGCCTGGGCCAAGGCCACCAATGGCGAAGGCAAGATCCAGTACCTGTCGGATGGCAATGCGACCTTCACCAAGGCGGTCGGCCTTGATATCGACCTTGCCGCCGGCACGATGGGCGTGCGCTCCAAGCGCTATTCCATGCTTGTTGAGGATGGCGTGGTCAAGGAACTCAACATCGAGGATTCGCCGGGTCAGGCAGTGACGTCAAGCGCAGCGACCCTGCTCGGCCAGCTGTAAGCAGCGATGGAGCGAACCTATGCAGAGGGCCGGTCTGACCGGCCCTTTTGTTTGCTCAGGATTTGTTCTTGAAAGGCGCCATGCCGGTTCGGGCAAGCTCGTCGGCGCGCTCGTTCTCCGGATGGCCCGCATGGCCCTTGACCCAGTGCCAGACCACCTTGTGGCGCTTGCGCGCCTCATCGAGAGCCTGCCAAAGCTCGGCATTCTTCACGGGCTTCTTGGCGGCGGTTTTCCAGCCATTGCGCTTCCAGCCCTCGATCCAGCCGGAAATACCATCACGGACATAGACCGAATCCGTATAGAGATCGACGGAACAAGGCTCCTTCAGCGCATTGAGCGCGGCTATGGCGGCCATCAGCTCCATGCGGTTGTTGGTGGTATCGGCTTCACCGCCGGAAAGCTCTTTCTCATTGCCGTTCCAGCGCAGGACAGCGCCCCAGCCGCCGGGGCCGGGATTGCCGGAGCAGGCGCCATCGGTAAAAACCTGTATCGACTTCACGAGGCGGCATCCACTGGCAGCAGGCCATATTCTTCGGCGGATTTGATCTGGCGATGGAAGCGCATGCGGCGGACATATTCCATCGGGTCTTTCTTGACGACAAAGCTGCCCTCGGGAACCGTCAGCCAGTCATAGAGCCGGGTCAGCATGAAACGCAGGGCCGAGCCCCGCGCGAGGATGGGCAGGCTCTCCGCCTCCTGCGCCGAAAGGGGACGCACGGAATTATAACCGCGCAGCAATGCCGTGCCCTTGGTCAGATTGAACGAATGGTCTTTTTCAAAGCACCAGGCATTCAGGCAGACCGCGACATCGTAGGCAAGCAGATCCGTGCAGGCGAAATAGAAATCGATCAGGCCGGAAAGTTTGTCGCCGAGAAAGAACACATTGTCCGGGAAAAGGTCGGCATGAATAACACCGGCCGGCAGATGTTGCGGCCAATGGGCTTCGAAAAATGCCAGATCGGCTTCCGTCTCACTGGCAAGGCCCGGCTCGACCCGGTCGGCATTGGCCTTTGAATTGTTCCACAATGGCCGCCAGCCAGCGACGGAGAGCGCATTCGTGCGGCGCATGGGGAAATCTGCACCGGCCACGTGCATGCGCGCCAGTGCCTCTCCCAGCGCGTGGCAGTGCTGCACCGTGGGCCTGCGCATCCACATGCCTTCCAGGAAGGTCACGATAGCCGCCGGGCGCCCCGCGAGTTCACCTATGCTGGAGCCGTTCTTCTGTCCGACCGGCAAGGGACAGCTGATCCCCTTGCGTGCCAGGTGCTGCATCAGCCCCAGAAAGAACGGCAGATCATTGCTGTTCACCCGCTTTTCATAGAGCGTCAGGATGTAGGATCCCTTGCTGGTATGCAGCAGATAGTTGGAATTCTCGACACCTTCGGCAATGCCCTTGTAGGAGAGCAGCTCACCGATGTCATAATCCCGAAGGAAGTGCGCGAGGTCGATTTCGTTGATATCGGTATAGACGGCCATAATCAGTGACTTCCGTTGACGAATGCCATGTCGCCGCTGGTCAGTTCCACATCGCGCAGATCGCGCATGACATGGAAATTCTCGGTTTCGATGGTCGTCTCGGCAAGGTCAATCGACACGGAATAGCGCTCCGAAAAGGACTGGATGATTTCATCGACAATGATTTCAGGCGCGGATGCACCGGCGGAGAGGCCGACGGTCGCAATATCGCCGATCAGATCCCAGTCGATATCAGCCGCCCGCTGCACCAGCAGCGATTGCACCGCACCCGACCGCTCCGCCACTTCCACCAGCCGTTTCGAATTGGATGAATTCGGCGCACCAACGACAAGGAAGAGATCGCAGCCGGGTGCTGCCGCCTTCACCGCATCCTGCCGGTTTGTCGTGGCATAGCAGATGGATTCGGCCGCCGGTGCGGTCAGATCCGGAAAGCGGCTCTGCAGGGCGGCAATGATGCCGGCGGTGTCATCGACGGACAGCGTCGTCTGCGTCACGAAGCCGAGGTTCTTGGGGTCCGCCGGCTGATACGTCTCCGCGTCTTCAATGGTTTCGATCAATGTTACCGCGCCCTCCGGCAGTTGCCCCATCGTTCCGATGACTTCCGGATGACCGGAATGGCCGACCAAAATGACATGGCGTCCAAGCCGCTGATGCCGCATGGCCTGCTTATGCACCTTGGAGACAAGCGGACAGGTGGCATCGAGATAAAAAAGGTTCTTGTGTTCCGCGTCCTCCGGCACCGACTTCGGTACGCCGTGCGCGGAGAAAACCACGGGCTGGCTGCGATGTTCTGCCGGGATTTCGTCGAGTTCTTCGACGAAAACGGCACCGCGCGCCTGCAGGCCCTGCACGACATAGCGATTGTGGACGATCTCATGCCGGACATAGACCGGCGCACCATATTTCTTCAGCGCCAGGACAACGATCTGGATGGCGCGATCCACTCCAGCGCAAAATCCGCGCGGTCCGCACAGGCGGATTGTCAGTGGTTTCTTGTCAGCCATGGTCATAGGTCTCGCGGAAGTCGAAGCGTTTGATGTGCCCATGGAATTGGGCGGCAATCAACGGGAAGTCAAGTCCGAAGGTTGAGTTTCTGCTTTGTCGCCCTTCCTGCGCCGCACCATCGAGATGATCACGATGGCGAGCAGCGTCGCCGCCAGACCATACCACGTGACCGCATATTGCAGATGGCTGTTGGGAAGATCGATGATGGTGACGCCGCCGATGGGAAAGCCGCCGGGATTGGGCGTTTTATCAGCATCAATGAAAAACGGCACGAGCTGTTCGGGATTGATGCTGGACTGCGCCGCCATAACAGGCAGGTCTTTCCAGAAATAGATGTTCTTGACGAGATCATTGTCGGGAAGGATGGAGGACGGTTTTCCAGCCAATGGATTGCGCGCAAGCCCGGTAACGGTCACCGGTCCTGCCACTTCACCCTGCTGGCGCGTCGACGCATTCTTCTGGTCGTAGGGCACAAAGCCGCGGTTGACGAAAACCGCCCGGCCATCGTCGAGTTGCAGCGGGGTATAGATGAAGTAACCGGAATAACCCTCATAGGTGGCAAAGAAATGCCGTTCGCGGTCATTGAGCAGACGCCCTGTGACGGTCACGGGACGGTATTCGACGTCATGATCCTGTGCCCAGATCTTTTCAATCTCTGCCAGGGGTTGCGGTGCGGAATGGGTGCGCGCGGCGATGGTTGCCAGCAGCGCTTCCTTCCACTGCAGGCGTTCCATCTGCCAGGTACCGAGCCCGATCAGAATGACAAAGAGGATGGCGCTAAGGCTCAGCGTGATCCATGGAAACCGGGCAGATTTTGCTAGCATTGCGACGTCACTCATGGGCAGTGGGACTATCAAGGCGCCCTTCCGCAGCCTTGTGCTTGTATTGAAGGGCAATCAGGACACCTTTCATCCAGCGCAAGGCCATCAGACAAAGCACAAGCGCCAGCGGTATCCACAGGATGAAATGCACCCAAAGCGGCGGATCGAGCGTAACTTCCATCCACAGCGCCAGCCCGACGACGATAAACCCGATCAGCAGCATCACCAGGACAGCCGGACCGTCACCCGAATCGATAAAGGAATAATCGAGCCCGCAGCTGGAGCATTGCCGGGCCGGGGTCAGAAAGCCATCGAACAGCCTGCCCTGTCCGCAGCGGGGGCAACGCGCCTTGACGCCTGCCCTGAACGGGTCAACTGGCGGATAAAGGGCTCTGTCTTCACTCATGGGTTGGTCTCGATCGGTGTTCCATCCTGGACCAGCGCCCAGATTTCATCCATTGCGCGATTAGTGACGGCATTGCTTCCCCCTGTCCAGTCGATAAGTTGAAGCACCCGCCCCGCATTGAGATCATGCCAAACAATAAGGGCGGCCATGTTTCCATGACCGCCCTCTTTATTTCTGTTTGCAGCGGCTTGCTTATTCGACGGCCAGCGTCGCGCCCCATGAGGCCCAGACGTAGATCGAGAAGAACAGGAACAGCCAGACCACGTCGACGAAGTGCCAGTACCAGGCGGCAGCCTCGAAGCCGAAATGCTTCTGCGGAGTGAAATCACCGCGCATGGCGCGCAGCAGGCAGACCAGCAGGAAGATCGTTCCGATGATCACGTGAAAGCCATGGAAACCCGTGGCCATGAAGAAGGTCGCGCCGTAGATCGAATCCTTGAACGCGAACGGTGCGTGCATGTATTCGTAACCCTGCACGAACGAGAAGAGCATGCCGAGCAGGACCGTCAGCGTCAGGCCGGTGATCAGGCCCTTGCGGTCCTTGTGGATCAGCGCATGGTGCGCCCAGGTGACCGTGGTTCCCGACAGCAGCAGGATGATGGTGTTGTACAGCGGCAGATGCAGCGGATCGAGAACTTCAATGCCCTTGGGAGGCCAGTGACCGCCGGTGAAGGCCGCACGGGCGACCTGCTCCGCTTCGCCGGGGAACAGGCTGGCATCGAAGAAGGCCCAGAACCAGGCAACGAAGAACATCACTTCCGACGCGATGAACATGATCATGCCATAGCGCAGATGCAGGGATACGACGCGGGTGTGGTGTCCTTCCTTGCTCTCCCTGATGGTATCAGACCACCAGCCGAACATAGTGTAGAGAACGATGACAAGGCCGATGAAGAACAGCCATGGCTGCGCCAGGTTATGCCCGAAAAGCGGCAGCTCACCGCCACTGTGGTAGCGCATGTAAGCGATACCGCCGATAGCCATGACAAACGCACCAACGGAGCCAAGGAACGGCCATGGGCTTGGATCAATAATATGGTAGTCGTGGTTCTTTGTGTGCGCTTCGGCCATTTTAACCCCCGCAAGTTCTATTCATCTGTTTAGCCACTGACAAAATGTCAGCGCAAGTTCAAAGCTGTCCCGACGGCTTGTCTTTCTTCACATCCGCACTGGCAGCAACCGGTGCCGGCATCGCGATCGGAAAGAATGTATAGGACAGCGTAATCGTGTTGACGCCCTTGAGTTCTTCCGAATTGACGATATCCGGATCGACAAAGAACACGACGGGCATCTGCATGTCTTCGCCTGGCTTCAGGACAGTGTCGGTAAAGCAGAAGCATTCCACCTTGTTGAAATAGGCACCGGCCGCCTGCGGCGTGACGTTGAAGGCTGCGCGGCCAGCTGATGGTTTGTCCAGTTTATTGATCGCTTCGTAGTGAATGAGCTTGGTCTCGCCAATGTTCATCGTCACTTCGCGCTGCACAGGCTTGAACTGCCATGCCAATCCGTCTGAGGTATTGGCATCGAAACGAACCGTGATCTTCTTGTCGAGGATCGTATCGGACATCTGCTCGACCCGCTGGGTCGTACCACCATAACCGGTCACCTGACAGAACATGGCGTAGAGCGGCACGGCGGCAAAGGCCATGCCGACCATGCCGAAGAAGAAGGCAAGGCAGGAAATCGCAATTGTCCGGTCGGAAACCCGGCGCTTGGATTCAGGCGTGCTTGCCGCCGCTGGTATCTGGTTATCTTCCACAGGAGCGCTCATCACATTTGCCGTTCAAGTATCCTGGCACCAAGCTTGGCCCACGTGCCGACATAGACGAGGATGACAAACGCGGCCAAGGCCAGGGCAAGCGCGATGGAGCGGCTGCGCTGCGCCCTTTTCTGTTTGGGTGTCAGTGTAACGCGATCATCGCTCATGTCATGCACCTGCCAGGAAAAGTGCTTTGCGCACAAGGATTTCGCCGAGAAGCACGGCGTAGAGGCTGAAGAGATAGAAGATCGAGAAAGCGAACATCTTCTTGGCCGGCTTGATCATCGGCGCACCAACCGGCGCACGCCAGACGGTCCAGGCGTAGAAAAGGAACAGTGCACCGGCGCCAATGGAAAACACGCCATAGACAATCCCGGCAAAGCCCATGACCCATGGCAGCACCGCAACCGGCGCCACCAGCAGCGTATAGAGGAAAATCTGGAACTTTGTCGACGCTTCACCCATGACGTTGGGCATCATCGGGATTTTGGCTTTCTCGTAATCATCCGACATGAACAGCGACAGCGCCCAGAAATGCGGCGGCGTCCACAGGAAGATGATGAGGAACAGCACGATGCTTTCGATGCCGACCGAATTGGTCACGGCAGCCCAGCCGATCATGGGCGGGAATGCACCCGCAGCCCCGCCGATAACGATGTTCTGCGGCGTCGAGCGCTTCAGCCACATCGTATAGACCACCGCATAGAAGAAGATGGTGAAGGCCAGCAGGAACGCCGAGAGAAGATTGACGAAAAGGCCGAGCGTGACCACCGAGAACGCGGACAGCAGCAGACCGAAGGTCAGCACCTCTTCACGCGTGATCCGGCCGGCCGGAATGGGACGGTTGGCGGTACGCTTCATCACGGCATCGATATCGGAATCGTACCACATGTTCAGCGCGCCCGAGGCTCCGGCGCCAACGGCGATGCAGAGAATGGCGATAACACCGAGAATGGGATTGATATGGCCGGGTGCGGCCATCATGCCGACAATGGCAGTGAAGACCACCAGCGACATCACGCGTGGCTTGAGCAAGGCAATATAGTCCGACGCATTGGCTTCAGACAGGCCAATCGCGGTATCTACAGTTGCGTTTTTCTCAATCAGGGCCATTCGATCAGTCTTGTTGTTTCAGTCGTTTCAACTTGAAGATGCCCGGGCCGCTGGGGTTCAGCGGCCCGGTTGTATTCTTACTTGATGCGTGGAAGCTGTTCCCACTGATGGAAGGGCGGCGGCGAAGACAGCTGCCATTCCAGCGTGGTCGCACCTGGACCCCAGGGGTTGGCGCCGGCTTCACGCTTCTTGGCAAAAGCCTCGAAGACACCGAAGAGGAAGATCAGCACGGCAACACCGGAGATGTAGGAACCGATGGACGATACTTCATTCCAGCCGGCGAATGCATCGGGATAGTCGATGTAGCGGCGCGGCATGCCGGCAAGTCCGAGGAAGTGCTGCGGGAAGAACACCAGGTTGACACCGACGAACATCACCCAGAAGTGCGTGTGCGCAATGGTGTGGTTGTACATATAGCCGGTCATCTTCGGGAACCAGTAGTACCAGCCCGCGAAAATTCCGAACACGGCACCCAGCGACAGCACGTAATGGAAGTGCGCGATCACGTAGTAGGTGTCATGCATCGCACGGTCGAGACCGGCATTGGCCAACTGCACACCCGTCACACCGCCAACGGTGAACAGGAAGATGAAGCCGATTGCCCAGACCATCGGCGGCTTGAACTCGATGGAACCGCCCCACATGGTCGCGATCCACGAGAAGATCTTCACGCCCGTCGGCACGGCGATGACCATCGTCGCGAAGACGAAGTAGCGCTGTGTGTCCAGCGACAGGCCAACGGTGTACATGTGGTGCGCCCAGACGATGAAGCCGACCACGCCGATTGCAACCATGGCATAGGCCATGCCGAGGTAACCGAAGATCGGCTTGCGCGAGAAGGTCGAGACGATGTGGCTGATGATGCCGAAGGCCGGCAGGATCATGATGTACACTTCAGGATGACCGAAGAACCAGAAGAGATGCTGGAACAGCAGCGGATCGCCGCCGCCTTCCGGCGAGAAGAATGTCGTGCCGAAGTTGCGATCGGTCAAAAGCATGGTGATACCACCCGCCAGAACCGGCAGAGCCAGCAGCAGCAGGAATGCGGTGATCAGCACGGACCAGGCAAACAGCGGCATCTTGTGCAGCGTCATGCCGGGTGCACGCATGTTGAAGATCGTGGTGATGAAGTTGATCGCACCCAGGATCGACGATGCACCGGCAATGTGCAGCGACAGGATGGCAAAATCCATCGCCGGACCGGGCTGGCCGGTTGTCGAATACGGGGGATAGATGGTCCAGCCGCCACCCGTGCCATAGCCGCCGGCAGGGCCGGGAACGAACATGGACAGGAGGAGCAGAAGCAGCGCAGGCGGAAGCAGCCAGAACGAGATGTTGTTCATGCGCGGGAAGGCCATGTCAGGTGCACCGATCATGATCGGAACCATCCAGTTGGCGAACCCACCGATCAGCGCCGGCATGACCATGAAGAAGATCATGACCAGGCCATGTGCCGTCGAGAACACATTGTACATCTGCTTGCCACCATCGATGGCGGCATCACCCTGGAAGCCGTAGACCATCGATGCAAGACCGCTGAAAATCTGGATGCCGGGCTGCTGAAGCTCGGCACGCATGGCGATCGAAAGGCAACCGCCAATGATGCCGGCAACGATCGCGAAGATCAGATAGAGCGTGCCGATATCCTTGTGGTTGGTCGAATAAACCCAGCGCGTCCAGCCTGTCGGCTTATGAGCGTCATGGGCCTCGTGAGCTGCAGAACCTGCCATCAAAGTGCTCCCGTTCCTCAATAATTCGCGTCAACCAGCTTAGTTGCCGGCTACGTTTATGTTCTTGTCTGCGTCGATTTTAGCGGTGAGTGTCTTGTATGCGCCCGGAAGATCCTTCCCGGCAGCAGCAAACCACGCATCATACTGGCTTTGCGAAACCACATGGATCGCAATCGGCATGAAGGCATGATCCTTGCCGCAAATCTGCGAGCACTGACCATAATACATGCCTTCCTTATCCGCCTTGAACCATGTTTCGTTGCTGCGGCCGGTGACGGCATCCATCTTCACGCCGAAGGCCGGCATCGAGAAGGAGTGGATCACGTCGGCACCCGTTACCAGAAGACGAACGGTCGTGTTCACGGGAACAACCATTTCATTGTCAACAGCAAGCAGACGCGGATAGGCCTTGCGGTCTTCCTTGCCTGCGGCAGCGCGATCAGCATCTTTCAGCATGACGGAGTCGAAGGAGACAGGCGCATCACCCACCTGGTATTCATATCCCCAATACCACTGGTAACCCGTCGCCTTGATCGTCATCTTGGCTTCTTCAGGCGAATATTGCGCGGTCAGAAGCTGGAAGGAAGGAATTGCCAGGAACAGAAGGATAACGACCGGACCAACGGTCCACACCACTTCCACCGCCGTGTTATGGCTCGTCTTGGACGGAACCGGATTGGCACTGGCGCGGTAGCGAATCATGACCCAGCCCAAAAGGACCATCACGAACAGTGTAATCGGGACGATGAACCACAATGTATAGTGCTCGAACCAGATGATCTGCTCCATAATGGCAGATCCAGCTGGCTGGAACGTCATCTGCCAAGGCTCGGGCTGTGCAGCATATGCAGTACCGGCACTCAACAGGCCCCCCAGGACACCCATCAGCGTGACAATGTTCTTCTTCACCTAGAAATCTCCCGAATGAAGCTTCAATTCCATACGTTAAGACCGGGCTTCATGACTGGCCCGGAGATATGCCGCGTTCAAATCACACATTAGCCTACATCGCAAGGAAGGCGAACGTGATGCCGTGCGGCATTTTTGCGCGCAGCGCGCTGCCTGTGGATGACAGCATCTTGTAAAGACGTGTCTTTTTTCATTTTCCCGACGATTTTGGCCCGCGACACGGGGTGGGCTCACAATCCGGCCATTTTTGCATTACACCAGAGATGACAGAGCCGCTGTATGCTGGGGAGTGTTTGAGCGGTATTCTTTTCATCCGGGCCGTGGCGGTTTAACGTCTGGATGATTCGTTTTGGAGCCTACATGTCCTCTTTCGCGCTACGTAGCATCGCCCTCGGTCTGCTTTCCCTGTCCATTGCCGGTTTTTCCGGCGGTGCCATGGCAGCACAGCAGAGCGGCACGGTCAAATCCACTCACGGCGCATGGTCGATCCTGTGCGACACGCCGGCAGGCGCAAAATCAGAGCAGTGCGCTCTCATTCAGAATGTCGTCGCAGCGGATCGCCCGGAAATGGGTCTTTCGGTCGTGGTTCTCAAAACCGCCGACAACAAGGCCAAGATCCTGCGCGTGCTCGCGCCGCTCGGCGTGCTTCTGCCCAACGGTCTCGGCCTGAACGTGGATGGCAAGGATATCGGCCGCGCCTATTTCGTCCGCTGCTTCGAAGACGGCTGCTATGCGGAAGTTATCCTGGAAGATCAGCTTGTCCAGACCTTCAAGACTGGCAAGGCTGCAACCTTCATCGTCTTCCAGACGCCGGAAGAAGGCATCGGTATTCCCGTCGAACTCAATGGATTCGGCGAAGGTTTCGACGCCCTTCCCTGATCGCGCCATAAGTTTTCTGTTGTAGCGGGCCGGGCGAGGCCCTACATCCGCTTCATAATCACCTGAACGGATGAATGATCATGAAAAGCCTCATCGACAGTTTTGACGCGCCGCGCGAAAAAATCCTCGAAACCGTCAAGCAAAGCCTTGATGGCGCCGATGACGGCGAGCTTTTCATCGAATATCGGGAATCGGAAGGCCTTACTTTCGACAATGGCCGCCTGAAGAACGGGACCTTCCATCAGGACCAGGGATTTGGCCTGCGCGCCGTTGCCGGTGAAGCCGTCGGCTATGCGCATGCGGGCGAGCTTTCGCTTGGTGCGCTCAAACGCGCTGCCGATGCGGCCTCGGCCGTGCGCACCGGCTATGCCGGCGCCTATACCGCGGCTCCTCCCGGAACCAACCGCAGCCTTTACGGCGATGAAAATCCGATTGGCTCGCCCAGCTTCGAAGTCAAAGTCAAACTGCTGCAGGAAATCGATGCCTATCTGCGCGCCAAGGATCCGAAGGTCCGGCAGGTGTCCGTTTCGCTGGCAGGATCGTGGCAGCAGGTCGAGATCTTGCGTGCCGATGGGCATTTTGTCCGCGACATCCGCCCCATGGTCCGGCTCAACGTGTCCGTTGTCGCCGGTGATGGCGACCGGCAGGAAAGCGGCAGCTACGGAACCGGCGGACGCAGCGGTTTCGGCGCGTTCATCACCACCGAGAAATGGCAGCATGCAGCGGATGAAGCGCTGCGCCAGGCGCTGGTCAATCTCGAGGCCATCCCTGCCCCGGCGGGAACATTCGATATTGTCCTGTCCAATGGCTGGCCCGGCGTCATGCTACATGAGGCGGTCGGGCATGGGCTCGAGGGCGACTTCAACCGCAAGAAGACGTCGGCTTTTGCCGGCCTGCTCGGCCAGAGGGTGGCGTCGAAAGGCGTCACCGTGGTCGATGACGGCACGATTTCCGAGCGCCGCGGCTCGCTGACCGTCGATGACGAAGGCATGCCGACCAACAAGACCGTTCTGATCGATGACGGCATTCTCGTCGGCTATATGCAGGACCGGCAGAACGCGCGCCTGATGGGCATGCAACCCACCGGAAACGGACGGCGCGAATCCTATGCGCACGCGCCGATGCCCCGCATGACCAACACCTATATGCTTGATGGCGACAAGACACCGGAAGAGATCATTGCTTCGGTCAAGAACGGTATCTATGCGGTGTCGTTCGGTGGCGGCCAGGTGGACATCACGTCGGGCAAGTTCGTGTTCGGCTGCACCGAGGCCTACATGATCGAGAATGGCAGGATCGGCGCGCCGGTGAAGGGCGCGATGCTGATCGGCAATGGCCCGGACGCCATGCAGCGCATTTCCATGATCGGCAACGATCTGCAGCTCGACACGGGCATGGGCAATTGCGGCAAGGGCGGCCAGTGGGTGCCTGTTGGCGTCGGCCAGCCGCATCTGCGCATGGACCAGATGACCGTGGGCGGCACGGCGGTCTGATCTGCCGTTTTCTCTTGCCTATTTCTTCGAGAGCAGCGCCACCGCTTCGACGTGCGACGACCAGAGAAACTGGTCGATCGGCACGACGCGGTCAATCTTGTAGCCGCCCTTGACGAGGATGCTCAGATCGCGCCCGAGCGTCACCGGATTGCAGGAGACGGCTGCCACTTTCGGCACATTCGATTTTGCAATCTCGATGGCCTGCGTTTCGGCGCCCGCACGCGGCGGATCAAAGACCAGCCCGCTATAGGGGGCGAGTTCGCGCGCCAGAAACGGCCGGCGGAACAGATCGCGGCGCTCGACACTGACCGGCTTCAGGCCCTGCATGTGGCGTGCGCCACGGTCCAGTGCATCAAGCGCGACCTGCTCGCTCTCCACCGCATGAACGGCTGACTTTTCCGCGATCCGCAGCGCGAACGTGCCGGAACCACAGAACAGATCGAGGGATTTCTTTGCCTTTGCCAGATGCCCCGTCACCAGCGCAGCCATGGCCTCTTCCGCCTCGACGGTTGCCTGCAGGAACCCGCCGGCCGGAAGATAGACCGGAACCTTGCCGAAATGCACCAGCGGCTTTTTCGGCTCGACAATGATTTCACCCTCGAAGCTGAGCCGGGCAAAGCCCTTCTTCAGCACAAGATTGGTCAGGGCGTGACGCTTGGCTGCATCCGGGGCACCGCAGCCCGAGGCCATGATGTCGAGGCCGGATGCCGTCGCGGTCACGGTCAGTTTGAACGGCTTCATGCCGCCGCCCAGCACCGCAACGATCTCGCGCAGATCATCCAGCCGTGCAACGATTTCCGGAACGGTGACCGCACAGTCGCTGATGTCGATGAGTTCGTGGCTCTGGTGCCGGTTAAAGCCGAGGACGGCGCCATGGTCACTCGTGCGCACGGCAAAGACTGCCCGGCGGCGGGTCTGCGGCGCGCAGGGGATGAGCGGATCAAGCTTGAACTGCAATCCGCGCCCGCCGAGCGCCTCCTGCACCAGGGAACGCTTCCAGTCCTGGTAGGCACTCTCCTGCCAATGCTGGAGCGCGCAGCCACCGCATTCCTCGAAATGACGGCAGGCGGGATTGATCCGCTCCGCTGATGCCTCGAGCAGCGCCATCATCGTCGCACGGCCATTTTCCAGCGCGACATTGGCAATCTCGCCCGGCAGCGAGAATGGTACATAGACACTGCCTGCCGTGGTTGCGGCAATGCCATCGCCACCGGCGCCCATCCGCTCAATTGTTACGCGCGTGCTCATCAGCTCTTCAATCTTTTCTCTTCAAACCGGCCAGAAGATATTCGCGATTGCCATCGCCGCCCTCTATGGGCGAAGGGCACAGCCCCAGGGCTTTCCAGCCCGGCAATCCATCCAGCCAGTTCCTTAGATCATTTGCGGCACGTTCGCCATCCATTGGATCGCGCAAAATGCCACCCTTGCCGATTGCCTCGCGGCCGGCCTCGAACTGCGGCTTGACGAGGAGGACGCAGTGACTGCCGGGCTCTGCCAGTTCCAATGCGGGCGGCAAAGCGAGTTTCAGCGAGATGAAGCTGACATCCGACACCACCAGACCGATTCTTTGCCCGCCCAGATGGTTGCGGGACAGCACCCGTGCATTCAAGCCTTCGAGATTGCTGACACGCACATCGGTGCGCAAGCTATCATGCAGCTGGTCGTGACCGACATCGACGGCAATGACGTGAGCTGCACCGCGTTCCAGCAGGACCTGGGTAAAACCGCCGGTGGACGCACCGATATCCAGAGCACTGCGGTCACGCACATCGATCGAAAACCGGTCAAGACCGGCAATCAGTTTCAATGCGGCACGTGAGACGTAACCGCTTGCCGGGTCGTCAACGCCAATGACGGCGGCATCGGAAAACGTTGCTCCGGGCTTGGTGACAACCGAATGGTCGACGGTGACCGTGCCGCGCACAATTGCGTCTCTTGCCCGCGAACGGCTGGCAAACAGGCCCTTTTCGACAAGCAGTTGATCCAGCCGCATTGCCGCCTATGCCCTGGCCGGTGCTGCCAGATCGTCGCGGCCGAGCGCCCCGAAGACGGTCTGGACGATGCCAGCCCGGTCGAGACCCGAGCGTGCATACATGGCTTCCGGCTTGGCATGGTCGAGATAGAGGTCCGGCAAAGTCAGCGTGCGGACGCGCAAGCCATGGTCAAGCAGACCATCGCGGCTGAGGAAATGCAGGACGTGCGAGGCAAAGCCGCCGATTGCCCCCTCTTCCACCGTCACAAGCACCTGATGCTCACGCGCCAGACGACGGATCATGGCCTCATCCAGCGGCTTGGCGAAGCGGGCATCGGCAACGGTGGTGGAAAGCCCGGCGGCATCCAGCTCATCGGCAGCCGCCAGACATTCCTGCAGGCGCGTGCCAAAGGAGAGCAGCGCAACCTTACTGCCTTCGCGGATGATGCGACCCTTGCCGATCTGCAGGATTTGTCCGCGTTCGGGCAGATCGATGCCAATGCCGTCGCCGCGCGGATAGCGGAACGAAATCGGGCCCTCATCATATTCGGCGGCGGTGCGCACCATGTGGCGCAGTTCGGCCTCGTCGGAGGCTGCCATCACCACGAAGCCCGGCAGGGCCGCGAGAAAACCCGTATCGAACGAACCCGCATGGGTCGCGCCGTCGGCACCGACCAGACCCGCGCGGTCAATCGGGAAACGCACGGGGAGATTCTGCAGGGAAACGTCGTGCACGACCTGGTCGTAGCCGCGCTGCAGGAAGGTGGAATAGATCGCAGCAAACGGCTTGAAACCTTCCGTCGCAAGGCCCGCGGCAAAGGTGACGGCGTGCTGTTCGGCAATGCCGACATCGAACACCCGGTCGGGAAAGACTTCACCGAAGAGATCGAGTCCGGTGCCGCCCGGCATGGCGGCGGTGACGGCAACGATCCTGTCGTCGTGGCGGGCTTCCTCGATCAGGCTCGTTGCAAAAATCTTGGTGTAGCTCGGCGCATTGGCAGGCGGCTTGGCCTGCGCGCCGGTGATGACGTCGAATTTGTTGACGCCATGATACTTGTCGGCGGCCGCTTCTGCGGGCGCGTATCCCTTGCCCTTCTGCGTGACCACATGAACAAGCACCGGGCCATCCATCGTATCGCGGACATTTTTCAGAACCGGCAGGAGATGGTCGAGGTTGTGCCCGTCAATCGGGCCGACATAGTAAAAGCCGAGCTCCTCGAACATTGTGCCGCCGGTCCAGAAACCGCGCACATATTCTTCCGAAAGCCGCGCCTTTTCCTGCAGGAATTTCGGCAGTTTCTTCGCCAATTGCTTGGCGGTCTCGCGAATGGAACGGTAGGTCCGGCCGGACACGAGCCGCGCCAGATAGGCGCTCATGGCCCCCGTCGGCGGCGCAATCGACATGTCATTGTCATTGAGGATCACGATCAGCCGCGCATCCAGCGCGCCGGCATTGTTCATCGCCTCATAGGCCATGCCCGCCGACATGGCGCCATCGCCGATGACCGAGATCACATTGCGCTTGATGCCTGAGAGATCGCTGGCAACCGCCATGCCGAGGCCGGCGGAAATGGAGGTCGAGGAATGGGCGGCGCCAAAAGGGTCGTATTGGCTTTCGCTGCGCCTGGTAAAGCCGGACAGCCCGCCCTCCTGCCGCAACGTGCGGATCCGGTCGCGGCGTCCGGTCAGTATCTTGTGCGGGTAGGCCTGGTGGCCGACATCCCAGATGATCCGGTCATGCGGCGTATCGAAAACATGATGCAGGGCAACCGTCAGCTCGACAACGCCGAGACCGGCACCGAGATGGCCGCCCGTGGTCGACACGGCATCCACCAGCTCCGCCCGCAGCTCCTGTGCCAGTTGCGGCAGGTCGCTCTCCGGCAAGGCACGCAAATCCGTGGGGATGACGACGCGGTCGAGCAGCGGTGTTTGCAGTTTTTTCGCCAAAGCACAGGTTCCAGTTGCACAGTCAATTCTTGCCGGAAGGCTGGCGCTTCCTAGATGAATTCAGCCAAAGCAGCAAGAAGCCCAGCCTTGCCCCAGCCCATGTCACGCCCAGCCCATGTCAATTTTCAGGCAGGGGTATGAACTCTTCCTCATCACCCGGTACGATATCGAAGCGGCCCGAGCGCCATTCCTCCTTCGCCTGTTCAATCCGCTCTTTCGATGACGAGACGAAATTCCACCAGACATAACGCTTGGATGGCATGGTGGCGCCGCCGAACAGCATGAAATGCGCGCCCTGCGGTGCCGATATGACAATCTCGTCTCCGGCGCGGAAGGCCAGCAGGCGGTCGGCCGGAAAACGCTCCCCGGAAATCTCGACCGGCCCGTCCAGCGTATAGATTGCCCGTTCTTCCGCCGCATCCGCCTTTATCTGGATATGCGCGCCCGGTTGCAGGCGGATATCGACATAGAGTGTCTCGGCATGCTGCTTGACCAGAGATTGCGCACCATGGAACGTTCCCATGACAACGCGGGCCTCCATGCCCGCCTCGCGCAGCACCGGCAGTTCGCCCGCCGCCGTATTGGCAAAGGTGGGGTCGATTTCCTCGAGATGGTCGGGCAGCGCCAGCCATGTCTGCAGGCCCGATATGGGCAGTGGCTGGGTGCGCAGCTCTTCCGGTGAGCGTTCGGAATGGACAATGCCGCGCCCGGCCGTCATCAGATTGACGTCGCCCGGACGGATGACCATTTCGGTGCCGAGACTGTCACGATGACGGATATTGCCGTCAAAGAGATAGGTGACCGTCGACAGGCCGATATGCGGATGCGGCCGCACATCCAGCGCATCGGTGGGACGCAGAATGGCCGGTCCCATGCGGTCAAAGAAAATGAAGGGGCCAACCAGCCGCCGCTTGGCGGTGGGCAGCGCACGGCGGACTTCCAACCCGCCAATATCGCTTGTGCGCGGAATGATCAGCGTTTCGATCGAATCAACAGCGGTGAAATCGCCGGGTTGCGGATCATTGCCGGGAAAAAAGCTCATCAACGCTGCTCCAACTCATCGGAGCCGCATCATAGCGTCTCGCAGCCCGCCTGAACAGCCGCGGACTATTCCGGGTCGAGCGGCTCGGTGCCTGCGGGCTGGCCGTCGCGGCCCAGCCGGATTTTTTCGACCTTGTCCTCGGCGGCGCGCAGCAGCGTATCGCAATGTTTTTTCAGGGCTTCGCCGCGTTCATAAATGCGGATCGACTGCTCAAGCGGCACATCGCCGCGCTCGAGGTCATCGACAATCTTTTCCAGTTGATCGAGCGCCTGCTCGAAGCTCATGGCGGCGATATCGGCATTGGGTTGTACATCGGCCATGGTTTCAACCTTTCATCAAACGTTTGATATGTGCACCGGCAGACTGCGACATGCCCTTGAGGTCGTAGCCGCCTTCCAGCAGGCTGACAAGCCGGTTCGACGCGTACTTCCCAGCTCTTTCCAGCAAAACGCCGGTGGCCCAGTCGAAATCATCCTCGTCCAGATTGATCTCGGCCAGGGGATCGCGATGATGCGCATCAAAACCGGCCGAAATGATGATAAGGTCCGGCTTGAAACTGTCGAGCGACGGCAGGATTCGCGTCAGGAACGCCTCGCGGAAATCCGCGCTTCCGGTCTGGGGCGCGAGCGGCGCATTGACGATATTGCCTGCGCCCGTTTCATCCCTGGCGCCGGTGCCGGGATAGAGCGGCATCTGATGGGTCGAGCAGTACAGCACGGATGGATCGTCCCAGAAAATGTCCTGCGTGCCATTGCCGTGGTGCACATCCCAGTCGACGATGGCGATCCGCTCCGCCCCATGCGCCTTCTGGGCGTGGCGGGCAGCAATGGCGGCATTGTTGAACAGGCAAAAGCCCATGGCCCGGTTGCGCTCCGCATGGTGGCCCGGCGGGCGCGACGCGACAAAGACATTGTCCGCCTGGCCGGTAAAGACATCATCGACCGCCGCATTGGCCGCGCCGATGGCGGCAAGCGCGGCTTCCCAGCTCTTCGGGCTGACGGAGGTATCGGCATCGACCCGGGTAAGCCCCGCATCCGGAATGGCCTCGCGGACCCGCCCGATATAATGCTCCGGGTGCGCATAGAGGATGGTCGCCGCGTCACCCGGCGGCGCCAGCGTCCGGTCCAGCGCATCGAACGCACTGTCCTCCAGCACCTTGTTCAACGCGCGCAGCCGGTCCGGCCGTTCGGGATGGCCGACGGGCGTCAAATGCTCGAGATAGATCGGGTGCGAATAAAGACGGGTGACCATATCGGCTTTCTGCAACTGTGAATGGACATCGGTACAGGCTTGGGCTGCGCCGGGAGAATGTGCACAGACACCGCGCTTCGCACAAGAGCCAAAGCAGCGGACCTTGCATGGCTTTCCCGAACTTCGGGCGGAATCAGCCGTGCCGCCGCGATTGAAATTTTGCATATTTCAGCGAAAACCCCGACCAATGTCTAATTGACGGCCTCCCGCCCGATGTAGGAATATTATCCCTTTAAAGGATAGTATTCATGAATTTATACAATGAACATTCTTCCAGACATCTCCGGCTCCGCTGGCATCTTTCCGCCAACGCGCTCCAGCTCAAGGCACTGAAACTCGCACCGCCCAACAGCTGTCGCCGCGATCAGTACCGCCAGCTCGACTATGAGCGCGCCTTGCTGGAGGCCGAACTCAGGCTGCAGGAGGAAATCGACCTTCTGCGCAAATACGATCCCGACCAGCCGCGCGAGCCTGCCGGAACACCGGAGGGTGGACAGTGGATCAGCGTTGGGGGAAGTGCTGTTGGATTGGCTGCCGCAACGGTGATGGGCGCCAGAGCTCTGGTCGAGCATGTTCTGCGAAAGCCCGACGAACCGGGCTCAAAGCCATTGAAGGAAGGCATAGACGAGTTCAATCGTCTCTTAAAACAACCCGATCCGACAAAGACACCGATATTTCTGTTTCGACCGAAAGATTGGAAGCCCGACAATCCCGGAGAAAGAACGACGACAAGACCGTCTGCGGAGGTGAAATTGATTACGAAGGATCAGGTCAAAGAGGACTGCCCTGAATACGACACTGTTCAGAACCTCACCAATCTAGCCAAAAACTCCGCAGGCAAAGCCTCCAGTTATTCATCACCGGTATTGTGGGGAACGGCAGTGCATTCAAGAATGAAAGAGATGGTTGACAAGAACTATTCCGGTCAATTGTTCGCTGAGCGTTCCTACGTGAAATACAATGAGGACGTGATGGATGATAAGAGTTTTTATCATCAGGATCCTTCATATAGCAAAAGAGGTTCTATCAGAATCGACGTTCTAGGTAGAGAACATCACCAGGTTGTTTGTGTCTACGACATCAAAACTGGACGCAGTGGCCTTAGTATCCCCCGTGTAATCGAAATAGGTGAATCGGTCTCAAGGCGCTATCGCACCAACCCCAAAATCATTATCACTGAAGTGAGGCCAGATCGATGACCACGACTGCGCAGGTTCGCCAAGTGTTGCGCCCGCTTCTGTCACGCCATTCCGATCTGGCACTGGTTGGGCGATTTCTCATCATCAAGCCGGTCCATCATATATTGCGCGGTGTTTTCGTTGATCGCTGCGGAAATCCCAACGCATTTGTACCGATCAAGGTCGTCGACATCCTCTTGCCTGGCCGTCACATGATGACGCTGGGATGGGGTGGACAGCTCTACAAAGCACCCTACCGGATATGGGATGCTAACAATGCTGTTGCGATAAATACAATGTGCGAAATGATTGAGTATGAGGTTCTGCCAGGGTTACGTCAGATCATCTCATTTGGCGACTTTGTCGCGGTCGCATCAGAAAAAAGACCACTGAGCGAGCGTGTCAGTTACGAAGCTTTTACGGGCATGCATATGCTTCTGGCTGTCGCCCACGGTGATTTTGATAAAGCACGAGAAATCTGGGATTCCGACCCTCAAATTTCTCGATACATGATGTCAAAAGTTCCGTTTTTCTACACCGCGCTTTTAAGCAAAGACCGCTTAGCTCTAGCAGCATTTTTACACCAATGGGAAGCTCAGACGATAGCAACATACAAACTGGAGAAATTCTGGGAGCCAACGCCCTTCCCGCTGGAACTGGAGGGAGGTTGATGACCACCGGCGCTGAAATTCGCAAGATGGTAAAACCATTGCTCGAACGTAACGATGATCTGGCAATGGTGGGACGTTTCATGGTTGTCAAACCCATTCACCACTTTCGACGCGGCATCTACATCGACTATTGCAGAAATCCGTGGATGTTTGATCCAAGAACCGTCGTTGCTCTCCTGATCCCGCCAAGTGACGTCATCACATTAGGGTTTGGCGATTTCCTTTCTGATCCCAAAACAGGATACTGGGATGCTACGAATCCGGACTCCGTTCAGCGGCTTTTCGATGTGCTCGAAGAAAGGATTCTGCCAAAACTTCGTTCCACAACGGCATTTGAACATTATCGAGCACTGGCAGCACAGTACGAGGCTTCGGGTGACTATTATGACTGGGATCGCTTCTTTGAAATGCTGGTTGCGACGGCGACAGGCAATTTGGACCTTGCTCAATCCATCGTCGAACCATTGCCGAGCATGCAACACTATCTCGCGCAACTGGCACCGTCATTCTGCCCCGCCCTGCTGGCGCGAGACCGCGTCGAAATCGCCAGAATTCTGCACGAATGGGAGGCGCTGGCTGTCCAGAAATGCAAACTGGAGAAATTCTGGGAGCCAACGCCCTTCCCGCTGGAACTGGAGGGCGCTCCGCCGATCAGGCCGCAGCCAGGGCCTGGGTAAGATCGGCGATCAGGTCGTCGGGGTGTTCGATGCCGATGGACAGCCGGATGGTCGAATCAAGCACGCCGATCCTTTGGCGCACATCCACAGGCACGCCGGAATGGGTCATGGTGGCGGGATGGCTGGCGAGGGATTCGGTGCCGCCGAGGCTGACCGCCAGCTTGAGGATTTGCAGTGCATTCAGGAATTTGAAGGCTGCGGGCTGGCCGCCGCGTATATCGAACGAGAAGGTGGAACCGGCGCCGGTGCATTGCGCGGCAAAAGTGCGGCCGAGCGGTGAATTCGCGTCATGGTAGGGCAGATAGTGGATTTTCTCCACTTTCGGGTGATCGCGCAGGAAATCCGCGACGGCAAGCGCATTGTTGTTGGCCTTCTCCATGCGGATGCTCAGGGTTTCGAGCGAGCGGCCGAGCATCCAGCAGGAGTGCGGGTCGAGCTGCGTGCCAATGGCACCGCGCAGGGCCTTGACCTGTTTCATCACGGCTTTCGAGCCGAGTGCTGCACCGGCGATCAGGTCGGAATGGCCGCCGACATATTTGGTCAGTGAGTACAAGGAAATATCGGCGCCATGTTCGATCGGGCGCTGGAAAACCGGTCCGAGCAGGGTGTTGTCGCAGGCGATCACCGGCGTGTGCCCCTGCTTTTCGCCGATGGCGTCGGCAATGCGGCGGATCATCGCCACATCAACCAGGCTGTTGGTGGGGTTGGCAGGCGTTTCGATGAGGATGATGGAGACGCGGCCCTTGGTCATCGCCTCGTCGGCCGCCGCCTGCACCGAAGCCTCGTTGACGCCATCGGCAAAACCGATGGCAGCCACGCCCATGTTGAGGAACGTTTTGGCCAGCAGGGTTTCCGTGCCGCCGTAGAGCGGCTGCGAATGCAGCACCGCGTCGCCCGGACGCACGAAGGCCAGCAGGGTCGTGGCAATGGCCGACATGCCGGAGGAAAACAGCGCGCAGCTTTCCGTACGCTCATAGACGGCCAGACGGTCCTCGACGATCTCGCTGTTGGGGTGGTTGAAGCGGGAATAGACAAGACCCGCACCGACACCGGCCGGCGGCTCCTTGCGGCCGGAGACGAAATCGAAGAAATCGCGGCCTTCCTCGGCGGATTTGAACACGAAGGTCGACGTCAGGAACACCGGCGGCTTGACCGCGCCTTCCGACAGTTCCGGATCGTAGCCATAATTCAGCATCAATGTTTCAGGATGCAATTTGTGGTTGCCGATATGGGTTTTGGACGGATGGGGAGCGGCCATGCGAATCTCCTCGCGTGAGGGGTGGGGTGCTATCAAGCAAATTATATCAAATGCTGGGATCAATCCTTGCTTTTTACGATCAAATTGCATTGATTGACGCCAACAATTGCCATGAATGATAGATTATGACGCAGAAAATTGCTGACGAGACCGACCGGCGCATTCTCAGGGAACTGCAGGCGGATGCGCGCATCACCAACAACGATCTGGCCGAGCGGGTCGGACTGTCCCCGTCCCCCTGCCTGCGCCGCCTGCGGCGCATGGAGGAAGCCGGGATCATCCGTGGCTACACCGCCCTTGTCGACCCCATCATCGAGGGCTGGACCATGGCCGCCATCGCCACGATCCGGCTTAGCCGCCAGCATGAGGATGAGATTGTCATGTTCGAGGAGGCGATCCGCGGCTGGGATGAAGTGCTGGAATGCCACCTTGTCACAGGCTCGCGCGATTATGTGCTGAAAGTCATGAGCGCCGGACTGGAACAGTATGAACGCTTCATCAAGGAGAAGATTGCGCGGCTGAAATGCGTCGCTTCCATCGAGACCAGCTTTGTCATGAACACGATCAAGGAGCGGCGGGTTTAGGTCATTCATTCCCAAAATGGGAATTTTCACTTGTTCCCAATATGGGAAGCTGCTATACATGCCTGATGCAGATCATAGCCAAGAAAGCGCTGCGGGCATTTTGGCTGGCGCACAATCAGGCTGAAGTACCCTTGGCGGCTTGGTATGTGGCTGTGAGCAGGGCTGAATGGAAAACACCGGCGGACGTAAAAATGCAATTCGGCAACTCTGTCGACGTTGTCCGCGACAACAGGGTGATCTTTGACATTGCCGGCAACAAGTACCGCCTTATCGTGCATGTCGCCTACCCGTTCGAACGTGTGCTCATCAAATTTGTCGGCACGCATAAAGAGTACGATGCTATCGACCCGGAAACTGTGTGATGAAAAACATTCGGCCGATCAAAACTGAAGAAGACTATGACTGGGCGATTGGTGAAATCACGCACTATTTCGACAATCAACCCGAGCCGGGAACACCTGAGGGTGACCGGTTCGACGTTCTTGCAATTTTAATCGAAGCCTATGAAGACGAGCATTATCCCATTCCGGCATTGGACCCAATTTCCACCATCGCCGCACACATGGAAATGGCCGGGCTGAATCGCCGGGCCCTGGCAGAGGTTCTTGGCTCTGCACCGAGAGCCTCCGAAGTCATGGCGAGAAAGCGCGCCCTAACGATGGATATGGTGTTCAAGCTTAATCGCGAATGGCATATTCCTGCCGAACTTCTCGTACAGCCCTATCATCTCGTGCATGATGAGAAGAAGGTTCAAAGAAGGGCCTGACCGCCGATCAGTTCTTCCGCCCGGAAACCTCATCAACACGCTATCCGGTTTTGCCAAGCAGCTCTGCAACGTCGCAAAGCATTGCCGCTGCAACCTGCTCGGCGGTTTCCAGGGTAACGTTCATCCGCCCCGCTTCCATGCGGCTGACGTAGGCCTGATCTGCGCCAATGCGCATCGCCAATTCTTCCTGCGAGATGCCGAGGGCTCCTCGTCTTTCCTTCACAGCCAGACCAAATCGCTTCTTGATATCCATAAGAGGCACGAAGCCGCTTGACTGCAGTTTTTTCCATGTATTTCAATACATATTTGTCCAGACTGCGGGGGCCTTGGTGTGTTAGGTAACACCGGGCGTCCGCTGTCAATATTCAGACTATATCGGCCCGGATAAATGGGATATCTGAATCCGCCGAGAAGCCTCAATTAAAATATGTCAAAGCCGAAATACCGTGCATTGATTTTTGCATACTCGCCATTCGATCGAATATACTTGATAGAAGCATTTATTTTTTGTCGCAGATCCTCTGAATCTTTTCTGACAGCAATGCCGATACCTGCGCCAAAATATTCAACATTCTCAACGCGCTCACCGATTACGGCACAACATTCTTTACCAGCCTTCTTCAGCCACTCTGCCAAAACAATACCGTCCCCCAAAATCGCATCAATACGCCTTGCCTGAAGATCGTGAGTTGCGTCATCCAATTTTTCATAGAGACGTAGGTCGGATTCTCGATAAAGGTCTTGAAGATAGTTTGCCGCCGCTGTCGACGACTGTGCCCCAATAACCTTACCTTTCATGCCAGTCACCGAAGTATCGGTCATGCCAGTGTCATTTGCTGCAACGAAGTATTTTGGTGTCCGGTAATATGAATCAGTAAAGGCCACTTTCTGGGCCCTTTCAGCGGTGATCGACATCGACGCGACAATGGCATCGAACTTACCAGTGATAAGTCCCGGAATAATCCCGTCCCAATCCTGCGTTACAAACTCACACTCCACCTTCATATCCGAGCAAAGCGCACGAGCAAGTTCGATATCAAACCCAGCAAGGGAGCCATCGGCATTGATTTGATTGAATGGCGGATAAGCGCCCTCCGTTCCAATGCGAATTTTCTTTAGATCGCCAGCGTTCGCGCCACATGTAAAAGCCAAAGCTGATAGGATGGAGATCGCAATTAGCTTCGGGTTCATCGTTTCCCTCCTTATGACTTTATTTTGATCGAGTTTCGAAGCTCGCACCTAATCATCAGGGGAAATTAACGGGGCGGTGACCGCGTCGCCACAACAGCTTTGATAATTTGACATAGGTTTTTCCAATATCAAATTATGAATTATGCGCCTGTTTGAAAGCGCATTTCTGGTTAGTATCTTAGAATTGACCGGGATATATTGATAAATATGCTGGCATCAATATAGGTGTTTACAATACGATTTGAGGTGAGCGAGATGCCGAAAGAACGGATAACGTTTCGCCAAATTGAAGCACTGCAGGCCGTTCTGGAATACGGATCGATCAGTCTTGCGGCACGACGTCTTGGAGTATCCCAGCCTACGCTAAGTGGCCTGATCCGCGACCTGGAAGCCGAACTCGGCGTCTCCATGTTTACACGATCCGGCTTTGGTCTGGTGCCGACCGATCAAGCACTACTACTCAAGGAAGAACTTGACGGCGCGGTTCACAGTGTCCGTCAGATCGCTCGCAAGGCAAAGCGTTTGGGTCAGCCTGACAATACCGTTTTAAAGATCGGGTGCATGCCGTCTGTAGCTGCCGCCTTGAGCGATATCTTTTCAGCGATCAGTTCAAACTGGCTAACCACATCGCCGCAACTTATTATCCGGGCGTTTTCCGCCCGGCAAATTACAGAGAGCTTACACAGCCGGGAAATCGACATCGGAATTGTGGCAAGGCCATTGCTTGACCCGAGTTTCGAAACCTGGCGCTTCGGAACATATGCACTGAGAGCGATTATTCCTCCGACTTTTCAAGACGAGACGGGGAATTCACGCCTAACAGGAGCAGACTTTGTAAATGCGCCGCTGATCGGAATCGAAGAAGACGAAGGATCCCTAGAGATCGTCGAACAATGGTTTCGATCTTGCGGCATAGAATACCATCCCGCGTTCGTCACAAACATCGATTTATGTGCTGCGCCTGGGTGCTTCGCCATAATGCGATTGCAATCGTTGACGCTCATGCCAGCTTTGCATTGCGAGACATCGTCCCTTCCCTTCCGCTAAGTCCGGAGCCGCGAACGGAATTATGGCTCGCACAACGTAAGACCACAAAGCTTCCGCCAAATGGCGAACACTTGGTCAAAACATTCGCCAAATTCCTTCGAGCAGAGAAGTCATATTTCTCGTTCATTCCCGACTAGTGAACCAGATTCTCCTATGTCAAAAGAAACCAACAATGTTGCATCTCCGCGCTATGAGATAAGTCATACTGCCATTCGCGATAACTTCCGGCGTTTACGTGCACTTCTCGCCCCCGAGACCCACATTTTTTGCTGCCTTAAGCGCGATGGTTACGGTTGCGGAGCAAAAGAGGTGGCGCGCGTTCTGGCGGACGCTGGTGCAGATGGATTTGCAGTGGCCGCTCTTGCAGATGCCATGCGCATCCGCTCAAGCGGCGTTAAAACCCCAATTTTGCTATATGGGGGAACGCTTCCTGACCAAATTGCTTCAGTTGAGGAGTTTGATCTTACCATTACGATTGGCTCGGCCAATGACGCGAAAGAATGGAACCGGCGCGTAACGCGAAAGCGGCCGGCATTCATCAAGATTGATGTGGGCTTGTTGCGCTTCGGCTTTAGCCTGGCAGAACTGGCGGATTTTCTAAACAATGGATTGCATGCCTGCGATCAGTTGGTTTTCGTTGGCGTTTATACACATTTGTCAGAGAGAACGGATATTGGCCACGAAGGCATTGAAGAGCAAAAGCGGATATTCGATCACGCCGTTATGTTGTGCCGTCAAATTTTACCCGACTTGGATTATATATGTGCTTCCAGCTCCGAAACCATCATTTCCTACCGGGCGCTCGATTATAACACGGTCGATGTTGGCGCGCTGCTCTTTGGCTTGACCTCGCAGGAAAATATCAAAAAGCTGAAACTCAAGGGTGCACTATCCGCCATCAAGTCACACGTTACCACGATCAAATCAGTCGTTCCCGATCTTCCCAGCTCAATCGACATTCCGCCATCGGTCAAAAGGCTTGGGGTTGTCACTTTTGGCTGGGGTGACGGCTTTCCAAAACGTGTATCTGAAGATGCTTTTGTTCTCGTCAACGGCGAACTCGCCAAGGTGCTGATACCAGTGCATCTCGAGCAGATTCGTATTGACTTGACTCACATAAAAAGCGCTTCGATTGGCGACGAAGTGGTTTTGCTCGGAGATCAAGCTGATCAGTCAATCACAGCATTCGATCTTGCCCAACAGTGGTCTGTTGATCCGGAAGAAATATATTGCGCCATGCGCGAACACATCCCGAAGATTTACGTGTAGCAGCGGCAACAGCATATTCTTGCCAATTGAAGCAGGCTGCTGACTACCTTGCGAGTGATAAACAGCCTCATGCTGAAACCGCTCAGATAATATCCGTCCGGGTGATCTGGATACCAAAGCCTTCAAGACCGACATAGTGCCGTTCGCGCGATGATAGAAGGCGGATCGAAGTGATGCCGAGATCTTTCAGGATCTGCGCGCCAAGGCCGATCTGGCGCCATTCCTCTTCGCGCACCTTGGCTTCCGCATGGGCCTCGCGGTCCTGCAGCGTGGCGCGGTTGCGGTCGTCATCGCGGCCGACGCCGACAGAGCCTTCGCGCAGATAGACAATGACGCCGCGTTTTTCCTCGGCAATGCGCTTCATGATGCTGTCGAGCGTGTTGCGCGCGCCAAAGACATCGCTGAGGATGTCCTCACGCTGCAGGCGGACGGGCACGTCCTCGCCGTCGCGGATATCGCCGAACACAATGGCGGCGTGATGCATCGGCTCCCACGGCAGCGCGTAGGTAATGGCCTTTGCCTCTCCGGCGCAGGTATCGATCTCATATTCGCCGATGCGTTCGATCAGGGTTTCCTTGCGCTGGCGGTAGGCGATGAGGTCGGCCACCGTCACCTGCTGCAGCGTGTGCGTCTCGGCAAAGCTTGCCACCTGCGGGCCGCGCATCACCGACCCGTCGTCGTTGACAAGCTCGCAGATCACGCCGACCGGCGGCAGACCGGCCAGCTTGCACAGGTCGACGGCGGCTTCGGTATGGCCGGAGCGCATGAGCACACCGCCCTCGCGCGCGATCAGCGGGAAAATGTGCCCCGGACGCACGAAATCCGTCGCCCCGGCATTGGGATTGGCGAGGTTGCGCACGGTCAAGGTGCGGTCATCGGCGGAAATACCTGTGGTGGTTCCGTGTTTGTAGTCCACGGTCACGGTGAAGGCCGTCGAATGCGGCGCGTCGTTCTCGGCCACCATCGGCGCGAGGTTGAGACGCTTGGCGTGGTCGCGCGGCATGGGCGTGCAGACGATGCCGGAGGTGTGGCGCACGATGAACGCCATCTTTTCCGGAGTGCAATGCACCGCCGCGACGATCAGATCACCCTCGTTCTCGCGCCCGTCATCATCCATGACAACGACGATTTCACCGCGTTCGAACGCGCGCAGCGCATCGACGACCCGTTTCTGATTGTAAGCCATGTATGCGCCTCTTGATTAAATGCGGCCGGTCTGACCGCGATGTCTGAGATAATGATCGGCAATCGCACAGGCAACCATGGCTTCGCCGATGGGAACAGCGCGGATGCCGACGCAGGGATCGTGGCGGCCCTTGGTCATCACATCCACCTGCCTGCCATCGGCATCGATGCTCTGGCGCGGGGTGAGGATGGAGGACGTGGGCTTGACGGCAAAGCGCGCGACGACAGGCGCGCCGCTGGAAATGCCGCCAAGAATGCCGCCGGCATGATTGGACAGGAAAATCGGCTTGCCGTGATTGTCCATGCGCATCTGATCGGCATTTTCCTCGCCGCTGAGCGTGGCCGCTGCGAAACCGTCGCCGATTTCAACGCCCTTCACCGCATTGATGGACATGAGATAGCTGGCGATATCCTGATCGAGCTTGCCATAGACGGGTGCACCGAGCCCGGCAGGCACGTTTTCGGCGACGATTTCAACGACAGCGCCGATGGAGGAACCAGCCTTGCGGATACCATCGAGATATCCGGCGAAAAGGTCGACCGAGCCGGGGTCCGGCGTGAAGAACGGGTTGTTGTCCACCTCGTCCCAGTCCCAGCGATCACGGTCGATCGTATGGATGCCCATGCCGACCAGCGCGCCGCGCACGATCAGGCCAGGCACAACCTTGCGGGCGATGGCACCGGCGGCAACCCGTGCCGCGGTTTCGCGCGCCGACGATCGCCCGCCGCCGCGATAGTCGCGGATGCCGTATTTGACATCATAGGTGTAATCGGCGTGGCCGGGACGGTACTGGCGGGCAATGTCGCCATAATCCTTGGAGCGCTGGTCGGTGTTCTCGATCATCATCGAGATCGGCGTGCCGGTGGAGATCATGGTCACGCCGTCGTCCTGCAGCATGAAACCGGACAGGACTTTCACCTGGTCCGGTTCGCGCCGCTGCGTGGTGTATTTCGACTGGCCGGGCTTGCGCTTGTCGAGATAGGCCTGAATTTCGGCTTCGGTGAAATGGATGCCGGGCGGACAGCCGTCCACCACGCAACCAAGCGCGATTCCATGGCTTTCACCCCAGGTAGTGACACGAAAAAGATGACCGAAAGTATTATGCGACATGAGGTTACCCGGCGTTATGTCAGGGGGTTTTATGAGCGTTTACGCCCGTGGTCAAACCCGTCGCTGAAATTCCTTCATCCACCGCGAAAAAAGCAATTGTTTTGCCACAAATGCGCGCTTTAAGGTGACGGACAAATCGGCCACCAGATTTTGATTAAAGAGGATATCAAAATGCGTTTCATCGTCGCAACCTTCATGTTCGTCGCTTCCCTGCTTCCGGTCGGCGCGCTCGCTGACGATGCACAGGGCACCATCACCAAAATCGACGAAGACAACTCGACCATTACGCTCGACGATGGCAAGGTTTACAAGCTTCCAGGTGAGTTTGATTTCAGCGCCATTGAAAAGGGCATGAAGGTCACGTTGATGTTCGACCTCGTCAACAAAGAGCGCTTCATCACCGATATTGAAGAATCGGTGCAATAGGCACCTGTTTGTCACAAGCTAGGACCTGGATGGCTACATCCAGGTCAGACTGCCTTTTTCAAGACGCAGAATTTTATCCTGGGTGATGGCAAGATTCGCCGCATCATGGCCGTCAAGGTCTTCAACCATCTGGAAGATGGTCCGCATGCAGCCGCCATGCGTCACGCATACGGTCGGCTCGCGGACCTCCGACAACCAGCTGCCTATGCGTTTTGCCAGGATGGCATAGCTTTCGGCCGTGGGTCCCGGCGGAACAAAATTCCATTTGTCGCGGGCACGCGCCGCCACAAGCTCCGGAGAACGGGCCTCGATATCTTCCAGCATAAAGCCCTGCCAATCGCCGAAATTCACCTCCATGAGGCGGGCGTCGGTCCGGTAGGCCCAGGGATCGATCCCCATGCGGGTCCTGATCCGCTCCATCGTATCGCGGGTCCGGCGCAAAGGGCTGGCAACAAAGTCGAAACCCGCGCCCTCCCCGATCAGCGATTTAAGCATATCGCCGTTGCGCGCAGCCTGCTGCTCGCCGCGCGCATTGATATCGACGTCTTCCTGCCCCTGGATTCGCTCGGACACGTTCCAGTCCGTCTCGCCGTGACGCGAGAAATAAACAATCGAGTCCGGCAGGTTCACTTTAAGGTCAGTCCTTGACGACAGAGATATCCGGCGCGTCCACAGCCTTCATGCCAACGACATGATAGCCGCTGTCGGCATGGTGAATTTCGCCCGTGACCGAACGGGACAGGTCGGAGAGGAAATACAGGCCGGCGTCGCCGACTTCCTCGATGGTAACGGTACGGCGCAACGGCGCATTGTATTCGTTCCATTTGAGGATGTAGCGGAAATCGCCGATGCCGGATGCGGCCAGTGTCTTGATCGGACCGGCGGAGATCGCGTTGACGCGGATATTGTCCGGGCCGAGATCGACAGCCAGATATTTCACGCTGGCTTCCAGTGCCGCCTTGGCAACACCCATGACGTTGTAGTTGGGCATGACCTTTTCCGCGCCGTAATAGGTCAGCGTCAGGATCGATCCGCCATCGGTCATCAGCTTTTCCGCACGCTTGGCAACCGCCGTCAGCGAGAATACGGAAATCAGCATGGTCTTGGTGAAATTCGCTTCCGACGTATCGACATAGCGGCCGGTCAGTTCATCCTTGTCGGAGAAGCCGATGGCATGCACGAGAAAGTCGATCTTGCCCCATTTTTCTTCCAGCGCGGCAAAGCATGCATCGATGGTCGAGGCATCGGAAACATCGCAATGGCCGCAGAGAAAAGCCCCGAGTTCCTGCGCCAGCGGCTCGACGCGCTTCTTCAGCGCATCGCCCTGATAGGTGAAAGCAAGCTCGGCACCGGCATCATGGGCCGCCTTGGCAATGCCCCAGGCGATCGACCGATTATTGGCAACGCCCATAATAAGTCCGCGTTTACCTTGCATCAAACCAGTTTTGGCGGTCATTTACCAACCCTTCACGAAAGACATATGATTGATTTGCGGTATCGCACAGCCCGCGCCGGGCTTCAAGCATCGTGTCAGTTTCGTCAAGGATTTTCGGGAACCGTTGATTTTCAGAGACTCGAATCGCGCAGAAATGCTTCCAATGCCGCATCACCATGCTCGGGCAACATGACGCGAACATGAACAAAAAGATCGCCGTGACCATCCGGCTTTTTCGGCAAACCCTTGCCTTTCAGGCGCAAAACCCGGTCGGAACTGGTCCATGGCGCTATTTTCACCGCCACACGGCCGTTCAGGGTCTCCACTTCCTGCCTGGAACCGAGCACCGCATCGCGCAAGGACACCGGCAGGTCGAGATGCAGGTCATGCCCCTCCACCTTGAATTTTGGATGAGGCTTGAAACGGATCGTGACCAGCGCATCGCCTGGCGTTCCGCCGGGAATAGCCTCGCCCTGCCCCTTCAAGCGAATCGTTTGGCCGTTTTCAACCTGCGCGGGCAGCTTGATCGCCAGCCTTTTGCCATTGGGGAAAACCGCTTCAACCTTCTCGGCACCGACAGCCTGCTCCAGCGTCACGTCGATGGTTGCCTGCAGGTCCGTGCCCTTGCGCGGACCGGCGCGGCGCGGCCCGCCGCCGAAAGCACCAGCGCCCTCACCGAAGAGGCTGCTTAGAATATCTTCAGCGCCGAAACCGGCCGTACCGCTACGGTAGTCGAATCCACCCGACCGCGCACCGCGTGCGCCGCCGAAACCGGCGAAGGGATCGCCGCCGCCGGCAAAACCCTCAAACCCCTGCGGCGCGCGCTGCTTGCCCTCGGCGTCGATCTCGCCCCGGTCAAACTGGCCACGGCGCTCCTTGTCACCAATAATCTCATAGGCCTGGTTGATTTCGGAGAAATTTGCCTGTGCCTTCGGATCATCCTGATTCTGGTCAGGATGGTATTTCTTGGCGAGCTTGCGAAACGCCGACTTGATTTCTTCAGGCTTCGCCGTCTTGGCGACGCCCAGCACGGTATAAGGATCGCGCATGTGTGTGCCTTTCCTGGAGGAACGAATTTGACATTCGCATATTCCTCGTCATGTACAATGGGATGCGAATGTCAAATTCGTTCCACTGGCATAAACGGGGTGCGTTGGGGATAATTGCCCGTTATATGCGCATTAATAGGAAGAAATTCCAGACTTCCTGTCAAGAAATCTGCAATCGCTGCCCGGTTTCATCGAAAATATCATTCAGCTTCAGAGAATCAAATCGGCGCGAAGGATTTCAGGGTCCATTGCCCGCCGTCCTGCATGCAGGTCTCACCCTTGTAGAGCATGACGCCGTCAAAGGATTCGCGGGATGTCTGAAACTCGCGGCAAAGCCCCGTCTCGGTCTTCTTCTCGGCAATTGCCGTGATCGTACCCTGACTGCCGGTCTCCGGATTGGACCATGGCAGCGGCTTGTTGCCCCATTGGGTGAAATTGAGGGCCGACACGATATTGCGGACCGTCGACTGATCGGCGGCACCCTTGGCATCCACCTGCGGTGCCGGAGCAACCGAGCCCGTTACCGTCGCCTTGTCCGGGACCGCATTCTCGATGCTGAAGCTTTTCATGGCGCAGCCGGAGAGAAGACAAAGCGCAAAAACAGCGGCGAACGGCGCTGTCCGCACCGGAATTTTCGCCCCAAGGTTCTTGATATCTGGTATTGCCAATGCCAAACGCATATCTCTCTTTAACAAGGTCAACCAGCTATGACTATGGGTGAAATGAAGTTAACAACCGGTGACTTCACAGAAAAAACCGAGCCCTTCGCGCTCTTCGACGAATGGCTTAAAGATGCGGCCAAATCGGAGCCGAACGACCCCAATGCTGTCGCTCTCGCAACGGTGGATAATGATGGTCTACCGGATGTCCGCATGGTTCTTCTTAAAGGTTTTGACGAGCAAGGCTTTGTTTTTTATACAAATTTTGAAAGTCAGAAAGGTCAGGAAATACTGGGCTCAATGAAGGCCGCCATGTGTTTTCATTGGAAAACGCTGCGCCGTCAAGTGCGGGTGCGCGGTCCTGTGGAAATTGTCAGCGATGCGGAAGCCGATACCTACTACGCCACCCGCCCGCGCGGCAGCCGCATCGGCGCCTGGGCATCCAAGCAATCGCGGCCGCTGGAAAGCCGTTTTGCCCTGGAAAAAGCCGTGGCGGAATACACCGCCCGCTACGCCATTGGCGAGATTCCCCGGCCAGCCCATTGGTCGGGCTTCCGCATCCGCCCGACATCCATTGAATTCTGGCATGACCGGCCGTTCCGCCTGCATGACCGCGTGGTTTTCAGCCGCGAGACGCCGGATGGCAACTGGGGCAAAACCCGTCTGTACCCATAAACCCACTAGTGGTCCGATTCTGACATTTGCATCCCGTTGATACAGGCCGTTCAGGCAAATGTCAGAATCAAAGGACCACTAGTAACGATATGATTCTAGTGGAACTTTGAATTTGACGTTCGCATGCTGCCCGTGATGTGAAATGGGATGCGAACGTCAAATTCGTTCCACTAGCCCTTCTTGCGCGTCAGGAAGGCCATCAGGGCGCCCCGCGCCTCTTCCGACTGGAGCCGGTCGGCAAAATGCCCGGCTTCCAGCTTGATGCGCTCGACTGTTTCAGCGCGCGGCATGCGCAGGAGATCACGCGCGATCCGCATGGCTTCCGGCGGCTTGGCGGCGATTTCCGTCGCCACGGCCAGAACAGTGCTTTCCAGCTGGTCCGCTTCGACGATCCGGTAGACAAGGCCGGCATCCTTCGCCTCGGCAGCGTTCAGCTCGCTCCCCATGGCCAGGAAGGCAAAGGCCTGCTGGCGGCCCATCAGGGCGGGTCCGAGCAGGCTTGAGCCCGCTTCCGGCACGAGGCCCAGATCGACAAAGGGCGTCTTGAACAGGGATTGCGGCGTGGCGAAGGTCAGATCGCAATGGAAATTGAGCGTCGTGCCGATGCCGATGGCAAGCCCATCCACACCCGCAACAACAGGCTTCCTGCCGTTGGTCAATGTGATGAGGAAATCAATAACTTCCGTGCCCATCGTGCCTGACGTGGCAAAGGCCATGAAATCCTGCAGATCGTTGCCCGATGAAAATGCGCCCGGCACGCCGAAGAAAACATGTGCACGAATATCCGGGTTCGCATCGCCCTCCACCAATGCTTCGGTCATGGCGGTATACATGGCGCGGGTCAGGGCGTTCTTCTTGTCCGGGCGGTTCATCCGGATGGTCTGGACGGCGCCATGGCGCTCGATGACGATATGATCTGACATGGCGTTTTCCTATTGCAATGCGGCGCGGGCACCGAGCAGGCTCGGGGCACCGTTGATGACGCGATCCTTCAGCGCCGATGTTTCGTTGAGAAGATTTTCGGCAAAGAACCGCGCGAGCGTTGTCCGCCCCGCATTGTTTTCGCCCAGGGCACCCTTGGCGAGATAGCTCGCCCCGGCGGCAAGGCCAAAGAGGCGCAGATAGGGCGTCGCACCGGCAAGCACATTGCTTACATCACCATCGGCGAGGGTCTTCTGCAGCCACAATGTCGCGACCTCCAGATCGTCAAGACCAGCCTGCAGGCGCGCCGCCGTCTGGCCGAAGCCGGCGCTGTTGCTCAGCGAAACGGCTTCCGCAACCGTGCGCAGCTCGGCGATATAGTCCTTGACGTGGTTGCCGCCATCGAGCGGCAGCTTGCGCTGGACAAGGTCGATCGCCTGAATGCCGTTGGTTCCCTCATAGATTGGAGCAATGCGGGCATCGCGCAAAAACTGCGCGGCGCCTGTCTCCTCGATGAAGCCCATGCCGCCATGAATCTGGATGCCGATCGAGGCAACGTCCACACCCACATCGGTGGAAAACGCCTTGGCAACCGGCGTCAGCAGATTGGCGCGATCCGCCCAATGCTTTTTGTCATCGCCCGCGCCGGTCCGGGCCATATCGAGCGCGTGGGCGCAGGCATAGGCGATGGAGCGTGCCGCACCCGTCAGACCCTTCATGGTCAGAAGGTTGCGCTGCACGTCGGGGTGCTCGATGATCGGGCTCATGCCCTCGCCGGTCCAGCCTGGCGCGCGCATCTGGCGGCGCTCCTGTGCATAGGCCAGGGATTTCTGATAGGCCGCTTCCGCCACCGCAACCCCCTGAATGCCCACGGCAAGCCTTGCATTGTTCATCATGGTGAACATGCAGGCCAGACCGCGGTTTTCCTCGCCGATAAGCCAGCCGATGGCCCCCGGCTTGGCATCCTTGGCAAAACCATCGCCATAGATCATCGTGCAGGTGGGCGATCCGTGAATGCCCATCTTGTGCTCGACGCCGCTGCAGAACACGTCATTGCGGGCACCGAGCGAACCATCGGCATTCACCAGGAATTTCGGCACCAGAAACAGCGATATCCCCTTGGTTCCCTGCGGCGCATCGGGCAGCCGCGCCAGAACCAGATGGATGATGTTGTCGGTCAGATCATGCTCGCCATAGGTGATGAAAATCTTCTGGCCAAAAATGCGGTATGTGCCGTCATCGGCCCGCTCGGCCCGTGAGCGCAATGCTCCCACATCGGAACCCGCCTGCGGTTCGGTGAGGTTCATGGTCCCCATCCACTCGCCCGAAACCAGCTTTGGCAGATAGGTGTGTTTCAGATCGTCCGTCGCATGGGCTTCAAGCGCCTCGATGGCGCCGAGCGTCAAGGTCGGGCCGATACCGAAGGCCATGGAGCCGGAATTCCACATTTCCAGCGCCGCCACCGCAAGCATCATCGGCAGGCCCTGCCCGCCGAACTCTTCCTTGCCGGTCAGGGCATTCCAGCCACCGCCGATCCATTCGTTGTAGACGTCTTTCCAGCCGGGCGGCATGGTGACCTCGGCATCCCTGAGCGGTGTTCCGTGCTTGTCGCCGACCTCCAGAAGCGGCGCAACGCGCGTAGACGCGAACTTTCCGGCCTCTTCCAGGATGGCATCGACCAGATCGTCGGAGAGGTCAGCAAAACGCCCCGCGGCGATGGCCTCATCCAGACCGGCAATCTTCTTCAAAGTATGTGCGATTTCCTCGACGGGCGCCCGGTACATTGATCACATGTCTCCTCATCCAGTGATGCTGCGTCGTTGCGGATAGACATTGCCGCCCCCCGCCGGGCAAGGCAAGCGGATTTTTACGTAAACGTAAGAAAACACGTATCGAGGCGGTCTATGGAGCATGAAATGCATGGCGCAAAACCTGTCCGCCACTTGTCCAGACAAAGGCCCGAGCAATGTCGCGGCCGTATTTACAGCATTTTAACCATGAACCAGCGACCATAGGCGCTTGTATCCGAAGCAGCAGACCACGAGGTGTGAAGGGACAGGCATTTGACAATCCAAGCGCAGGTTTTCGCCCTTGCTGCCCTTGTCACCGCGTTGCTTTACAGCGCCCCCTCCCGTGCGGACTCCCAGTTCCAGACCCCATGGTCCAACCAGCAGCGCGCCATTGTTCTCGATGGCTATGAGCACAATTCATTCAATCTCCCGGAAATCGTGAGGGATCCCCGCATTGCCGCCTTCATTCACAAGGCATCCGACGGCATGCCCGCCACGTACCATTGCGGGCGGATTGCCGATGCGAAGGACCAGGAAATATGCCGCCGCATCTGGCGCAACTACGCGGTGTCGCGCGAGCTTTACCAGACGCGGCGTGTTCTGGCCAAAGCGCTCGGCCTGAAATGGGGCTCCTATCATCTGGCCCGCCCCGGCAATCCCATAGAACAGGCAAACCATTTCATCGATTATGCCGAGCCGACCAGCGACGAGTTGATGGCCATCGATATTGAGGACAATGACCCCGCCCGGTTCATGTCGCTGGCGGACGGTGAGATATTCGTCGCACAGATCAAACTGCGCACCGGCCGCTATCCCGTGCTCTACACCAATGGCACCACGGCCAAATACATTGCCGATCACCGGCTGGCACTGCCGGTCCTTTCGCGCCTGCCGCTCTGGTATGCACGGTACGAGACCGACATCGCCCCGCATTTTCCGAAAGGCAACTGGCAGGACTACGCGCTCTGGCAGTTTGCCTCGCAGAACAATTGCAGCAAGACGCGCTGCCCCTACCGGCCCAATGGCACGAACCGCGACATCGATGTGAACATCGCCGATATGACCGTTGCAGAGTTGAAACGGGCCTGGCCGTTCGACACGCTCGTCCCGGCTATCCCGCCCGATGACATGCCGAAACCCGGCGAGCGGCCTGCCCTGCCAAACGATATACTGATGGCGTCGATGGACCTCCCGCTTGTCGACTATAGCGGCTTCCGGCACATGCCGGGTCAGCTGATCGCCGCTGCCGAAGCACTGGCTGCCACCGTGCACGCCTATATCGATAGCCTCGGCGAGACACCGCCAGCGGTCGATGCCATGGCAACGGCGTCCGTCAGCCGCATGGCCAAATCACACCCAAGTGAAAAACCGACACTGGAAACGATCGGGACCAGCCTGCGAGAACCGGTGGCACCGCCCGACGACCACCCGGACAGCCGCATGATCGCCGGGATGGTCAGCTTCTGCTTTGATGAAACCAGCGCGGGCATGCGCCCTCTGCCGGCCTACGTCCTGCAGCATTGACCTTCAGGGAGACAGAGGCGCTTGAACACAAACGCCGCTTCAAAGCTCATCCGCCTGCCTGCGCAATCTCAGGAAAAGACGACATCGCTCGATGAGAGATCGGCAAGGGACACCTGCTCGATCAGGATGCCGCTGGAATCGCCATCAAAGCTGACATAGACACCCGCCGCAGTATCGTGCGAGGCGGCAAGAAAGCTGGTAAAATCGTAGATGCCGGTAGCGCTGCCGGGCTCAAATCCGCGCAAGCTGATCACATCGCCGCCTGCCGCATCAAAATCGGTGATGTGATCGATGCCACCATTCTCGCGCGCCGTTGCCTCATCCCAGACAAAGGTGTCGGCCTCACTGCCGCCTTCCAGCGTATCGGCGCCCGTACCGCCATCGAGAATATCCGCCCCATACATACCCCTGAGGATATCGTTGCCTTCGCCACCTTCAAGAATATCGTTGTAGGCACTGGGAATTGTGACGAGCCCTTCACCGGTAAGCGTGTCATTGCCGGCACCGCCGATCAGATGATCGGCACCGCCGCCTCCATTCAGCACGTCATCACCGCCGCGGCCATCGATGTAATCATTGCCGCTGGCACCGGGTCTGTAGGCATCGTAGCTTCCAAGCTCATCATTACCGTCGGCGCCATATAGCTTGACGCCCTGATAACCGCCGAATACCGAGACGTGAAACTCCTCAACCGTTGAGTAAAGCGCTGCGTCGAACGTGAATCCTTGCGGCGTGGAGGAGAAATTCAGGTGAGCCGTATCGTAGCCATCTCCCCCATTCAAACCGCCGATTCCACCCTCTGAATATACAATGAGGTGATCATTCCCGGCGCCGCCGCGAAGATTGGCATTGCCTCCGAGGAAAGGGGCGTCCACGCTCCCGTCTCTCAACGTGTCATCACCGTTGCCGCCGTCGAGGAGGACATCCCACCCACCGTCGCTGGAAAGGCTATCATTGCCATCGCCGCCGAACAGGCGATCATCCCCTCCGGTACCGCCCCAAATGTTGTCGTTACCGGCCCCGCCCGTGAGAATGTCATTGCCAGCACCGCCATAAAGAGTGTCGTTGCCGTCACCGCCATTAATGTTGTTGTTGCCGTCGCCGCCATCGATCCAATCATCACCACGGCCGCCAGCGAGGCTGTCATTGCCGGCATCGCCCCAAATCTTGTCGTTGCCATTGCCACCATCGATGTAGTCATCGCCGGCGCCACCGTGGATTTCATCATTGCCGCCGTAGCCGAACAGCATGTCCTTGCCGTCACCGCCCGACACGATGTCATTGCCCTCGCCAGCGTCAACGCGGTCGTTGCCGGCACCCGTGTCAACATTGATCTGGGTGAAATTGGTGGCGACGATTGAATCATCGCCGCTGCCGGTCTTCAGCCCCAGTCGTTCGATGTCGGCGAAATAGAGGTGATTGGCCTGAATGGCCGGATCACCGAAGGCAAAGTGGCCGCTGGAGCCATTCAACGTGATGGCCTGAGCGGAGTTTGAAAGATCAACAGCCAGCGTGTCGGTTCCTGCGCCGCCACGGGCGGCCCCGCCAACGCCAATAAAAACCAGGCGATCATCGCCATCGCCACCGTCGAGTTGGTCGAAGCCGCTTGATGTCGTCAATGTATCATTTCCGGCGCCGCCATAGAGGAAATCATCCCCGGCGCCACCGTCCAGAGTATCGTTGCCGCCAAGACCCCAGAGATTATCATTCTCATCCGTCCCGTGCAGGACATCACTTGCGCCACTACCGACTATCTTTGCCATGACCCTCGTCCTCCCTCAGGTCGTTTCTATTTACATGCCTCCTGGAATACCTTTGGGCTGTCCCGCACGGGGCAACGCATTCGATCTCTTGCTCAAGAAAATACAACGTCATCCGGTGAGAGATCAGCAAGGGACACGTGCTCGATCAGGATACCGCTGGAATCGCCGTCAAAGCTGACATAGACGCCGTCAGCCGTGTCGTGCGAGGCCGCGAGAAAACTGTCGAAGTCGTGAATGCCGGTGCTGCCCGCGGTGAAATCGCGAAGATTGATCACATCACCCTCCGCCACATTGAAATCCGCAATGTGGTCGACGCCACCGAGGGTTTTCGCATCGAAGATAAATGTATCGGCGCCCGCGCCGCCGAAGAGATGGTCCGTGCCGGTACCTCCGTCCAGGAAATCATTGCCCGTCCCGCCCTTGAGGACGTCATCACCCGCACCGCCCAGCAGCGTGTCATTGCCATCGCCGCCGTTCAGGGTGTCATTGCCGGCACCGCCATCAAGGTAATCATTGCCGCGACCGCCGAAGAGTGCATCTTTGCCATCGCCGCCCCAGATGCTGTCATCACCATTGCCGCCGTCGATGTAGTCGTTGCCGCCATCACCATGCAGTTCATCATTGCCGCCGCCGCCGAACAGCGTGTCATTGCCATCGCCGCCAAATATGCGGTCATTGCCATCGCCCCCTTCGACGCGGTCATCGCCTGCGCCAGCGTTGACGTCGATTTGGGAAAAGTTCGTGGCAATGATCTTGTCATTGCCCGCACCGGTCGTCAGCTCGAGCCGCTCCAGGTCGACGAAATAGAGGTGATTGGCCGGAACGGTCGCATCACCGAAAAAGAGGTGACCGCTGGAACCGTTGAACGTGACCGGTTCGGCAGAGCGGGAAAGATCGACCGCAAGGGTGTCGATCCCCGTGCCGCCGCGCGCGGCTCCGCCAACACCGTTGAACACCAGCCGGTCGTCTCCATCGCCACCTTCAAGCTGGTCAAAGCCGCTTGAGCTGGTCAGGATGTCATTCCCGGCCCCGCCATAGAGAAAGTCATCGCCCGCGCCACCATCGAGAATGTCATTGCCGCCGAGACCCCAGAGATTGTCGTTCTCGTCCGTCCCGTGCAGAACATCGCTTGCGCCACCACCTACTATCTTTGCCATCAAAATGATCTCCCCAAAAGCTTGTGATGGCGGAGTATATGTAAGGACTCGTGACAAGCAAGTGTCGTTTTATGAAAACAAAAAACATTATGTATACTTGTTTTACTTGTAAAATATTTCAAATTTATAAGTAAATTTTCATGCGCATTCAGGCCGAAGGCAGGGATGAATTTCCCTCATCCCAATCTCCTGCCGCTTTTGCGGGGCAGCTTCGCACGGACCATTTTCGCGGAACGCCTGCAAGCGGATTTTGACCAGAGGCCGCCAGCATTTTCCCGAAGTTATCCACGCTAAAAACCGATGTTAAGCATCTGTTCAGGTTAACAAGACATTCCGGAAATCGTGAGAATTGCAGCTGATCAAACGATGCTACCTTGCTGCAATCAGCCCCAATCCACAGTTTCACAATGAGATGATGACCCCACGCAGCGCCCGCGCCCAAAACCGTATCCTGATCGTCATGGCCTGTTTCATCGGGATTTTCTGCATTATCAGCGGGCGGCTGGTCTTTTACGGCATGAAGGACGATCCGGTGGATTTCAACGGGCCGACGGGTTCCGTTCTGGCCGCCCGCCCCGACATTCTCGACCGCAATGGTGCGGTGCTGGCGACCGATATCAATACGGTCTCGCTCTATGCCGAACCGCGCAAGATCATCGACCCTGACGAGGCGTTCGAGCTGCTTGCCACCGTCCTGCCGGATCTCAATTTCGAGCAGACCTACGCCCGCCTGAAGGGCAATGCCGGTTTTGCCTGGCTCAAACGCGGCCTGACGCCCAAACACAAGAGCCAGATCATGGCGCTGGGCATACCCGGTATCGGGTTCCGCACGGAGAAGTCGCGCTTCTATCCCGGCGGCCCGACGGCGGCGCATATTCTCGGCCTCGTCAACATCGACAATCAGGGCATTGCCGGCATGGAAAAATATATCGACTCGCAAGGGCTGTCGGACCTGCGTGACGTCGGCCTTGCCCATGGGCGCAAGCTTGCGCCGGTGAAGCTTTCCATTGACCTCAGGGTCCAGCATGTGGTGCGTGATGTGCTGGTCAATGCGGTCGAGCGTTACCGTGCCATTGCCGCGGGTGCCGTGGTGCTCGATGCCAATACCGGCGAAGTCCTGGCGATGGGCTCGGTGCCGGATTTTGATCCGAACAATCCGTTCAACGCGCTGGAGAAGGACCGGCTCAACCGCATGTCCGCCGGTGTCTACGAGATGGGCTCGACCATCAAGACCTTCACCACGGCCATGGCGCTCGATTCCGGCAAGGTGGATCTCAACAGCACCTTTGACGCCACCCGCCCCATCACCATCGGCCGCCAGACCATCCATGATTTCCACGGCAAACGCCGCGTGCTGACTTTACCGGAAGTATTCCTGTTTTCCTCCAATATCGGCTCGGCCAAGGAAGCGGACGTGGTCGGTATCGAAGGGCACCGTGAATTCCTGGTCCGGCTCGGCCTGCTCGACCGGATGCAGACGGAATTGCCCGAGGTGGCGCGTCCGACAGAGCCGAAAGTATGGAAGAAAGTCCACTCGATCACCATCTCCTTCGGCCATGGCATGGCCACCACGCCGCTGCAGACGGCGGTGGGTGCCGCAGCCCTGCTCAACGGCGGCATGCTGATCGCCCCGACATTCCTGCCGCGCGACATTGAGGAAGCGCGGACGATGGCCAAACGTGTGGTGAGCAAGAAGACCAGCGATGATCTGCGCTATCTCTACCGGCTCAATGCGCAGAAGGGCACGGGCGGTTCCGCCAGCCGGACGCAGGTTCCCGGATATCGCGTTGGCGGCAAAACCGGAACTGCCGAAAAAGTCATCAACGGACGCTACTCCAAAGAGGTCCGCTTCAATACCTTCATCGCCGCTTACCCGATCGAGAACCCACGCTATGTCGTGCTGACCATCATCGACGAACCCAAGCCCGTCGACGGTCAGGTTGCAGCCGGTGCAGGCCTCAACGCAGCGCCGATGGCCGCAGAAATCATCCGGCGTTCGGCCAATATTCTCGGTGTGCTCCCGGTGTTCGAAACGGCAGCGGACTAAGCTGAAATGGCCTTGTACATGATGGTCGTGGCATCGAGATGGTCCTTGAACGGATCACGGCAGTAATCCGGAATGACCCCGGCAACCCGATAACCCAGGGCCAGATAAAGCGGTTCCGCCTTGTCGCCGGTACGCGTGTCCAGGGTAATCAGTCCCCGCCCCAACCGGTGCGCCGCGCTTTCCAGCCCGGCCATCAACGCCTTGGCGATCCCCTGGCGGCGGAAGTCCGGATGCACCATCACTTTGCGGATTTCGGCCCGATGCGGCTGATTGGGCGGCGTGTCGTAATCAAGCTGGCCGGTCCCCGCGATCCTGCCGTCCTTGCAGGCGACAAGCAACAGCCGCCTGCCCTGCCGGACTGCCGGAAGCACATTCAATGTCCAGAAGGCCTCCGCGTCCGCTTGCGAGAACGGCAAGACGAAGCCGATACTGGCACCATCATGCACACAGGCGTGCAGGAGTGTACCGAGTGCCTGCACATGGCCCTCGGCGTCATCGGCATCAAAAACGGCAATGGTGGTGGTCAATTGAGCCTCACAGTATAAAAAGCACGTAACGTGCACCGGAATGTTCGGATGTGGCGAAAGTGCTGGGCCCGAACAGCTGATAGCGCAGACAGTCACCGGGATTGAGAGCGTGGGCCTGACCATCGACACTCACCTCAAGCTGGCCTTCGATCAGCAGCAAATAATGTTCAAGACCCGGACGCGGAGGATTGTCATAGGAAATGCGGGCGCCAGGATCGAGTTCGCATTCCAGCACCTCTCCCGCCAGAGTCTGCGCGGGCGGCGATACGGAACGGCGCCGAAAACCGACACTCGGATCAATCCACACGGCCTGCGCATCGCGGCGAATGAGCGGTGCGAATTCATCCTCGACCATGTGCATCAGCCGCGACATCGTGAGGCCATAGGCGGAGCACAGCTTGCCAAGCACCTGGGCGGTCGGGCTGACCTCGGCATTTTCGAGCCGGGACAGTGTCGCGCGGCTCACCATGCTACGGCGGGCAAGCTCATCCAGCGACCACTCGCGCTCCACCCGCAATCCTTTCAGGCGCCTGGCGATGCGTTCATCCATAGAACCGGTATCAATCGAGATATTTCCCATATATGAGAAATTATCTCTATAGTGGAAATAAGTCAACCGCGTGTCTTGGCGATATTCCAGATGCTGGCGCCGCTTGCGTCCTAACGGATGGGCGCTTAGCATTTCATCGCACCCTATCAAACTGCGCCGGAGTCCCCCGCCATGCACATGCTCCATCACCTCTCCCTCGGCGTTGCCGATATCGGGCGCGCGGCGTCCTTTTACGATGCGGCGCTCGCCCCGCTTGGATATGTCAGGGTCTGGGAAGATTTGCGGCCCGGCGAAGCGGATCAGGCGGTCGGTTATGGCGCGCCGGGCGGCGGCGACAAGCTGGCGATCAAGCATCAGCCGGAAGGCAGGCACGTGCCCGGCCCCGGCTTTCACCTTGCCTTTGCGGCACCGGACCGGTAGGCGGTCGACCGGTTTCATGCGGCTGCCCTCAGCCATGGTGGCAGCGACAATGGCAAACCTGGACTGCGGCCCCACTATGGCGCGCATTATTACGCCGCCTTCGCCGTCGATCCCGATGGACACCACGTCGAAGCGGTTTTCAATCAACCAGAATGACCGGAGAGGCGGATGCTCGATAGGACACCCGGACCAAAACCGAATGCCGCTTCCGCCAGAGCACTTTTTGTCTATACTTCCAGTTCCATCCCCTTGGGACCCGTATCCGGAGCCGCACATGCCATCCACCGAGCTTTTGATCGCCTTTTTCATCACCACGGCGATCTTCGCCTATATACCCGGTCCCGCCATGCTTTACGCGGCGGCGCAAACCATTGCGCGCGGCCGCTGGTCCGGGCTGATGGCAGCGTTCGGCATCCACCTCGGCGGCTACGTGCACGTGTTCGCTGCGGCGGCCGGATTGTCGGTGCTGTTCCACGCCGTGCCGGTGCTGTATCTCGCGGTCAAGTTCTGCGGCGCGGCCTATCTGGTCTGGCTCGGCATTTCCCTGTTTCGAGCCAAGGTCAATGGCGACGTCACCATGCCTGGCGTAGAGCAGAAATCCGCCCGCCGCGCCTTTCTTGAAAGCATCAGCGTCGAAGTCCTCAATCCGAAGACGGCGATTTTCTTCATGGCATTCCTGCCGCAGTTCATCGACGTTTCTGCGGCGTTTCCGGTCTGGCTGCAGTTCGTGCTGCTCGGAACGATGGTGAACCTGATGTTCTCTTCCGCCGATCTCGCCTGTGTGATCCTGGCGGGCGCCGTGGTCACACGCCTCAAGCGCTCAAGCCATGCCCAGCGGCTGATGCAGCGCGCCGGCGGAACGATCCTGGTCGGCCTCGGCGTCCATCTCGCCCTGCAGAAGAGCTGATTTAGAGCCTTTCCTGCTTAAAGGGAATCGTCCCGCTTGACGGTGTTTGCTTCAAGACGCAGGAGCATCAATGATGCCCGAAGGCCTGTTCAGCGTCCGTCGGGGGTTTTTGTGCCGCCCCACTTGTCCTTCACGGCGTCAAAATGCTCTTCCGGCTTGTATTCGGCGACCTGCAGGCCAACCTGCCTGGCCGTCAAGCGGCCCATGGCGGACAGAACCTGATAGCTGCTGACGACGCTGTCATGCTCCGCCTGCACCAGCGCGAGTTGGCCGGTGATGACATCCGCCTGGGCATTCAGAACATCGAGGGTCGTGCGCTGGCCGACCTTGCGCTCCTCGATCACACCGTTGAGTGCGAGCTGTGCAGCGGCCACGACGCTCTTCTGTGCGACAATGGAAGCTCTCGCCGCATCCAGCTTGGACCATGCGGCGGCAACAGCCTGACGAACGCTGTCTTTCGACACATCCACCTCGATGCGCCGCTGGCCGAGATTTTCCTTCGACTGGCGCACTTTCGCCGCGGTTTGGCCGGCGCCATAGATCGGAATCGTCACGTTCAGCTTGGCCGACGCGGAGGAGTTGTTGGGTGAGGTCGCCGATCCGCCCTGGAAAACGTCGGTCCGGCTGAGTGTTCCCGTGAGGCCGGCCTGCGGCAGCAGCACACCCTCATTCACCTTGACCTGATACCCGGCAACATCGGTGTTGAGTTTCGCCGAACCAATCGAGGGATGATTGGCATCGGCAATGGAATAGGCCTGATTGAGCGATTTCGGCAATGATTTTGCCGGAGCTGCCGCGCTCAGCGAGCCTGGAGTCGCGCCGACAGTCTGGATATAGGTGGCCTCGGCGATCTTCACATTGGCGCGGGCGGTGTTGCGGTCGTTGACCGCTGTCGCCTGCGATGCCTCGGCCTGGGCAACGTCGGTGCGGGTGCCCTCGCCCACATCGAAGCGTGCCCGGTTGGAGCGGACCTGCTCATTGAGGAATGCCAGGTTCTTTTCGCGCAGGGCGACGATCTGACGGTTGAGGTACACATCCATATAGGCCTGCACCGCCGCGGCCAGCGTTGTCTGTTCACTACCGCGCAGGTCTTCGCGGGCTGCGAGAACGCCGGTCTCTGCCGCCGCGACATTGTTCCTGGTCTGAAAACCGTCGAACAGCATCTGGTCGACTTCGACCCCCTCGGTGGATGAGCTTTTCGTTCCGGCCCTTTGCCCGTCAAGTTTGCTGCGCTGAGTATTGACCGACACCTGACCGGTCACGCGCGGGCGGTAACCGGACTTGGCAATCGCCACGTTCTCGTCCGTCACCCGCACGCCGGCGCGGTTCGCATTCAGCGTCGAATTGTTCTGATAGGCCTTCGACATCGCACCGAAAATCGTTTCGGCCATGGAAGGCGTTGCCGTCAGAACCGAAGTCATCAGCAGGATCGCAGTGAGGCTTCGCTTGGCTGTTATGGACACGGTGAATTTCTCCGACAGTTTGAACAGAAGACTCGGCTCAGCGAACCGTTCGTTCCGATTTGAAAGAGACATTGCGCTACGAACCGCCGATGTCAATGTTGAAAACCGGATGAACGGCGCTTTTTACTATAGCTCACCCTTCTCGCGGGCGATAGCGCGCCAGCCAATATCCCGCCGGTAAAAGCCTTCCGGCCAGTCGATCCGGGCAATCGCCGCATAGGCGGCATCCTGCGCCTGCTGCACCGTTTTGCCGCTCGCTGTGACATTAAGCACACGCCCGCCATTGGCGACAAGAGCGCCGTCCTTCTCCGCGGTGCCGGCATGGAATATTCTCACGGTGTCCGACTGCGCCACATCCACGCCGCGGATGACGCTGCCCTTCTGCGGAGATGCGGGATAACCCTTCGCCGCCATGACGACCGTCAGCGCCGGATCATCATTCCAGCGCACCGACATCTGGTCCAGCGCGCCATCGGCGGTAGCCTTCAACAGGAGAAGCACGTCATCCTTCAGCCGCAGCATCAGCACCTGTGTTTCCGGGTCGCCGAAACGGGTGTTGTATTCGATCAGCTTCGGACCGTCCCCGGTGATCATCAGGCCGGCAAACAGTACGCCGCTGAACGGCGCACCGATTTCCGCCATGCCGCGCATGGTCGGCTCAATCAGCTCGCGCATGGTGCGGTCGATGATCGCCTGCGTCATCACAGGTGCGGGCGAATAGGCGCCCATGCCGCCGGTGTTGGCGCCGGTGTCGCCGTCGCCGACGCGCTTGTGATCCTGTGCCGTGCCGAACGGCAATGCCGTCTTGCCGTCGCAGAGGCAGAAGAAACTGGCTTCCTCGCCATCGAGAAACTCTTCCACCACCACTTCGGCGCCGGCGCCGCCGAATGCGCCGTCAAAACAGGCATCCACCGCGTCGAGGGCCTCCTGTACGGTCATGGCCACCACGACGCCCTTGCCCGCCGCCAGGCCATCCGCCTTGACCACGATGGGCGCGCCCTGCTTCTCCACATAGGCGCGGGCGGTGGCGGCATCGGCAAAGCGCCCATAGGCGCCGGTCGGGATATTGAAGCGGGCACAGAGATCCTTGGTGAAACCCTTTGAGCCCTCCAGCTGCGCCGCAGCCCTGGACGGGCCGAACACCGAAATACCAGCGGTCCGCAGATCGTCGGCTATACCGGCCACCAGCGGCGCTTCCGGACCGACAACGACGAAATCAACCGCTTTTTCCTTGCAGAATGCAACAATGGCGGCATGATCGGCCGGATCAAGCGCCACACATTCAGCCTCATCCGCAATGCCGGGATTGCCCGGTGCGCAATAAAGCTTTGTCAGCACGGGGGACGCCGCGATCTTCCAGGCGAGAGCGTGTTCGCGGCCACCGGAACCAATAAGCAAGACGTTCATCGTTTTCTGCTCCGTGCATGAAGGGGTTATGGTGTCGGTATGGCCTCGGGCGCGAAGGGTCAAGCGCACAATCACAGATTTGCCCCGAATTCAGGCGTAATTTACTTGACTGGCAAAGCGCCCGCTGCAAGGTCACGCCATGACACCGGAAAAAGACATCATACAGTCGAGCGAAGGCCGTGGCCGCGTTTTCGACGCGCCATCGGGCCATTGGGTTTATCGCGCACTGCCAGCCTGGCTCTGGCCCTATGCGCAGCTGGCGCGCTGGGACCGTCCCATTGGCTGGTGGCTCTTGCTTTGGCCCTGCTGGTGGTCCGTCGCGCTGGCGTCCAGTGCCGGTGCCAAAGTCGGTGATTCCGTCTGGTCGATCGTTCCCTCGCCCTGGCACCTCATCCTGTTCCTGATCGGTGCGATCGCCATGCGCGGCGCGGGCTGCACCTATAATGATCTGGCCGACGAGGACATCGACAATCAGGTGGCACGCACCCGTTCACGTCCGCTGCCCTCGGGTCAGGTGACGCGCAAACAGGCCAAAATCTTTCTTGTGCTGCAGGCACTCGCCGGATTGCTGGTGCTCATCCAGTTCAATGGCTTCACCATTCTTCTGGCCATCGCCTCGCTGGTGATCGTGGCGATCTACCCGTTCATGAAGCGCATCACCAACTGGCCGCAGCTTGTGCTCGGGCTTGCCTTCTCCTGGGGCGCGCTGGTCGGCTGGTCGGCGCATTTCGGCGCACCTGCAACGCTGAAGGACTTTCTCCCCGCCCTGCTGCTTTACGCGGGTTCGATCCTCTGGGTGATCGGCTATGACACGATCTATGCCCATCAGGACAAGGAAGATGACGCGCTCGTCGGCGTGCGTTCGACGGCACGGCTGTTCGGCAGCCGCACCCGCGAAGCGCTGATGGTGCTCTATGGCGGCGCGCTCGTGCTGTTTCTCTGGGCCTTTGCCATGGCCGAGGTGCCCATGCCCGCCGTCGCCGGCCTTTTGGCAGCAGGAGCCCATATGTACCGCCAGATCATGGTGCTCGACATCGACGATCCGGCGCAATGCCTGCGCCTGTTCAAGTCGAACACCGTGGTCGGCTGGCTGATCTTCGCCGGGCTGGTGCTGGGTGCGCTGTGGACGGTGGTCAAGCCGTTCTTTTAGCTCGAACTGATCGCACTCAAACCTTCCACCAGCCGGTCCAGTTCGGCTTCGGTCGTGTAAAGCGCGGGCGAAACCCGCAGACACTGCCCCTTGGCCACGCCGGTGCGCCGGACGGTCAGCACCCGGTGCTTGTCGCGCAGGGCCGTCATCAGGGCATTGTTATCGTCCTTGCTGGTCTTGCCCTTGATGCGGAATGATGTGATGCCGGCATGCAGGGCGTCGTCATCGGGCGTGAGGATCTCGACAGTTTCGATCGCCCGCACCTTTTTCACCCAGTAGTTGCGCAGATAGGTCAGGCGCGCCTGTTTACGCTTCGAGGTGATCATTTCATGGAGATCGAGCGCGGCTGGCACGGTCAGGGTCGCAGCGAAATTCGTCGTGCCGGTATGAACACGCGAGCGAATATCGTCCTTCGGCCAGTCCTCATCGGCCAGATCACGGTCCACATCGGCCAGCCTTTCCTTGCGAATGTACAGGAAGCCCATGCCGACGGGTGCGCCGATCCATTTATGCAGATTGAAGCCGACGAAATCGGCGCCAAGGTCCGTTACCTTGAAATCCATCTGGCCCCAGGAATGGGCCGCATCGACCACCACATCCACGCCGCGGGCACGGGCCATGTCGGCAATCTCGCGAATGGGCATGACAAGTCCGGTGCGATGGGACAGATGGGTCAGAAGCAGCAGCTTCGCCTTGGGGGTCGCCTCCAGCACGGCGCGATAGGCGTCGAGCACGGCTTCCCGCGTTGCCGGCTCCGGAATGGCGAAGGTCTTGACCTCGACACCCCTGCGGCTCGCCAGCGCATTCATGGCATACTGCATGGAGTCATAATCGAGGTCGGAATAGATCACCGCATCGCCCGGTTGCAGCTTGTTGTAACCGGTGATCAGTTTTTGCAGGGCTTCGGTGGCGCCGCGCGTCAGGGCAACTTCCTCCGGCGCTGCACCAACGGCACCGGCAACACGGTTGCGCACGTCCTCGGCATCCTTGCCAAAGGCATTGCGGGCATAGACGGTATTCTGCCGGTTTACGCGCTGGGTGTTTTCCAGATAAGCCTGCAGCACAGGGCGGGCCATGATGCCCCAATAGCCGTTCTCAAGATTGGCGATGGAGCGCTCGACATCGTAGAGATCGCTTACAGCGGCCCAATAGGCGCGGTCCGTGGCAATCGCCGTGTCGTTGGCGGCAGGAAGCACCGCTGTTTCCATGGCTGATGCCTTGACGATTGTTGCGGCGAGCGCGGTTGCAGCGCTGCCCATCAAAAAATGACGACGTTCTATACCTGGCATCGGGCCGATCCTTCACGCATGTGTTCCATCTGGTTCCTGATTAGGGCTCCAATGTCACAACAGCATGAAGGACTTGACAGTAAAACCGATTGTTCAGCGGCTGCCGGACGCGATGATTTCCTCGCCACCGACGACGAGACGCAGCCCGAGATTGCCCATCTTGCGGCGGGCGAGAAAACGCGGACGGCGGCGGCGCGGTTCACGGCCCTGGCGGCGTTCCATAGGATCGCCCACGGCAACCGGTCCGATGCTCTGTTCGAGCTGGCGGGCTTCGCCGTCTTCCTCGACCAGCATCATCGGCAGCTTGAACAGATTGGACCAGGCGCGCCAGTCCGCCGCGATGTCATTGAGATCATGGGCGACCAGCAGCGGCACCGAAAGGTGCGGATCGCTGTGCATCAGTTCGAGCGTTACGGTGATGTCGCCAAGCTCGTCCTCGGCGGCACGGGCCGTCACGCCCTGAAAGGCGCAGACCGGCAGGGCCAGCGAGACCGGCAGGTTGCTGTTCGGCAGCACACGCTTGACCACCGCACCGCGCTCATGCAGCGAGAAGGTAATGTCGCCCCGGTCATCGCGGGTGGCGTAGGTGACGGTCTGTGGCAGGTGGAATGGGTCGAGCCGGAATTCCTGGCCTGCCCAAACCGGCTTTGCTCCGGCTTTTTTCATGTGACGCCTTCTGTCGATCCTGAGAGCCGGTTTTCCGGTCTTCTCTTTTGTATTTCCCTGTAGAAGCGGACCAATTTTTTCTGGTCTCGTATGGGGAAACAATAGGCGCCAATCCCCCCGCTTCCGCTTAACGAACGCGGTTAACCGTTTCTCATCGCGGGGAATGGTTATCGAAATTCGACCATCGGTAAGATTTCAAAAAGAGAGATAAACAAAAGACTGACGGGGAAGCTCGACTTGCATCGAAACACGTCCCCGCCACGCATAAAACCATGAAACGGCGCGTTCAGATCACCTTGCCGGGATTCATGATGCCGGCCGGATCGAAGGATGCCTTGATCCGGCGCATCAGATCCAGCGCCACCGGCGATTTGGTTTGCGACAATTCCTTGCGCTTCAGCTGGCCGATACCGTGCTCGGCAGAGATCGATCCCTTGTAGGCGCGGACAATCCCGTGCACGCGGGCATTGACTTCGCCCCAGCGCGCAAGGAACGCCTCCTTGTCGGCACCGGCGGGCTGGGTGATGTTATAATGCAGATTGCCGTCACCCATATGGCCGAACGACACGATACGCGCGCCGGGTATCATATCGAGCACAGCCGCATCGGCTTCGGCAATGAATTCCGGGATGCGGGCCACGGGCACCGATATGTCGTGTTTGATCGAGCCGCCCTCGGGCTTTTGCGCCATCGACATGGCTTCGCGCATATGCCAGAAGGATTTTTCCTGCGCGGTGCTGTCGGCGATGGTGGCATCTTCGACCAGTCCCGCTTCAAAAGCCTCCGTCAGAATAGCCTCGACGGTCTCGCGCGCATCCTCGGCAGAGCGCGACGATGAAATATCGATCAGCACATACCAGTTGTGCACGCCCTGCAGCGGATCGCGCACACCTTCCGTATGCGCCACCGAAAACTCGACGCCGATACGCGGCATCAGTTCGAAGCCGGTGAGCGCCGCGCCCGCATGGCTCTGCGCCAGCCCCAGAAGTTTCAAGGCATCCTCGGGGCTGTTCAGCCCGGCATAGGCAACGCCCTTGCCCTTGGGCAGCGGGAAGAGCTTCATCACCGCAGCGGTAATGACGCCGAGCGTGCCTTCCGCGCCGACAAACAGATCCTTCAGGTCGTAGCCGGTATTGTCCTTCTTGACGTAGCGCAGATCATTGAGAATCTCGCCCGTCGGCAACACCACCTCGACGCCAAGGCACAGTTCGCGCGTATTGCCATAGGCAAGCACCGCCGTGCCGCCCGCATTGGAGGAGAGATTGCCGCCGATCTGGCAGGAACCTTCCGAGCCCAGCGAAAGCGGAAACAGGCGCCCCGCCTGTTCAGCCGCTTCCTGCAATTTCTGCAGGACGACACCGGCTTCGACGATAATGAGATTGCCGGCCGGTTCGACGGAGCGGATCCTGTTGAGGCGCGACAGGGACAGGATAACCTGCTGGCCCGTATCATCAGGCATCTGGCCGCCGACAAGGCCGGTATTGCCGCCCTGCGGTACGATGGCCGTACCGGTTTCGGTCGCCAGTTTGAGAATGGCCGAAACCTCGTCCACGGTGGACGGCCGCAGGACCAGTCCTGTCTTGCCGCCGAATTTTTCCCGCGGCTCGATGAGGTAGGGTTCGATGTCGTGCGCGTTAAGCAGGGCGTTCTTCTCGCCGACTATGGCAATGAAACGGGCAACAAGCTCTGGCGTCAGGGTCATTTGATCTGTTCCAACTCTTCTATGGGAGGCACGCGCGGCGCGGCGGCGCGGACAAGGCGGTCATTGATGGCTTCGCCCAGCCCGGTGAAGGGGATCGGCTCGACAGCGATGACGGCACCGCCGAGACGGTCGAGACGCTTCATGTAATCGAAAAGATTGGTGGCGGCTTCGCGCAGATTGCCGGTTTCGCTGAGATTGAGGTGCGCGCTTGCCCGGTGCGCATCCGCAGCACGGGTCGGGCCAAAGGCCAGGAGCGCCTCGCCAGCGCGCACCGCGTGCACATTGAGGCGGACACCTGCTGAAGGCGCGTAGTGGGAGGCCATCATGCCGGGTGCCTCGATCGCGGCACGCTGGTCCATGCGCCGCAGCGATTGACCTGTGAAAGCTTCGATCTCCTCGGCGGCAAGCCCGCCCGGCCGCAACAGCAGGACCGCATCGCCGTTCACCTTGACGATGGTCGATTCCAGACCGACCTCGGACGGGCCGGCATCGAGGATCAGGGCGATCTTGCTGCCGAGGTCATCGGCAACCGCCGCGGCGCTGGTGCCGCTGATCCTGCCGGATGTGTTGGCACTGGGGGCGGCCAGGGGATGACCGAGGGCAGCAATAATCTTTCCGGCAATACCGCGCGGCATGCGCAGTGCCACCGTATCGAGACCGGCGGCCACCAGGGGATGGATGTGCGTGCCGGGCCGCAGCGGCAGGACCAGTGTCAAAGGGCCGGGCCAGAACGCATCCATCAGCCGGCGCGACAGCGGATCGATCACCGCGTAGCGTTCCGCCATGGCGACGTCCGAAACATGGCAGATCAGCGGATTGAAATGCGGTCTGCCCTTCGCCTCGAAAATTCCGGCAACGGCATCGCCATTGGTGGCATCGGCGGCCAGGCCATAGACTGTCTCGGTCGGAATGGCGACAAGCTGGCCCGCAGCCAGCGTTTGGGCCGCCTTCAGAATTGCCTGTTCGTCTGGTGCTATTGTCTCGGCCAAAGGCGCATCTCCGATCGTGCGCATTGCCTACACGATGGGCAGGCCCTGCCGCAAGCCTGCGCTGATGAACTCACCGTATGAGGTGATGCGTAAAATTGAATCCACCCGTGGTAAAAATTAGCAAGGTTTGCCTGATAAAGCTGAACGGTCAACGAGGATAGAGCCACATGTTCCGCCATCTGCTTGCCATCATTGCTGCTGCCCTGATCGCACCGGCCATCGCGCATGCCGGAGAATCCATCAAGCTCAAGGGGCCTTCGGCCCGGCCAAATTCCGTGACCTATGTTGGTTATGACAGTTTCGATGCCGATGGCAATCCGGTCTGCACGCCCTGCATCGAACAGCGGGCGGCGGAAGCTGCCAAGCTTCAGGCCTATCTGGAGCGCCGCGAAAGGTCGCGACAGTACATGGCGCGCCTCCAGGGCAATGACCCCAAACCGGACTCTTTCGTCGCCACCGCCAATGCCGCAACATTGCCGTCAACGGATGCCGCAGCTGTCGCCCAAACACCGGCAGCACCGGAACCTGCGGCACCATCCCCCGCCAGCGGACTGCTTGCGGTCGAAGCAACCCCGCTGCGCGCCAGCATGCAATAAGCCGGACCAAGGCAAACGGACAAGCACGAGGTTTTCGCGCCTGTCCCTTGATTATCCAGCGATTTTTGAGAAATCGGCGACCGTGTTGGTGGCCGTGCGGATACGGGCAAGCAGCGCCAGACGATTGGCCCTGATGTCGGGATTCCCGTCATTAACCAGCACATCTTCAAAAAATGAATCAACCGGTTCACGCAAAGCACTCAGTGCAATCATGGCGCCGGAAAAATCCTGTTTTTGAATCGCTTGCGCCGCGTCCTTCTCAGCCTGATTGACCGCGGCAAACAGCTTCTTCTCCGCATCGAGCGCAAGCAACGCCGGGTCAACCCTATCGGTGACAACCGTCCCCTTCTTCTCCTCGGCGCTCAGAATATTGGCCGCGCGCTTGGTGCCGGCCAGAAGATTCCTGCCCTCTTCCGAGTTGAGATAGACCACCAGCGCTTCAACGCGGCGGGCGATCAGCAGCAGATTGTCGGCGCCATCCGTCAGCACCGCATCGATCAGGTCATGCCGTGCACCGAGATCGCGCAGATGCACTTTCAGGCGATCATGGAAGAACGCCAGGAGATCAAGCAAAACCGGATGGGCGCTTTCGGCCACCTCGCCGCGCAACCGCTTTTCAAAGCCGGAAATGGCGTTGGTGACATCTTCCTCACCATCGACATCGCCGGAATTCTGGGCGGCCTGCTGCGCCTCGTAGCGCTCGACATGCTTTTCGATGGCGTCTTCGCGCAGCTGCGCAAAGGCTGTCTGGAAGAGCGGCAGCAGCGCGATCTGCCAGTCGCTTGAAAGCAGCAGCCGGATAACGCCAAGCGCCGCACGGCGCAGCGCATAGGGATCTTTCGAGCCCGTCGGCTTTTCGTCAATGGCCCAGAATCCGACCAGCGTGTCGAGCTTGTCGGCAAGCGCGACAGCCACGGAAACCGCGTCGTCCGGCACCGTATCGGATGGACCCTGCGGCTTGTAATGTTCTTCAATCGCGGCTGCGACCGACGGATGCTCGTTCTGCAGCAGTGCATATTTGCGGCCCATCCCGCCCTGCAGTTCCGGGAACTCGCCAACGATTTCCGTCGTAAGGTCAGCCTTGGCCAGTACGGCCGCACGGGCGGCCAGAACCGGGTCCGCACCGACAAGCGGCGCGATGTCACGGGCAAGTGCCTTGATCCGCGTGACGCGCTCGCCCTGGGTGCCGAGCTTGGCATGGAAGGTAACATTGAGGGCATCAAGCCGCGCCATGCGCTGATCAAGCGGCTTCTTCAGATCGAGATCGAAGCGGATGGCAGCAGCCGCGAGCTTTTCCATATCGGGCAGATCATGCTGGTCGGTCTTCCAGAAATAAAGCGCATCGGAAAGACGGGCGCGGACAACCTTGCCATTGCCGTAGGAGATCTCCTTGCCGCCATCGCTGGCCACGATGTTGGAAACCAGGATGAACTTGTTGGAGAGCTTGTCGGTCTCGCCGGATTTGCGCGTGACGAAGCACTTCTGGTTCGTCTTGATGGTCAGGCGAATGACCTCCGGCGGAATGGCAAGGAAACTTTCCTCGAACTCGCCCATCAGCACGACGGGCCATTCGACAAGCCCCGACACCTCTTCCAGCAGGCCTTCGTCCTCGACCAGCTCAAGGCCTGAGGCAAAGGCTATATTCTGCGCATCCGCCAGAATGATCTCCTTGCGGCGATCGGCATCGAGCACGACCTTGGCCTTTTCCAGCTTGGCGACATAATCGTCGAAGCGGCGCACGGTGATCGGCTGGCCATCGCTGAGGAACCGGTGCCCATAGGTGATATTGCCGGAACGCAGGCCACTCACCTCGAAATCGACGACAACCGGCTCTTCGGTCTCACCGCCGAACATGCAGACGATCGACTGGAGCGGACGCACCCAGCGCAGGCTGCCGGCCTTTGCCGAGGCAGCGCCCCAGCGCATGGATTTCGGCCATGGAAACTCGCGAATGATTTTTGGCAGGAGTTCGGCGATGATTTCTTCAGCCGGACGGCCCGGCTTCGTCAGATGGGCGACATAGAAGTCACCCTTCTTCGGGTCGGTGTGCACGTGGGCCTGCGCAATATCCGTCAGACCGGCGGAACGCAGAAAGCCCGCAATGGCTGCCTCCGGCGCGCTGACACTTGGGCCTTTGCGGTCCTCGTGCACGTCCTTGGACCGTGCAGTCAGGCCACGGATGTCGAGCGTGAGGCGGCGCGGCGTCCAGTAGTCGCCAGCCGCTTCATAGGTCAGGCCAGCCTCGACCAGGCCATCGGTGACGAGCTTCTTCAGGTCACCCGCCGCCTTGCGCTGCATGCGGGCGGGAATTTCTTCAGAGCGAAGTTCGAGCAGAAGATCGGGCATTATACGGACTCACTCTTGAAATTGACGCCGCCGGCTTCGGTCAAAAGGAACGCCTCGCCGCACTGCCGGGCGAGATTGCGGACCCGCAGGATATAGCTCTGCCGCTCCGTCACCGAGATCACACCGCGCGCATCGAGAAGGTTGAACGCATGCGAAGCCTTGATGCACTGATCATAGGCCGGCAGGACCATGCGATGCATCGGGCTGTTGTCGCCGTCCTTGGGTGCGCCCGCGCGCAGAAGGGCTGCGCACTCGGCTTCCGCATCCTCGAAATGCCGCAGCAGGACCGACGTGTTGGCATGTTCGAAATTGTGCCGCGAATATTCCTGCTCCGCCTGCAGGAACACGTCGCCATAGGTGACCTTGTCGTCACCCTCAAGGCCATTGAAATTCAGGTCGTAGATGCTGTCGACGCCCTGGATATACATGGCGAGCCGCTCCAGACCATAGGTCAGCTCACCGGAAACGGGCGCACATTCAATGCCGCAGACCTGCTGGAAATAGGTGAACTGCGACACTTCCATGCCGTCGCACCAGCATTCCCAGCCCAGACCCCAGGCGCCGAGCGTCGGGCTTTCCCAGTCATCCTCGACGAAACGCACATCATGCAGCAGCGGATCAAGGCCGATGGCGGCCAGCGAGCCGAGGTAAAGCTCCTGCAAATTGGCAGGCGAAGGCTTCATGATCACCTGATACTGGTAATAATGCTGCAAGCGGTTGGGGTTCTCACCGTACCGGCCATCCTTGGGGCGGCGGGATGGCTGGACATAGGCTGCCTTCCAGGGCTTGGGACCGAGCGAACGCAGCGTCGTCGCCGGGTGGAACGTACCCGCGCCGACTTCCATGTCATAGGGCTGCAGGATGACGCAGCCATGCTGGGCCCAGTAATTATGAAGCGTCAGGATGAGACCCTGGAACGAACGGGTCGGGTGCATATGATCGGGCAATGGGACGGTCACCGGTCAGGCCTTTTTGACGGGAAATGGAGTGCCCGTCCTAAGGCGTGCCGTCTGGCCGGTCAAGAGAAAGGACGCCACGGCAATGGCTTTCCCAGGCACCCGCAGCGGAAATCATGGCAAGGGTGCCGGGAAAGCACCCTTGCTTCACATGATGATCAGCCCTTGTTGTCCGGAGCCGGAACGGGAGCCGCCGGTTGCGGCGCCGGAGGTTCCGGTGCTTTGGGTGTATCGCCGCCATTCTTGGCGACGCCCGGCTCCTTCGCATCGGGAAGACCGTTCTTCAGCTTTTCCTCGATCTTGACCAGATCTTCGGGCTCTGGCTTGGAATCGCGGGCATGGGCCCACTGGAAAGTCGCCTCCAGCTTGCGCCCGGCGCGCCAATAGGCATCACCAAGATGGTCGTTGATGGTTGCGTCTTCGGGACGCAGCTTCACCGCCTGCTCCAGCTGGATAACCGCATCGGCATAATTGCCCATCCGGTAATAGGCCCAGCCGAGCGAGTCGACGATATAGCCATCCTGCGGGCGGGAGGCGACGGCCTTCTTGATCAGGTCCAGTCCCTGCTCCAGCTTGATATTCATATCGATCCAGGAATAACCAAGATAATTCTGCACCTGCGGCTGATCCGGATAGAGTTCCAGCGCCTTGGTGAAATTCGGTTCTGCCTTATCCCACTGCTTCAGCCGCTCATAGGCGATGCCGCGCTGGTAGAAAATCATCCAGTCGTTGCGTTCAGGCTTTTCGATGGCGGCAACAGCCTTGTCATAGGTTTCAGCTGCCTTGGCGTAGTTCTTGTCCTGCGCATAGATGCTGCCAATGGCAAGGTAGGTGCGGATATCCTTCGGGTCGGCCGCCAAAAGACCGTTCAAATGCGTGATCGCTTCGTCATGACGCTTCAAGATGGCCAGGTTGATGGCAATCTGCATTTCCGCATCGCGGTTATAGGCGGAGTCGGAGGGAATGCGGGTAAAATACTCGACGGCCTTCTCCGGCTGCTCCAGCTTGGCGCTGATGTCGCCGATCTGGAAAAGGGTTGCATCGTGGTCGGGGCGCAGCGGCAGCGACATCTGCAGATAGAGTTTGGAAAAGGCCTCGGCACCGCTGCGGTTGATGGCGGTTGCCAATGTGTACAGCACTTCCGCCGCGCCCTGCTGCGGTGTCTGCACCAGCGGCTTGACCGTCTTGGCGGCCGAAAGCTGCTTGCCGAATTCGACCAGCACCATGCGGCCCGACAGCACTTCCGATGCGTCCTTGATCAGCGCTTCCGCGCCGTCCTTGTCACCGTTGCGCATCTTGAATGACGCATAGGCCTCGATCAGCCGCTCATAGGTATCGGGGGCGGCAGCCAGGCTTGGGCGGTCGTCGAGAGCGCTTTGATAGAACGCTGCCGCCTTGTCCTTCTGTCCCGCCATGTCGGCGATGAGCGCCGAATTGTAAATCTTGAACAGGGCAAAACCGTCCGGGCCCTTCAGCTTGCTGATCATGGCCAGCGCTTCATTGGGCTTGCCTGCCCCCGCCCTGGCCCAGGCGGAAATCAGACCGGTGATCATTCTGTCGAGGTCTGACTGGAGCGACAGCAGCATCAGGTTGTCCACCTTCTGGTACTGCTTCTTGTTCATCGCATCGATGCCGAGCGCCAGACGCGAAAAACGTTCGATCTCCGGAACCGATTTCAGTTCCTGCGCAATCGGCAATGCCTCCTTGAACTGGCCATCGGTCAGAAGAACCAGCAGGAGACTCTGGCGCAATTCCTTGTTTTTCGGATCATAGGCAAGAGCCTGCCGGTAGAAGGAAATGGCGCTGTCGAAATCATTGCTGCGTTCGGCGGTGCGGGCAGAGAGAAAGGCACCGGACAGTGAACCGGCAGCAGTTGCCAGATCCTTGCCGGTCGCCGCCGGTGCGGAAATGACACTGATGGTCAAGGCAGCGAGTGTTGCGCCCATCACGGAGCCAAGCAATTTACTGCGCTGCATATACAAAATCCCTCTTCATTGTCGTCATTGTGAAATGATCGCCCGAATCCTCAGGAAAAGCATGGCCTTTTTACGGTCCACTCTCAAGTTTCATCGAAAGAATAAAGGCAACGGCCTGCCAGAGGCCATGGCAGGCGTTCGATCCACAACGGATCAGTTCACGCGGCTGATGCAAAAGTCGATGACTTCCAGAAGGGCGTCCTTCTGCGGCGACTGATCGAGCGGGGCCAATGCATCGCGGGCAATCCCGCCAAAATGCCGGGCGCGCTGGATCGTATCGCTGAGGGCGCCGTAGCGGGTCATCAAGCCCTTGGCCTTCTCAAGCGCCTTGTCGTCGTTGGCGCCATTCTCCAGCGCGTCCTTCCAGAACAGCCGCTCTTCCGCCGTGCCGCGTCGATAGGTCAGAACCACCGGAAGGGTAATTTTGCCTTCGCGGAAATCATCACCGGTGTTCTTGCCGAGATCCTTGGCATTGCCGCCGTAATCCAGCGCATCGTCAACGAGCTGGAATGCGAGGCCGAGATTGAGGCCATAGGAGCGCAGCGCCTGGCGATCCGTGCGCGAGGACGATGCAATGATCGGCCCCACTTCGGCCGCTGCGGAAAACAGCGCGGCCGTCTTGGCCTTGATCACCGCCAGATATTCATCTTCGGTTGTCTCAAGATTTTTTGCCGCCGCAAGCTGCATGACTTCGCCTTCGGCAATGACCGAAGCGGAGGTTGCCAGCACATCGAGCGCTTCGAGCGAGCCGACGTCCACCATCATTTTGAACGCCTGACCGAGCAGGAAATCGCCAACGAGAACGCTGGCCTGATTACCCCAGATCATGCGCGCCGTGCTCTTGCCCCGGCGCAGGTCGCTCTCGTCAACCACATCGTCGTGCAAAAGGGTTGCCGTGTGCATGAACTCGACGCTGGTGGCCAGCTTGACGTGGCCATCGCCCTGATACCCGAACATGCGGGCAGCCGCGAGCGTGATCATCGGGCGCAGGCGTTTGCCGCCGGACGAGATCAAATGGTTCGCCACTTCGGGAATCATCTCGACGTCCGAACCTGCCTTGGACAGGATCAGTTCGTTGACACGGGCCATGTCGGCCTTGGTAAGATCAATCAGCGGCTGCACCGATCCCGTGCTGCTTTTCTTATCGTCCAGACTGACAACAACGCCCAAAACGAAACTCCTAAACTTCTCGCATAATGCGGCGACACCTTATTTTGACAGGCTATAACCCGCAAGCGGCGAATTGGCGCGCAAAAATGGCAGGGGTTACAAATTCGTGATAAAGCCCACACATGTGCTACAGGACTTATGGCACTTCCGGGCCAGTCATATGGGTAATGGCAATGATCGAAATCATGCGCACGAACGATCCTGTTCTCATCTCCTTTGTCGAATCACTGCTCAAGGATGCCGGCATCCGGCACTTTATCGCCGATTCCAACATGAGTGTGCTCGAAGGTTCCGTCGGTATTCTCGCACGCCGGGTGCTGGTCGATGCCAGCCGGGAGGATGAAGTCCGGCGCCTGCTCAAAGACGCCTGCCTCGAGCGCGAACTGCGCGGCTGATCCATGCCATCGACCGATACGCCCTATACGCTGGATGCATTCCATCGCGGCCGGTTTCACCTGCTCCAGCCCGCGCTGAAGGGACACCGTTCCGGGGTGGATGCGATGGTGCTTGCCAGCGCCGTACCCGATGATTTCTCCGGCCGTGTCGCAGACCTTGGCGCCGGTGCCGGCGCGGCGGGCCTTGCCGTGCTTGCGCGCTGCAGCAAGGCCAAGGCGGTCTTGATCGAACGTTCTGATTTCATGGCCGACTTCGCCCGCAGATCGCTTGCGCTGCCGGAGAATGCCGCCATCGCCGCCCGCACCGAACTCCTGCAGGCCGATGTCACCCTGACCGGCAAGGCGCGGGGTGCGGCGGGGCTTGCCGACAACAGTTTTGACTTCGTGATCATGAACCCGCCCTTCAACCGGCCCACCGACCGCGCGACGCCCGATCCGGTGAAGGCGGAAGCCCATATCATGACCGACGGCATGATGGAGCAGTGGATCCGCACCGCCGCTGCCATCGTCAAGCCCGGTGGAGCGCTTGCCATCATTGCCCGCCCGGCTTCGATTGCCGAACTGCTCGATGCCTTGCAGCGCCGCTTCGGCGGGCTGGTCATCGTGCCCGTGCAGCCAAGACCGCAGGATGCCGCTATCCGCATCATCATCCGGGGAATTCGCGGCAGCCGTGCGGGCCTTACGCTTGCCCCTGCCCTGATCATGCACCACGAGACCGGCAACGGGTTCACCGAGCGCGCAACAGCCATAAACAATGGCCTTACATCACTTTTGTAGCATTTTCCGCACGGCGCCATTGTGATTTCATGCGTACCGCCTACATGCGCATGACTTGAAAGCATCAAAGGAGAAAGCATTGGCCCGATTGATCCGAAAATTGCTGCCGCGCCGTTGGCGCCCTGATTTTGTGGAGATACCGGTGGTTCGCCTGCATGGCGCCATCATGTCTGGCGGCGGTCAATTCCGGCAAAATCTTTCGCTTGCCTCCACTGCATCGGTTCTGGAGAAGGCTTTTGATGACAAGGATTCGCCCGCGGTGGCAATCTCGGTCAATTCGCCGGGCGGCTCTCCGGTGCAGTCGCGCCTGATCTACCGGCGCATCCGCGACCTGGCAGCGGAAAAGAACAAGAAGGTCTATGTCTTCGTCGAGGACGTCGCGGCCTCCGGCGGCTACATGATCGCCGTCGCCGGTGATGAAATCATTGCCGACCCTTCATCGATCGTCGGCTCGATCGGTGTTGTCTCCGCAAGTTTCGGCTTTACGGAACTGATCAAGAAGATTGGCGTGGAACGGCGTGTCTATACGGCGGGAAAGAACAAGGCGACGCTCGATCCCTTCAAGCCGGAAAACAAGGCTGATGTCGAACACCTGAAGACCCTGCAGCTCGAAATCCACGAGATTTTCATCGATCTGGTCAAGGAACGGCGCGGCGACAAGTTGAGCGCCAGCACCGATCTTTTCACGGGCCAGTTCTGGACGGGAACGCGCGGTGTCGAACTCGGTCTGGTCGACGGTCTTGGCGACATGCGCTCCTATCTGCAGTCGCAATATGGCCCCAAAACCAAGCTAAAATTGATCTCGCAGCCGCGCGGACTGTTCGGGCGCAGGATTCCGTCCGCCAGCGTGCGGATCGAAGGCCTTGGCAGCGGTCTGGCCAATGGGCTCGTGGACGCCGCCGAGGAACGGACGCTCTGGTCGCGGTTCGGCCTGTAAACCGGCGCAGGATTTTTTGGCAAGGCCGGAACTCCATGCTATGAATGCGGACAGGAATGATATCGGTAGTTGAGGGTTACAGACGATGCCACAATTGATCTTTTTTGCTCTTGTCGGCGCCGCCGCCTATTATGGCTATCGTTCATTCAAGAAGGAAGCACAGCGCGTCTCGCAGCGCGTCCGCGAAGCCGAAAAAGAGGCACAGAATCGGGCGCAGGGAACACTGGTTCAGGACCCCGAAACCGGTGAATACCGCCTGCGCAAAGACTGAGTGTCCATGCTTGCCAGTCCCGACCACACAGTCAGCCTGACCGCCCCGGCCAAGATCAATCTTGCATTGCACGTGACGGGCAGGCGTGACGACGGCTACCATCTGCTTGACAGTCTCGTCGTGTTTGCCCGTTTCGGCGACCGGCTGAGCGTGACGAAAGCGGCGGCCGATTCCTTTACCCTGTCCGGCCCCTATGGTGCCGGTCTTCCCGCCGACGATACAAACCTGGTGCTGCGGGCACGGGACGCCCTGCGCCGCCAGCATGGCGGACGGGCAACGCCCGTCGCCATCCATCTGGAAAAACATCTCCCCGTCGCGTCCGGCATCGGCGGCGGTTCCAGTGATGCCGCTGCGGCCCTGCGTGCGCTGGGTGCGCTGTGGGATATCGATGCCAGCCTGACGGAATTGGCCGCGCTTGGCCTGCCGCTGGGCGCCGATGTGCCGATGTGCCTGCATGGCGAGGCGCTGATCGCGCGCGGCATCGGCGAAAAGATCGAGCGCATCGCAGCCTTTCCGCGCTTGCCCATGGTTCTCGTCAACAATGGCGTCACGGTGTCGACGCCCCAGGTCTTTTCCGCGCTGACCCGCCGCGATAATCCTCCGCTGCCTGCCCTGCCTACCCTGACAAGCCTTACGGAGGTCTGCGCCTATCTCCGGCAGACGGACAACCATCTTTTCGCAGCCACGCAAAAGCTTGCGCCGTCGATCAATGGCAGCATGCAGGCGTTGATCGACACCAATCCGCTGCTCGCGCGCATGTCCGGCTCGGGCGGCACCTGCTTTGCACTCTACAGCGACGACGCGGCGGCTGACGCAGCGGCAAGACGGTTACGCCAAAGCCAGCCTGCATGGTTTGTCGTCGCCACCAGTAGCACTATGGAAGGGAACTGATCTTGGCCCGCATTGACGAGACACGCCCCTTTGTACCCGTCGGGATCGCCGTGCTGACCGTTTCCGATACGCGCACGCTCGATGACGATAAATCCGGCACAACGCTGGCTGACCGCATCGTGGCGGCGGGGCACCGGCTGGCGGACCGCGCCATCGTGACCGATGACCGCCAAGCGATACGCGACAAGGTGCTTGCCTGGTCAAGCAGCCCCGATGTGGATGTGGTCATCACCACAGGCGGTACGGGCTTTACCGGCCGTGACGTAACGCCGGAAGCCCTCGAGCCGATCTTTGAAAAGCGCATGGACGGCTTTTCCGAGGTGTTCCACCGCATTTCCTATGACAAGATCGGCACGTCGACCATTCAGTCCAGGGCAACCGGCGGTGTAGTCAATGCCACGTTTGTTTTCGTGCTGCCGGGCTCACCGGGCGCCTGCAGGGATGCCTGGGATAATATTCTCCAGTTTCAGCTCGACTACCGCCATATGCCCTGCAATTTCGTCGAGATCATGCCGCGGCTGGACGAACATCTGAAACGGGGCTGACAGCTACTTCACCGCGCCGGGAATAATCTCTGCCCGCAGGCGTTTCATGGCGAGACCGCGCGCCAGGTCCACGGCGCTCTTGCCCGGAGCCGACAAAGCCATCGCCTGACGCTTTGAAATCAGCAGCCCGTCGGCCAGCGGATTGCCCGGCGAGAAAACCCGGGTGAAAAACGGCCGCCGGTGGGCATGTGAGCGGGTGAAGCAGGCTGGCCCCTGCATGCGTTCCACGTGGATGGACACGGCCTCGATCCAGCCGTCAATCAGCCGCGCACCGGGTTCGATAAACAAAATCCAGTCGCTGCGCGCACGGCGCAGGCCATCGATCAATGTCTGGTCCTGCAGGAAAATGCACCCGGCCGCATCGGCCACACGGTGAGTCTGGTCGGTTGAACCCTGATCAATGACGATGACATCGCTCAACACACCTTCGACAGCTCCGCCCACCAGTCCGCCGAGCGTTCTGGCCAAGGGTTCATCGGCATTGCGGGTTTCGATCAGGACGGAAATCATCCATTTCAGTTATAGTATTATTATTGAAATTTCCATCATCCTTTTTCATCAGATTGTTCTTGCTTTGTTCTCATAATTTGTTAGGAATACATTCATGTTGCGACGGTGATGAGCGACTCAGTCTCGCTCCGGTCTCAAGGAGAATGCCAATGAACATCATGGTGCAGGCGGACAGGGCCGCCTTCGGGCAAGGCCGGGCGCAGCATGCCAATGCGCTCGTTGAGGAAGCCGGGCTGCGGATCGATCATGAGCGCCGCCGCGGACGCGGCGCGGGCATGAACCCATCCGGGCGCTTCGAGCCGGAAACGCGCCATGTCTTTGACGATGGCTGGGAGACAATCGAGGACTTGCCTGCCTTCAAAACCGAGGTGCAGATCGAGAAGCCGCGCACGATCATTACACGCAATGACTCGCCGGATGTCGGATTCGACCGCTCCATCAACCCCTATCGCGGTTGCGAGCATGGCTGCATCTATTGCTTCGCCCGCCCCACCCACAGCTATATGGGGCTGTCCGCCGGTCTCGATTTTGAATCGAAACTGTTTGCCAAACCCGATGCGGCCAGGATGCTCGACCGCGAACTGTCCAAACCGGGTTATACCGCCAAGACCATCGCCATCGGCACCAATACGGACCCCTATCAGCCAATCGAGAGGAAATGGCGCATCATGCGCGATATCCTGCAGGTGCTTGAAGAGCACCAGCATCCGGTCGGCATCGTCACCAAGTCGGCGCTGATCATGCGTGACATCGATATACTCGCCCGCATGGCCGAGAAAGGTCTTGCCAAGGTCTGCCTTTCCGTCACGACGCTGGACGGCAAGCTCGCCCGGACGATGGAACCAAGGGCCTCAACCCCGACACGGCGGCTGCAAGCACTGCGTGCACTTTCCGACGCGGGCATTCCGACGGGAACCCTGGTGGCCCCCATCATTCCCGGTCTCAATGATCACGAGATCGAGCGCGTACTCGACAGCGTCTATGCCATGGGCGCGCGCGAGGCTGGCTACGTACTCCTGCGCCTGCCGCTTGAGGTCAGCCCCATCTTCAAGGAATGGCTGCTGCGCAACTACCCGGATCGCTACCGCCATGTTCTTTCTCTCGTGCGCTCCATGCGCGGCGGCAAGGATTACGACGCGGAATGGGGCAAGCGCATGCGCGGTGAAGGCCCCTATGCCTGGCAGATCGGACGCCGGTTTGAAATCGCCGCCAAGCGGCTCGGTATCAACCTCGCCAGGCGCCGCTTGCGCACCGACCTGTTCGTACCAACCGCGGGCAGCGAACAGTTGTCGCTGTTTTAACGGGCCATAACCCGTTTCTGAAAATCCGTCGGGCGCCCCCCATCCCGCTGACGGACGCCCCGATGCCCTACCCCATCCGCATCGGGGCCTTGCAGAGAATCAGAACGAATGCGAGTCTCGCCGCAACATGACTCGATCGCGTTCTGATTCTCTGCTTCTTCCTCTCGATACCGGCAAACCTGATTTTGCGGCGGAGCGCCGCCTCATGCGCGATGGCATACCCCATATCGTGGGGATCGACGAAGCGGGCCGGGGTCCTCTGGCAGGCCCTGTTGTCGCTGCGGCGGTTATCCTTGATCCCGAGCGGATTCCCGATGGTCTTGACGATTCAAAACGCCTGACCGCCAGGAAGCGCGCGGAATTGTTCGATATCATTTTGAAGACCGCGCTGGCGTCGGGTATTGCCAGTGTCGCCGCACCGTCGATCGATGCCACAGACATTCTGAAAGCCGCGCTGGAGGCCATGCGCCGTGCCACATGCGGCCTGTCCATTCTGCCCGGCCATGCACTCATTGACGGGCGGGATGTGCCACGCGGCCTTCCCTGCCCCGGTACGGCTGTGATCAAGGGCGACCAGCGCTCGGTCTCCATCGCCGCAGCCTCCATTCTCGCCAAGGTCAGCCGCGACCGGATGATGGCACAGGCCGGCCGTCACTACCCGGTCTATGGGCTTGAGACCCATGCAGGCTATGGAACAGCGTTTCATCGCAGCGCGATGCAAACCCACGGACCGGTGGTTGGCCTGCACCGCTTCAGTTTCGCACCGCTGAAGAACCGGGACGTTTAGCGCGGGCCACGCACCCCAAAGAAAAAGCCGCCTTGCGGCGGCTTTTTCAAATTTCATTTTGCCTTCAATCAGTTCAGACGGGTCTTCACTTCGCTCAAGGAAGACTTGAACAGGTCAGCCGATGTCTTGGCGTCGACCTTGTCCTTGAGGATACGGCCAGCAGCCGCAACAGCGATGTCGACTGCGGAAGCGCGAACGTCGTTGACCGCCTCTGTCTCGGCCTGAGCGATCTTCTGCTCGGCAAGCTTGTTGCGGCGCGCAACATATTCTTCCGTCTTCTGCTTGGTTTCCTCAATGATAGCATGGGCTTCACGCTGCGCTGCGGCAACGATCTCGCCAGCTTCCTTTTCGGCTTCCTTGCGCTTGCGCTGATATTCGGCCAGCAGCGACTGCGCTTCTTCACGCAGGCGACGGGCTTCCTCCAGCTCATCGCGGATGCGATCAGCACGGCCGTCGAGCGACTTGCCCACAACGCCCGGAACCTTCAGATAAACCAGCAGTGCCAGGAAAATGACCAGACCAACCAGGGCCCAAAATGTTGCGTCCATCATGGTTCTCCTTAGCCGCGAACAGCTTTGACCGCGGCGGTAACGCTTGCCTTGTCGACAGTTCCACCGATGATCTTCTTGACGATTTCAGTCGCCGTTTCCTCGGCGATGGCACCGACGCCAGCCATTGCCTTGTCCTTGATGGAGGCAATGCTTGCCTCGGCATCAGCCAGCTTCTTCTCCAGAGCCGCCGAGATTTCAGCGGTTTCCGCATCAGCCTTGGCTTTGGATTCGTCACGGGCCTTCTGGGCAATGCCGCCGGCCTTTTGCTTGGCTTCGGCAAGCTCCTGCTCATAGGCAGCAAGCGCCTCGTCCGATTCCTGCTTCATGCGGGCAGCCTGATCAAGATCGGTCGCGATGCGATCGCGGCGGGTCTCGATGATGCCGCCGATGCGGGGCAGAACCACGCGCGACAGGAACAGGTAGAAAAATGCAAATGTCAGCGCCAGCCAGAGCAGCTGCGAAGCAAAATGGCTGGAGTCAAAGGGCGGGAAAACACCTTTGTGCGCCACACCCGTTTCGGAGTGGGTCGCGGTACCGTGAGCATCAGGCGCGGCACCGGGTGCAGCCGTTTCGGCATGCGCAGGTGTCTCGGTCTGAGCGGTTGTGGATGCGGCTTGAGCCGAAGACACAAACATATGCTGTCCCCTTGGTTCGGGCATTTCCCGATCTACTGACTATAAATCTTATACTGGCCACGCGCCGCGCAGCCAGTATCGATGGTCTGCTGATTAAACAGCGAACAGAAGCAGAAGAGCAACGAGCAGCGAGAAGATGCCCAGAGCTTCAGTAACGGCGAAGCCGAATACCAGACGGCCGAACTGGCCATCAGCTGCGGATGGGTTGCGCAATGCACCGGAGAGGTAGCTGCCGAAAATGTTGCCGAGGCCGAGGGCCGTTCCGGCCATACCAAAACAAGCGAGACCTGCACCGATGTACTTTGCTGCTACGGGATCCATGTTAAACTCCTTTGGATAGAATAGGTTATTGATAGATTGCGTTTGGCGGAGGCCCGCCGGCGAAGTTTTTTCTTAGTGACCGCCAGGATGCACTGCGTCATTCAGGTACATGCATGCCAGCACGGTGAAGACGTAGGCCTGCAGGAAAGCCACCAGAAATTCGAGACCGGTAATCGCGACAGTCATGATCAGCGGCAGGATTGCGCCGCCAATGCCGAGTGCACCCAGGCTACCCAGCGACACCACGAAGCCCGCAAACACTTTCAGCGTGATGTGGCCAGCAAGCATGTTGGCGAAAAGACGAACTGAAAGGCTGATCGGGCGTGAAAGGAAGGAGATGATTTCGATCGGCACCACGAGCAGAAGCAACGCAGCCGGCACGCCTGACGGCACGAAAACACCAAGGAACTTGAAGCCGTGCTTGGCGAAACCATAGACGAGGACCGTGCCGATAACGAGGATCGCGAGCGCGAACGTCACGATGATCTGACTGGTGACCGTGTAGAAATAGGGAAACAGACCGAGCACATTGGCTGTCAGCACGAACATGAAGAGCGAGAAAACGAACGGGAAGAACCTCATCCCAGCGGTTCCAGCCGAATCGCGCAGCGTCGAAGCCACGAACTCATAAGCCATCTCGGAAACCGACTGCAGACGGGTCGGGATCAGGCCGCGATTGGAAGAAGTGAGGTAGAGAAACGCTGAAGCAACCGCAACCGTCGCCACCATGAAGAAGGACGAATTGGTGAAGGACAGGTCAATTCCACCGACATCAATGGGAATCCATCGTGCAATCTGGAATTGATGGATCGGATCGTTGGCCACGCTAACCTCGTCTATATCGTTCCATGCCCGCAGGCTTATTCCGGTTTCTCGCGGTCATCGCTCTTGTCGAGCTCAAATCCGCGGTTCTCCGCCACATGTCCTGCAGAGCGCAGGATATTCAGCGTTCCGGCACAAAACCCCAGGAGGAGCAGAATGATCAGCCCCCAGGGTGAAGTACCTAAAAATCGGTCAGCTAACCAGCCCAACCCCGCACCAACCAGAACGCCGGCGATAAACTCGCTCGACAGTTTCATGGCCTGCGCGACACCGGAGGCGGTCCCCGTCCCCTCGTCTTTCGAACCGGTCTTCCGGCCAACACCCTTTGAAGCAAGTTTTGCTTCCAGATCGCGGCGGCGATTTTCCAATTCAACCGAAGTCAGCGGCTTTCCGGCATCCGGCGTATTACCGACAGAACCTGACTGATCGGGCTCGTTCCCCGTGGCCAATGGCATGTCCTTTACACGCTGAATGCGAGGCTTCACCCCCGCTTCGAAGTCGCGCGCAACATATTGTTACGATCCGCGCTAGTCAAGGCGCAGAAGCAGGAGTCTCAAGGGTAATTTTCGCGGGAAATTTCAATACCTTAGGTAAATATGACTTTATGTCTCACCTCTGAGGGCAAGAATCTTCCACGAATCCTGTGGATGAGGCCGAGGTTCGGACGCATTCCAGCATCATCGCAACACAGCTTTCCATGGCCAATTACGCCGCGACGCAACCCTGCGTTTCTTGCGGCGCAGAACGAACCAAACGATAAATAATGCTGCGAACAAACATGAAGTTTTGAGAGCGAAGCAGAAAACACCGAGCCAGCCGGTGTACCGGGACGATAGGCCTCCCGGCCTTGGCAAAGGCCTTGCTCTCAAACTTGGAGGTGAGCTATGTGGTTTCTGCCGCTTAGCATCACCCTGATATTGAAAAGAACCCGGACCAGTTGCTCGCTGACAATCCGGGTTCAATTCAAATAATCAGGAAAGAGGGGCGGGCGAGAGCCTGTCCCTCACTCCAAGAACAATATAGCAGTTTTCGCTCAACTTCCAAGTGGCATCAAATCCAACCACCGCCATAGGTGCGGTAGAAAACGTGCTGGCCGATCTTGTCGACGCGTTTCATGGTATGGGCCCAGTTTGGCCGGACGTAGACTGCGTGATAGTGGGTGGCCGAACCGACCTCGGGCAGGAAGATGCGCCCTGATGTGACAGCCATGGCGATCTCCTGTGCCATTTTCCAGTATTTTGGCTCTGTCACGACCAGCTTGCGTCCTTCACAGGCGAAGGAGAACTGGCAGCGGTTGATCCAGTCGTCGTTCTGGTAGACGACACCGCAGATGGTTTTCGGATAGGCCGGGTTGCGGACACGGTTGAGGATGACCTGCGCAACGGCGGCCTGGCCCTTCAGGCTTTCGCTTCTCGCCTCAAAATAAATGCCCGTCGCCAGGCATTTCTGTTCTTCCTTGGTGAAAACAACCGGCGGCAACGGCGATGCCAGCCAGGCATGATCGCCAGCCCCCAGCTGCGGAACGAATCGCCCGGGCTGCTTTGGTTCATTGAGGATGTTGTCGAAAGGCGAGGTTTTCGCATAGTCCGGTTCAGCCGGTGCGTAACCCAATGCCAGGACGTCAGGCGTGTTGTTGGTGATCAGGCTGGCGAGCATGGGCGAGACTTGCGGATCGGCCTTGGCCGGTGCGCGGTTATGAAACGCCAGAGCGATCTGGATTTCCTTGCCGGCGATCTTCGGCTTGGCAAAGGCCATTTCGACTTCAACACCATGGGTCGGGCGGATCAGCATGCTCGAACGCTGCAGGATCGAACCGGCGCTGAAGGCCTTGGGCGGCGCCTTCTTGCTGATGGTAACGATGCGCCCCTGCTTCTCCGCCCGGTTGATGCGGTCTTCATCGGGTGTCGCATCGGGGGATTTCCGGGTGCCGTTGACCACGATCGGACCGATGCCGGGAGCGTCGATACCACTGGCGGGAATGCTCGATGTGATGGCCTTGTCATCGACAAGGGACATATTGGCTTTCTGGATGGAGCCGGCGGGTGACTTTTCCAGATAGGCAGTCCAGCGGCCCTTGCCGGATTCGGCACCCGACAGCATGCTGGCCATGTCCTGATAAGCGACAATCGTGGGCGAGAACAGATAGATGGCCGTGCCGATAATCATCGGACCGATAAAATTCCTGTTTGTCCGATTCTTTCGCCGGGGCTTCAATGCCCTAGAAAACTCAGAGAAACGCACGCCGATACCCCACTCACAACCGCACAATACTGGTTGCAAAAATGAAGCATTAACCTTGATGGAGAGTTAACGACCCTCGCAAAAGTACCTAGCCGGTTGTGTTTCACGAACCTGCGCAAAAGCAAACCGCCCCCGCGCAAGGCACGGGGGCGGCAGGATTTGTTATCGAAAAACAGGTTAGCGCTTCTTCTTTGCCCGTCCGGCAAACGGATTGTCCGAGGTGCGCAGAACCAATCGCAGGGGAACGCCCGGCATATCGAATGTCTCGCGCAGTCCGTTTGTCAGATAGCGCACATAGGAGGTCGGGAACGCTTCCGGCCGCGAGCAGGAGATGACAAAGCCCGGCGGGCGGGTTTTGACCTGCGTGATGTATTTGATTTTAAGGCGCCGGCCAGCGACGGCGGGCGGCGGATGATGCGTCGTCACACCTTCCATCCAGCGGTTCAGGCGGCCGGTGGAAATACGGCGGTTCCAAACCTCGTCGGTGGTGGCAACGGCAGCCATCAGCTTGTCGATGCCCTGGTTGCGTTCGCCCGAGATCGGAACGGCGCGGATACCGCGAATCTGCGGCAGCAGGCGTTCGGTCTTTTCGCGCAGGTCCGCCAGCACCATCTGGCGGTTTTCAACCAGATCCCATTTGTTGAAGGCGATGATCGGAGCGCGGCCCTCGCGGATGATCAGGTCGGCGATCTGCAAATCCTGCTTTTCGAAGGGGATCGTCGCATCAAGCACGATGATGACCACTTCGGCAAAGCGAATGGCCCGCAGCGCATCGCCCACCGACAATTTTTCCAGTTTGCCCTGGACGCGGGATTTGCGGCGCAGTCCGGCGGTATCGAACAGCTTGATCTTGCGGCCGTTCCACTCCCAGTCGACGGAAATGGAATCGCGCGTGATACCGGCTTCCGGCCCTGTCAGCAGCCGATCCTCGCCGAGCATCGTGTTGACCAGTGTCGATTTACCGGCATTCGGGCGCCCGACGATGGCGATGCGGAGCGGCTTGTTCGAATCATATTCCGGAATGTCTTCAGCATCCGGATCATCGATATCGTCGCCGATCAGATCGTCCTTCGGCCCGGCAACGGCGGGAATGGTCACCGCAACCGCGTCGCTCTCGGGAGCTTTCGTTTCGTACTCATCCGGGAAAACGCGCTCTTCGCCCAACATATCGACGATCGCATCGCGCAGATCGGGAAAACCCTGACCGTGCTCGGCGGAAATCGGGCAAGGCTCGCCGAGTCCCAGCTGATAGGAATCATACATGCCGGATTCGGCGCCACGCGCCTCGGCCTTGTTGGCAACCAGAATGACCGGCTTGCCGGAACGGCGCACGAGATCGGCAAATGTTACGTCGGCGGGCGTAATTCCGGCCTTGGCGTCGACAAGAAACAGGATGAGATCGGCCTCGCCAATCGCGAGTTCCGTCTGGGCGCGCATGCGGCCCTCCAGGGAATCGCTGGGGACTTCCTCAAGACCTGCGGTATCGATCACATCGAACTTCAGGTCGTACAGTTTGGCGGCGTGGACACGACGGTCGCGCGTAACGCCCGGCAAGTCGTCCACCAGGGCGATCTTGCGGCCGACAAGCCGGTTGAAGAGGGTGGACTTACCGACGTTCGGACGGCCGATAATGGCGAGGGTGAAACTCAAAGACTCAAATTCCTGTGTTAACCGGCTGCAGCAGCGGGTGCTGCGCCAGTGCTGCGAAGCATGTCGAGCATGGTGTCGGCAAACTGGCGGATATTGGCGGGAGCGGCCTGATCGTCGGAGATCTGCTTGAACAGTTTTTCCGCATCGCCGCCACGTCCAGCTTTCCACGCGGCAAGGCCAAGTGCCTCGCGGGCGGAATGACGCATCGGATTGCCGTCGGACGAAAGAGATTCGACACGTTTGGCAACGTCATCATAGGAGCCCGTGTCGAGAAGCAGCAGGGCAGCGCGCAGTTTTGCCAGATCCCGGAGCGATTGGGGAACGGAAGCATCCGCCGCAACCTCGTCAAACGCAGCGACAGCGGCTGCCGGGTCGCCCTTTTGCGCCTGCACACCGGCAGCGCGCATGCGTGCCAGCACGGGATAGGCGCCATAACCGGTCTTTTCCAGCGCATCCAGCGTCTTCAGCGCTTCGTCGTTCTTGCCGTCACGGACAAGATTGAGCGCGGCCAGAAACTGGTCACCGGATTTCGACGCCTGCTTTTCCGTCCAATATTCATAGAAGGCGAAAACACCCGTGCCGACGACCAGGGCCACGGCAGCGCCGATCAGCAGGCCGCCAAAGCGCTTCCAAAACGCCCGCATCTTGTCGGAGCGGAGTTCCTCATTTACCTCACGGAAAAAGCCGTCGTCAGTCATAGTGCCTCATTGGTGCCCTTGAGGGCCTGCGATGAAATGAATTGCAGATGCGCGAAGCAGCCCTCGCCGCTCCGCGCACACAGTTAGAGCGCTTTTAGTCGGAAAATCCTCGGGATGTAAGGGCCAAGTGAAAAATAGCCCTCAGCCGGCTGTTTAAAGTGGCGATACCCCGATCAGCCAGGCATGCAGTTTCCAGACAAACAGGGCATAGAGCACCACCCCGGCGACAATGGCCATGATATCGTTGGAGACCGGTCCGGGCACAATCACCGTGCGCATCAGACCGGCCCGCTCCTGCCGCTTGATGGAAATGCGGTCAACCACAGCCCAGGCCAGAAATGACAGAAACAGGACGAGCGATGCCAGATCGCCATTGGCCATGAGGTGCGCCAGCGCCCAGATTTTGATGGCGATCAGCGTGGGGTGCTTGAGAATGGGCTTCAGTTTTCCCGGCTTGAAATTCGAGATCATCAACGAGATGAACGAAAACAGCATCAGAAGCAGGGTGATGTGCTTGAGCCAGACCGGCGGCTCATAAATGAACAGCGAATAGGGCCGTGCGAGCACATAACCCCAGATGATGAGCGCCAGACCGAGGAACGAAATGAGGGAGTAAAAACCCTTCCACTTGGTTTCCCCCCAAGCGGCGATTGTGTCCAGGCGCCATTGCGGTGCCACGATGCGAACCGAATGAATCCCCAGAAAGACGACAATACCCAGAATCAGTACCAGCATGACCGGTTCCCCCGTTTTGCCGGGAGAGTACAGCGGCTTTAGAACAGTTCCAAGACAGGGGCTTGCGGTGGATCGACGCGTCCGATCATCGCCACAATTCCCCTGTAGCGAGAATCGTTCATCCCATTGACAGCGTCGTACCTGCATTATGCGTCTGATTTCTTGTGCCCTTGCCGCGTCCCTTGCCTTCACGGCATGCATGCCAGCCTTTGCCAGCGAAAGCCCGGAGCTGCGCGGTTCCATTGGCAGCAAGCCGCAGTACGTGCTGATTTCCTTCGACAATTCGGGCAGCAATGCCCTGTGGGAACGCAGCCGGGCGCTCGCCGAGCGCTCCAATGCCAAATTCACCTATTTTCTCTCCTGCGTCTTTCTGATCGACCGGGCCGACCGCAAATCCTATCAGGCTCCGGGCGAATCCAATGGCCGCTCCAACATTGGTTATGCGGCATCGAAGACCGATATTGCCAAACGGCTCGACAATATCTGGCGGGCGCGCAACGAAGGCAATGAAATTGCCAGCCACGCCTGCGGCCATTTTGACGGACGCACATGGACCAAGGCGGACTGGATCAGGGAATTCACAACCTACAAGCAGGTGCTGCGCACGGCCTGGGCAAAATATGGCAGCGATCCGGAGCCGGAGGGCTGGAAAGCCTTTGTCGATACGGAGGTGCGCGGTTTCCGTGCTCCATATCTCTCGGCCAGCCCCGCCCTGCTGTCGGCATTGAAAGACTTGGGGTATGCCTTTGACGCCAGCAGCGTTTCCAAGGGTCCGGCACTGCCGGTCCATGCGGCCGGGCTCTATCAGTTCGCGCTGCCGACCATCAGCGAAGGCCCGGAACACCGCCCGGTCGTGGCGATGGACTATAACATGTTCGTGCGCCACTCCGGCGGCTTCGAACGGGCGGATCACCTCAACGAATTTGAAAACCGTGCCTATGACGCGTTCAAGGGCGCTTTCGAGCGCCAGTACAAGGGTGAGCGCATTCCTTTCCAGATCGGCATTCATTTTACGCTGATGAACGGCGATGCCTATTGGCGGGCACTGGAACGCTTCACATCCGATGTGTGCACGAAGCCCGACGTGCGCTGCACGACCTATAGCGATTATCTCAAACAGACCGGCGCCGAAGCGCCTGTGGCCGTTGTTCCGGCGGTCAGCCGGAAGGTGACGGGCAGCGGCATCTGACCACCGCCCGTCACAGCTTTCTTAGCGTTCAGTACCTGTTTCCAGATAAAGCTGATCGATGGACGGCAGGGGCTCGCCCTCCAATGTTGCCTCGAAGGCTTTCAAACGCTTCTGGATCGAAAGCAGTTCGATCACTGTTGTCCACGAATTGACGAGAAACTGGAAAGAGTTCGTCACATTCGAGAACGCTGACAATATCTGCTGGAAGATACCCAGGGTGATGGTGCCAGCTGCCAATGTCGGAACAAGCAGGAAAAGGCCAAAGACATTGTCAGCCTGCAGATAGACGTAACGGAAGACGTTGAAGTAGACGTAATGGAAATACAAACGGAAGTAATTCTTCCGGACGTTTGCAAAGAGCTCCTTTACGGCAAGCGGCTTGGCGCGGTCGTCGTGATCTTCGCCATAAACAAGTTCTTTCCGGTAGGCCGCTTCAACTCTCTGATTACGAAACTGCAGCCCCGGAAGCTTTACACCGACCAGGGCAAGCAAGCCGGTTCCGAAGACTGCCCAAGCAATGGCCGCAAACACCAGCGGATGTGGTATGGCGCCAACAACAGGCAAGGCGACGATGTGGCTGGAGAGCTGTGCCAGCAAGGGTAGGAACGCTATCAGTGTCATTGCCGATTGTATAAAGGTGATACCCAGACCTTCAACAATAGATGCAAAACGCATCGTGTCTTCCTGAACGCGCTGTGCGGCACCCTCAATATGCCGAAGCCTTTCCCAATGTTCCATATAGTAGCTGTTCATAGCCGTTCGCCATCTGAAGACGTAGTGGCTGGTAAAGAAAAGCGTTGCGACCGCTACCGCAATTGCAACGCAGGCGATTACTGCGAATGTGAGAACGCCGGCATAAAGGTCGGGGGCAGCGACAGCATTTTTACCGCCCATTGCCTTTTGAACCATGTCGAAGAACGAGCCGCGCCAGTTGTTCAAAACAACATCGACTTGGACGGAAAAATAGGACGAAAACAGGATAAGAGCCGATCCTAGAATTGACCAATTCTGCCACGGATGAGGCGAATACCACGCCCAGAATGCATAAAAAACACCAATGAATGCAGCAAAATAAGCATAGACCCAAAGATAGGGTTTTGTGAAAAAGACTGTGATGCCAACGATGGCAGGTACCGCCGGGTCAGCGGGAGCCAGTCCCACATAGGAACCAAATTGTTGACCGCCGGCATACCAGAGCAGGACTGCGGCCAAGGCCCACAGAAGTGCCGAGATGAAAAACAGCTTCGGCTTGGGAAAAAATGAGACAAACACGGTAGATGGACCCTCGCATAAACACACAAATCAGGGTTGATTTGATGTGAGCCTACCACCACGAATAGGGCAAAGAGTGAACGCCAGCAATTAAATTGCTGTAATGTTCAACCGCGTGCAAGAAACGCAAAAACCGCCCCAACGACGAGGCTGGCGGCGGCGGCAAGGGTCGCGATGGTAAAATTGCCGGTGATATTGGCGAGGTAACCGCCGACAAGCGGCCCGATGATCTGGCCGATGCCGAAGGCCGCCGTCATGACGGCCATGACCCGGCGCGGCGACTGCGGCAGAATGGCCCGTCCCGCCTGAAAACCGGATGCGGTGATAACGATGAAGGTGAGCCCCAACAGCACACCGCCGAGAAGTGGGCCCGCAGGCGGCGGCAGAACCACGCTGGCGGCCACGCCTACGGCCTGCACCAGCATGCCGAGCGCCACGACGGCAAACGGGCCAACCCGGCGTAATAGCGGCGTCCACAGCCAGACGGACAGCGCCGCGCTGACGCCGGTCACGAACCAGACCAGCGCTTCCATAGACGCGCCGCCATGGCTGGAGCGCACGATGGCGATGATGAACGTGGCAGTGATGATGTAGCCGAAACCGAAAACCCCGTAAGCGATGTTGATCTTGAGGAAGGCCGGTGTCCAGCGGACAGGCGGCTCCTTGATATCGGCGCCCGCGCGCACCGGACCTTCGCGCAACAGCCACAGCACGGCAAACAGCCCGACGATGGAGAGGATGGCCGCGCCGATCCAGTCCTGCCGCCAGCCATACCCCTCGGCAGCGCTTGCCGCCACCAGAACGGAGGAGAGCGCAATGCCCGCGCCGACACCGCCGAAATGCAGCGCCTGCAGACCCGGCCGGTTGGCCGCAGCGAGATGACTGAAGACAATGGTTGCGGCAAGCACCAGCATGAATGCGCTCGCCATGCCGGCCAGAAACCGCAGGATCGAGAAGACGACGATGGTGCCGCTGAGACTCATGGCGAGACACAGTGCCGCACTGGCTGCCAGGGAGACCAGAACCACGGCCCGCTCTATGCCAGACGCCCATCCATAGCCGGCAATGATCGCACCGAGGAGATAGCCGACGTAATTGGCCGAAGCGATGATGCCGGCATCGCCCGGGGATAGGCCAAGATCGGTCATCATGGCAGGCAGGATCGGCGTGAAAATGAAACGGCCGATCCCCATTGCGACTGCCATCGTGACAAATCCGCCAAGGGCGTAACGAACGGGAGAAGAGGCTGGTGACGTCATGCCGCGGACATTATCGCTGCAATGCAGCATGACAAGACAATAAAATTGATCAACCAATTACGATTGCTGATCGTTCGGACTAACCGCCATCTGTCCGCCGGATGGCATCAGATGGCGACAGGTGTGGCGACGCCCCTGCGGGTGATCCTGTAGACTGCCGCAGGCGGCAGGTTACGGAACGCCCGGCCGATGCAGACGGCCTCCAGCTGCAATTGGTCGAGCACCGGCTTCGGCACCGGACAGCGGAAGCCGTAGGTGAACTGGTAGTAGGCGCCTTCCGGCCGCAGATTGCTGAAGGCCCCGCCAAGAATTGCCGCCACCTTCTCCTGTGTCATGCTGAGAAGCGGCAAACCGCTGACAACGGCACCGGCGGGCTGAATATCAAAGAATTCGTGCAGGTCGAGCTGGGCTGCATCCATCTGCAGGATGCGCATGCCTGGAAAGCGCGCCTGCAAAAGCCGCGCAAATTCGGCACCGTATTCGATCAGGGTAAGGTCCTTGGGGCGAATACCGCGGGCAAGCAGCGCGTCGGTGAAGACACCGGTGCCCGGTCCCAATTCAAGCACGGGACCCGAGGCCGGGGTGATTTCGCTGGTGATCAATCTTGCAAGGGCGGCTCCTGAAGGGGCAATCGCGCTGACGCGAAACGGATCGGTCAGCAGTGCCCGCACGAAAGTCCAAACACGTCCCGTCGTCATAAAAATCAAGCTCCAACGTTCTTAAGGCTGCACCTGTATGGCGCGCCAATATTGAGGGAAGATTGCGCGCATTGTCTGCGGCAACAATACTCACAGCAAAATGGCTCAGGTCGTACACTCACAAATCTGATCGAAATGGTATGAGGCCATTTCGATCAGATTTGTGAGTGTACGACCTAAACACGACTGAACTATCGGCAGGCTATTACGGCATTATGGATGCGGCAGCAAACTTCATGGTGAAGCACGCGCCGCCGCCAGGTGCCTCTGTTACCATAACCTGCCCCTGATGCAATTGCACGATTTCCTGAACAAGATTGAGGCCCAGGCCAACGCCGCGATCCCTGGCATGCAGACGCCGGAACGGCTCGAAGATGGCGCTGCGCTGATCGGGCGGCACGCCCGCCCCTTCGTCTTCCACCAGGATGGCCGCCCCTGCCTTCACCCGGATGGTGATGGTGCCCTTGCGCCCGCCATGCTGGATGGCATTTTGCACGAGATTGATCATGGCCCGCTCCAGCGCGGCCTGATCGCCCCGCACGGCAACACGTGCGGTTTCAGGTTCGAACGACATGGCATACCCCGCCGCGATGGCAAGCGGCGCAAGGTCGGCCGCCACACGCCGCCCGACGGCGACAAGATCGACAGCGGCAAATTGCGTTGTGTTCTGGGTCAGCCGCTGCAGATCCAGCAATTGTTCGGCAAGAATGCCAAGGCGGGCGACATCCTCCAGCAGACGCCCATTGGCGGGGCTCGCCGGGAGCGATTCCAGACGGGTTTGCAGAATGGCGATGGGTGTGCGCAGTTCATGCGCCGCATCCAGCAGGAACCGCTTGTGCCGCTCATAGCCGTCATCAAGACGGCCGAGCGCGTTGTTGACAGCCGTCACCAGAGGCGTGACCTCCTGCGGCACATCATCCAGCGGAAGACGCGTTCCCCGCTCGTCAATATTGATCTTTTCGGCCTGGGTCGCCACGTGCCCCAGGCCCCTGTGGGCCCTGCGCACGACAAATGGCGTTACCATGAGCGTTGCCAGCGCCATCACGAGGATGAGCGGGATAATAATGGTCGCCAGAACCGTGCCAAGCGCCGAGAGATAAAAGCCGAAGGGAACCACGCTTCCGGGTCCGGCAAGGATCTGGACCACGCCGGCTGTGGTCGTCACGCGTTTGAACCGGGCGTTGGAACGGGGCGGATCACCGAGATTCCAGCCGAATCGCGCCTGGCCGACCGCGCTCAAGGCGTCGCCGATGCGGGCATATTCCGGCGGCACATCGCCTTCTGACAGCGTCTGGCCCTGCGCGTCGCGTGCCACGAACCAGAAGCTCGGGCTGGTTGCCCGTTCGCGTGCCAGCGCCGGTGTCTCACGCAGGACAAGAGCGCCGTTGGTACCGCGCGCAATGGAATCGCGCACGGCATTGATGGTCGTGTCTTCAGGATCGATCGATCCGAGAAATCCGGTATACCAGAGCGCACAGAGCACCAGCACCACAAACAGCGTCAGCATGACCGCCTGCAAAAGCACGAGGCGGCTGACGAGCCGCCATTTCAATGAATGCGGCCTTGCGTGCGCCATCAGGAAAGGCGCTTCAACAGGTAACCGACGCCGCGGATGGCGTGAATTTCGACACCGGCATCGGATTCCGTCAGCTTGCGGCGCAGCCGGGAAACATGGGTGTCGAGGGCGTTCGACTGGATTTCATCGTCAATGCTATAGACCGCATCCTCAAGTGACGAACGCAGCACCGTGCGCCCCATGCGCCGCAACAGGGTTTCCAGCACCAGAAGTTCGCGGCGCGGCAGGTCAAGCCGGTTGCCGCCGATGCTGGCTTCGCGATTGATCAGGTCAAAGGACAGATTGCCGACATTCAGGAGTTCCGATGGCATGTTCAGGGGCCGGCGCAGCACCGCGCGCAACCGCGCCAGCAATTCTTCCACAGCAAACGGCTTGGCGAGATAATCGTCAGCCCCCTTGTCGAGACCAGTGATCCGGTCCGCCAGCTCGCCGCGCGCCGTGAGCACGATGACGGGAACACCCTCGCCCTTTGCCCGCAAGCGCGGCACAATGCTCAGGCCATCGCCGTCCGGCAACTGCCGGTCAAGCAGGATGGCGGCATAGGCATTGACCGACACCGCCTCCTCGGCATGGGCAAGTGTTCCCACATGATCAACGATCATGTCATAATTCTTGAGAGCTTCCCCAAGGGCAGCGGCCATTTCGGGCTCGTCTTCCACCAGCAAAATACGCACTATTCAGAACCAGTCATGTACAGGGTTAAAACATGGCGACACAAGGAATAGGGACACTGGCCGCTGCTTTGGCGAAATAGTACCGTTCCGGCCGCCATGGCGAGACCCATTCCCATTTCATACGCCACAATCGCTGTGCCCTGCCCGCACTCTTCATTCGCCGTAACACAATTAGGTCACTCACATTGCACAAAGGTTGCGCCCTGCAACATCAGGGCAACCGCGCCTCCCGTGCCGGGCCGCTTTTTCCGTCTCAGAGCGCTTCGCTCTGCACCGCAAGCTCGCGAACCAGTTCGGGGGCCAGGCTGTGCGCCAGCTTGTCCTGCGCCTTGCGCCACACGGGTATTGCCGCCTCGAGACGGCGCGCACCCGTTTCGGTCAACCACACGGCGCGGCGGCGCAGATCGGTTTCCACCAGGGTGATTTCGATCAGCCGCTCGCGCTCGAGCGTGCGCAAATTGCGCGACAGGGTCGATTGCTCCAGGCCGCTGCGCTGGGCCAGCGCGCCCAGCGTATCATCGGCAAGGGCCGCAATCTGCGCCATCAGGCCGAGCTGCGCCGCGGTCAGGCCAAGACCCGCCAGTTCGCGGTCCAGAAAAGCCGTGATGCGGCGCGCCGCCAGACGGCTGTTCCAGCCCGCGCAACTCTCGACCAGCGCGCGGGCGTCGGTCCGCAAGGTTTTTTTCGGTTGTTTCGTCAGGTTCATGGATATATGCATATACATAATATGTATCTACATGGAAAATGATTTTTGCATACCCGGCGCCCCAACCGGATTGTGCAGTTTGACGCGGAGTATTGAGACCATGCACGCCTCGCAACGAACAATCCTTGACACCATCGGCCACACGTCGCTGCTGGCCCTGCGGAGCATCCGTCCCGCCAACGGCGCCCGCATCCTCGTGAAGCTTGAAAGTGAAAACCCTACCGGCAGCATGAAGGACCGCATGGCGCTTGCCATGATCGAGGCGGCGGAAATGGACGGACGGCTGACTGCCACGGGCTCTGTGGTGGAATATACCGGCGGCAGCACCGGTGTTTCCCTGTCACTCGTTTGCGCGGTCAAGGGTTATCCCCTGCACATCGTCACCTCGGATGCCTTTGCCCGGGAAAAACTCGACCACATGGCAATTCTCGGCGCCACACTGCACATCGTGCCAAGCGACAGCGGACGCATGACCGAGAAACTGACGCGCGACATGATCGAAGCGGCGCGTGTCATTGCGGCCGAAATCCCGGGCAGTTTCTGGACCGATCAGATGAACAACAGGGATCAGCTCGCAGCCTATCACACCATGGCAGCGGAAATCTGGGACCAGACAAACGGGCGCATCGACGGTTTCGTGCAGAGTGTCGGCACTGCCGCATCGCTGAGGGGAACGGGCGAGGCCTTGCGCAGGTATAATGACAAGATTCGTATCATTGCGGTGGAACCGGCGGAATCGTCTGTCCTGTCCGGCGGCAAGACCGGCGCCCATAAAATTGACGGGATTGGCGCCGGTTATATCGTGCCGCTCTGGCAGGACGACATCGCCCATAGCATAGAACAGGTGTCGACGGAGGAAGCCATTGCCATGGCAAAGCGGCTGGCCGGCGAAGAAGGCCTGTTCGCCGGAACCTCGACCGGAGCCAATGTGGTTGCGGCGCTGCGGGTGGCGGACACGCTTGTCCCTGGTGCAACGGTCGTCACCGTCATGTGCGATACGGGCATGAAATATCTGAGCAGGAAATAAGCGGGCGAACCGCAACGGAACACTTCAATGCAGCGTCCAGCGCTGCAATATCTCGTATTCAGAGAGCCCGCGTTTGCTATGGATCAGCACAAAATCCCTGACGACAAAGCGGATCGGCTCAATCGGCTGTTCGCTGATCGTTCGGGAATTGTAGAGAAGCGTGAGATGCGGGGTGAATGCGCCGCGTTGTCCGGACAGGCCATTGCGCGCTAGGCAGGCGCCGAGGATGGTGTGGAGCCGGGTCAGTCCCTCCCCCTCGCCGATCAGCACCAACGGCTTGCGATCCGGTCTTCCGCCTTCGAAACTCCGCACCGAATGAAGCGTTACTTCAAATGGCGGCATGGATACCGCAGCTCCAGCCCGCTCGGCCGCGAAAAGGATAGAACTGGGCAGACGCGGGTAATCCCCCAGGTGGTGCAGCGAAATGTGAAAACGGCAAGACCCGATGAGGCTCCTTCGCGTCAAACGATAATCGTTGATTACGCCGGTCCTGCAGGCATCGACAATCTCCTGCATAGCGGGATCGAGCACGATGCCGAAGAAAAGCCGCGCCTGCAGAGCAGGCCGTTTCGGCCGGTTTTGCCAATTATCGCCCAGATTCAATTCGCCCTGCATGGCCAGCCTCCCGAAATGCAACCGCATTTCCGATCGGACACATTAGAACAAAAAGGGAACAATCCGCAAGCATTTTTGCGAATGCACGTCTGGTCACCTGTTCCTGGCGACCATGGCAATGATGGTCTCGAAGAGTTCGTGCTGCGCCTGCACAGGGGTGATATCGCCAGTGGCAGCGGCATAGGACAGCGCTTCGGCGGCACCGAGCATCGCCCACAACCCGGCTGAAGCAATGGTCCCGGCTCCGGCAAACGGCGCGAGCATCACCCGGCACTTCTCGATGAAGACACCGTTATATTCGCGCTTGATCTTCTCCAGTTCAGGCGCTCCGGCAAGGGCCGCGATCACACCGGGGATTTCGCGCCCCTGCACCAGCACGCAGTCCACATAGGACGAGGCGATGACCGCAGCCCGGTCCGCCAGCGCCGGTTTGCTCGCGGCGAACGCAGCGTCCATCAGTGCCGTCTGGCGGGCATCGAAATCCCGGTAGAGTGCAGCCAGCAAGCCGGCACGCGTGCCGAAATGATCGTAGACCACAGGCTTCGTCACCTCAGCCTTTTCGGCAAGCCAGCCGAGCGTCAAGGCTTCTGTCCCCTCGTCCCGGACAATCCGCCAGGCAGCGTCGAGAAGCTGGCGGAAGCGGTCCTCCCGCGTCAACCGCCGGCGCGGACGGACAGCCGCCGTTTCATTCTTCGGTTGCATGCTTGACATCGCTATATACCAAAAGTAACTTACAAATCATAACTTACTAAAAGTATATAACTTTCACCCGCCATCTGCAATCCGTTGACAGGAGTTTTGTCATGCACGCCCTCATCGTTGTCGCACATCCCGAACCCGCATCCCTCACCCACGGCATTGCCGCACAGATCGCGGAAGGGTTGTCGCTGTCGGCTCCCGGCAACACCCACGAAATCGCCGACATCGCGGCCGAAGGGTTCGATCCGCGCTTCTCCGCCGCCGATCTTGCCGTTCACCGCACCCGGGCGGCACCGCCCGCCGATGTCGCAGCCGAACAGGCGCGGATCGACCGTGCCGATGCCGTGGTGTTGGTCTTTCCGGTCTACTGGTGGTCGATGCCGGGACTGCTCAAGGGATGGATCGACCGCGTCTTTTCCAATGGCTGGGCTTTCGACTTCAGCCTGGATGGCGGGCTGGAAAAGAAGCTCCGCCACCTCAAGGTGCATCTCATCGGCGTTGGCGGTGCCGATGCGCGAACCTATACCCGGCGCGGTTACTTCGACGCCATGAAGACACAGATCGATCACGGCATCTTCAATTATTGCGGTGCCTGTGTCGTCACGTCAGAGCTGTTGCTCGATTCGGAAACGCAGGATCCGGCCATACACCTCGACAGGGCGCGGACCATCGGCAGCCGGCTGTTTGAAGCATCGCCGCAATGCGGGGCACGGGCAGCCTGAGGACGCCGTTCACCCCATCAGCCGGGGCAAAGCAGCGGCCAGTGCATCCACGGCGAGGCGGACCCGCAGCGGCAAATGCGGCACCGGCAGCCACAATGCATAGGCGTCGTAGAGATAATCCGGCTGATCCGGCAGCAGTCGCACAAGCGTTCCCGCGGCAATCCGGTCGCGGATGAGCCAGGACGGCAGCCAGGCCAGCCCCATGCCCGCCATGGCAGCGTCGGCAATCGCGTCGAGATCATCCAGCCGCACGCGATTGGCCGGCATCGCCTCGGCCGGCGGCTGGTCGCCTTGCGGGAACAGCCATGGGCGGATGCGGCCCGACCGGCGATACATGATGGCCTGGTGCCCGGCAAGGTCGCCGATCGTCCGCGGTTCGCTATGGTTCGCGATATAAGCGGGCGCAGCGCAGACAACCATATGCTGGCGGGCGATGCGCCGCGCAATCACACCGCCCCTGTCGTCGGGATTGCCGGTCCGGATGGCAAGGTCATACTCGTCCTCGGCCAGATCGACGAAGCGGTCGCTGAGCGACAGGTCAAGTTCCAGCATGGGATATTGCCGGGCCAGCCCGAGCAGGACCGGGGTGACGCAGTGGCGGCCGAAATGCGCGGGCATTGTCACCCGCAACCGGCCGCGCGGCTGCGAAAACTGATCATCGGCAAGCGCATCCGCCGCGTCCGCTTCGGCCAGTATCACCCGGCAGCGCTCGTAATAGGCACGCCCGAAATCGGTCAGGTTCTGGCGGCGTGTCGTGCGGTTGATTAGGCGTACGCCCAGCCGCTCTTCCAGAAACCGGACATGTTTGCCGACCATGGGACCGGACAGGCCGAGCGCGTCCGCAGCGGCGGCAAAGGAGCCGAGATCAACGGCCCTGACAAACACGGCCATACTGGCGAGGCGATCCATATTCGAAACTCCTGGTTTCTACAGAACTTCGTTATGCACCATTTATCCGCATTTCTGCCGCTGGCATAGGTTATTCAGTTCAAATGGTTTGGAGTTATTGCTATGGCACGTGTCATTCGCTTTCATGAATTCGGCGGCCCCGAGGTTTTGCGCATTGAGAATGTCGAGATTCCCCAGCCCGGCCCCGGCGAGGTTCAAATCCGCGTCAAGGCCCTGGGGCTGAACCGCGCCGAAGCGCTTCTGCGTACCGGCACCTACATCGAGACGCCAGTTCTGCCATCCGGTCTCGGCCTTGAGGCAGCGGGCATCGTGGAAGCGGTTGGCGACGGCGTGGAGAACTTTGCACCGGGTGATACGGTCAGCATCATACCGCCCAAATCGATGGTTCGCTGGCCCGCCTATGGCGAGCTGGTGACCTTCCCCGCCGGATCTGTCGTCAAACACCCGCGAGCACTCAGCTGGGAAAAGGCCGCGGCCCTGTGGATGCCCTACCTGACCGCTTATGGCGCATTGATCGACATCGCGAAACTGCACCGGGGAGATTTCGTCGTCATTACCGCGGCCTCAAGCAGCGTGGGACTTGCGGCGATCCAGATTGCCAACAGGGTGGGCGCGACGGCCATTGCGGTGACGCGCAGCTCCGGCAAGAGAGAGGAACTGCTGGCCTTCGGTGCTGCCCATGTCATTGCTGCCGCCGAAGAAGACCTGGAGACGCGGTTGAAGGACATCACCGGGCCGAACGGCGTGCGCGTGGTGCTCGATCCCATCGGCGGCCCTATATTCGGCCCGCTGACGGGCGCCATGACGCCGGGTGGCATCCTTGTGGAATATGGTGGCTTGAGCCCGGAACCGACACCCTTCCCGCTGTTTACCGTCCTGAGCAAGTCCCTGACATTGCGCGGCTATCTCGTGCACGAGATCATCGGTGACCCCGCACGGCTGGAAGCGGCCAAGGCTTTTATCCTGGATGGGCTGGCATCAGGCGCCCTGCAGCCGCTCATCGCCAGAACCTTTCCGTTCGACCGGATCGTCGATGCGCATCGCTTTCTGGAATCGAACGAGCAGTTCGGCAAGATCGTCGTGACGGTTTGAGCAAACAGGGCTCCTCCCTCACGTTTCGAAATAGCGCAGCCGGTCGAGATCGGACATCAGCCCGGGCTGGTTCGGCTGCCAGTTCAACAGTTCGCGGGTGCGCGTGCTCACGGCATGCGCATTCATACCGGCAAAGGCGGCAAACCAGCCGAAATGTTCGGCCGCCGCCTCGGGGGTCTTGGCCACAACAGGCACATTCAGCCGGCGGCCGATCAGGGTGGCGATGTCCTTGAACAGCACGCCCTCCTCGGCAACCGCGTGATAACGGTCGCCGCTGGTCCCCCGTTCGAGAGCAAGCCGGTAGACGCAGGCAGCATCCAGCCGGTGCACCGCAGGCCAGCGATTGAGCCCTTCACCGACATAGGCCGACACGCCTTTTTCGCGCGCGAGGCTGATGAGGTGCGGTACGAAGCCATGATCGCCATCGCCATGGACCGATGCCGGAAGACGGACCACCGACGCCCGCACGCCATCCGCTGCCAGTGCCGCTGCGGTCGCTTCCGAAACGCGGGGCACAGCCGCGGAGGCCGGGCCGGGCAGATCTTCTTCGGTCGCCGGGCGATCCCGTCCCAGATGCGCCATTCCCGTGGTGACAAGCAAGGGGCGATCAGAACCTTTGAGCACCGCGCCCAGCGTTTCGATGGCACGGCGGTCCATTTCGCAGTTCTGCGCGAATTTCGAGAAATCATGATTGAACGCGGTGTGGATCACCCCATCTGCGGCAGCAGCGCCATCGCGCAGGCTTTGCAGATCATCGAGATTACCAGGGTGCGCCTGCGCGCCGAGGGCGGCAAGCGATTTGGCAGCTGCGTCCGTGCGGACAAGACCGAGCACCTGATGTCCGGCCTTGACGAGTTCCTCAACGACAGCAGAACCGACAAAGCCCGTGGCGCCAGTAACGAAGACACGCATTCCACTTCTCCATTTTAGAATGAAATGACCGCAGTCGCGGCCCGTTGTCGAGAAGATAGGCGTTTGGAGAAATACGATCTATGCTGTATTGTCCGCATTATCTTCGCAATCGTCCGGAATGACCATGGATCCGCTCTCCGATGTGCTGTCGCTGCTAAAACCGCACAATCATATGTCCGCCGGTTTCGATGCCGGAGGCGAATGGTCGGTCCAGTTCCCCGAAAGCCGGGACAGCATCAAATGTGGCGCCGTGGTCTCCGGCCAATGCTGGCTGTCCGTGGACGATGTTGCCGATCCCGTGCGTCTGGACACGGGAGACTGCTTCCTGTTGCCGCACGGGCGGCCGTTTCGCCTGGCAAGCGATTTGACTTTGTCGTCCGTCGAGGCCGTCACGGTTTTTTCCGCTGCGCGCAATGGCGGCATCGCCGTGCACAAAGGCGGCGGCGATTGCTTTCTTGTCAGCAGCCGTTTTGCCCTGACCGGCAATCATGCAAGTGTGCTGTTGGGGATGCTGCCGCCGATCGTGCATATCCGCAAAGACACCGATCAGTCCGGGCTGCGCTGGCCGGTGGAACTGATGATGCGGGAGCTGCGCGAACGGCGGCCGGGCGGCTTTCTCCTGGTGCAGCACCTCGCTCATATGATGCTGATCGATGCCCTGCGGCTGCATCTGGCCGGAGGATTGCAAGGCGGTGTCGGCTGGCTGTTCGCGCTGGCGGACAGGCAGATGGGCGCGGCGATCGCTGCCATGCATGAGAAACCGGCGCACCACTGGACATTGCAGACGCTGGCGGAACGGGCCGGCATGTCGCGCTCGACCTTCGCCCTTAAATTCAAGCAGACCGTCGGAAAGTCCCCCATGGACTACCTGACACGCTGGCGCATGCTGCTGGCTGGGGACAGACTGCAGAATTCAAGCGACCCGGTTTCCGCCATTGCGCTTTCGCTGGGTTACGACTCTGAAAGCGCCTTCAGCACGGCCTTCAAGCGGATCATGGGCTGTTCGCCGCGCCAATATAGCCGTTACGGGAATACCGCCTCATCGCCGGAAAGCCCCCTCGGCTTCCCCCTCATGCAGCCTGCCCTTTCAGAAGCGCCAGCTTAGATCCCCGCGCACACCATGCGCCTGCACCGCCGATGACATCTGACCGGTGTAGGAAACACCCAGCGTGACAGTCTTCGTCACCGAGAAATCCAGTCCGGCTTCGGCGATAAGGGCATCCCGCGCCAGGGGGGAACCTTCGACCTGGAATGGTGCCCCGCCGGCAAGGGTGGCTATCGTGCCTGGAGACACATCGCCAAAGGCATGCTGCCAGCCGAGCATTCCCCTGACGGTCAGCTTTGCCGCGTCACCGACGGGAATATCCGTTCGGGCGCGCAGGCCCAGCGTCGTGAAGACGTTGTCGTCATTATCGCTGCGGGATTTGAGCCCTGCCGTGCCGCTTTCCCCAATGTTGCCGGTGTGAAGGTTCACATAGGCGAGATTTGCGAAGGGCTCCAGCGCCACACGATTGTAATGGAAGGCGTAGCCAGCCTCACCGAAAACCTGCACCGTTCTCGCATCGTAGTCGGCTGCGGATGCACCAAAGGCCGTGGAGCGGCTTGTTTCCACCTTGTGCCACGTATGGGCCGCGCCGAAACGCAGGGCCAGAGCATCCGCCTTGGTTCCGGCATAGGCAGCGATGGTGTAGCTATCGACCGATGCCGACGACGCGCGCGCCGGAGCATCGAGCGTACTGCTGCCATATCCTCCGGCAAAGCCCGCGCGCCATGACTGTCCGAATTCGCCATCGGCCCCCATATAAAAGCCGCCCGACGAGCGCTCGAGCTTGACGGCATTTGCATCGCCCGACAGATGCCCCCATGAACCATAGGCCTGCCCCCAGACAGCCGAGGAAGCATCGGGTGCGGCGGGAATCTGGCCACCCGGCCCATAGGCGAGAAGCGGCATTGACGCGGGGGCGCCATCCCCCGACGCCCCGCGCAGACGCGTGGAGATGACATCCCGGGCAAACCGGCTTTCGTCAAGCAGTGCCGATTTGACGCTCGAATGGATTTCACCGGAGAGCGAGTCGAATATTGTCCGCGCATCATGGGCATTCGACCCGATGATCAGGTCGTAGATGGATGCGGCGGGATTGTCTGTCCCGGCAGTACCGGACAGCACCAGCCCGCCGAGACTTTCCATAGCGGCGCCCACTGATCTCTGGTTTTTCGTCGTGCCAATATCGGCAAAAGCCGTCTTGTTCCGCAAAACGCTCAGATAGACATTGGTGGCGTCATAGCCGAGTGTCAGGTCGAGAAAGGCGAAGTCAGCCTGGACACGGCCGAACGTTCCGGTGAGCCCGCCGGAAGCAAGGATCGTGTATCGGGCATCACCGCGAAATGTGCCCGGATTGAGAAAAGCATCAACCGTGCCGCCGTCGAGCTGCGCCGCACCGGTCACGTCGACACGGCTGGTACCCTCCGCTGCGCCGATCTTGACCCGCATGCTGGCATCCGCGGATTGGTGATAGGTGCCATCGATTGTCAGCGTGCCACCGGCGCCGCCCCAGCCGCCATAGACGATGCCCTGATTGTCGACATTCCCGTAAATGATGCCATCTCCGGAAAGGGCCCCGCCACGGCCTACCAGCGTATCGGATGCGATACTGCCTGCCAGCGCCAGAGTACCGCCATCAATCCGGGTTTTGCCGGCATAGGTGCTGTCGCCAAACATCAACAGCGCGCCATCGCCTGATTTGACCAAGCCGCCTGCACCGGTAATGTCGTTGAACCATCGGCTCTGACCACCGTCAAATTTGACGTTGAAATCGCCCCAATCAAATTTCCCCGGCCCGAGCACGGCGCGACCGGCATCGAGAAGCCCGTATCCGTAGACATCATCCACGCCGGGAGCGCCAATGTCGAAGGCGGTTCCAAGCAGGACCTGCCTGACCTGATCCATCGTCATGTAGGGGAACATCTGTTTGACCAGGGCTGCGGCACCGGCAACGTGCGGCGCCGCAAAGGACGTTCCGCTGATCTCCTGATACCCGCCTCTTCCGTCTACGGTCATGACGGCGTCTGCGGGCGCGGCCAGACACCAGTTTTTGGCAACACCACACTGATTGCCATATTCATAATCATAACCGGTGACTGCCAGCCAGCCGCGTTCCAGCTCCGGAATGAGATAGGGCAACCCAGCGTTCATGGAGGGCTGGCTACGACTGTCGTTGCCGGTTCCCCAGATCAGCAGGGTGTCGTTGGCTACGGCGTGCCTGTACGCGGCGATTTCGGCCTTGTACCTCGACGAGATGACATCCGGCGCATAATCCGTGATTGCAGCTTCTAAGCCGTAGCTGTTGTTGATGATATGCACGTTGCGGGAAACCAAACCATATATTCCCGCGATGGCAGCCTTTGTATCGATATACCCGTCTTCCTCTTCAGCATTCACGGCAACGATCGTCGCGCCTGGCGCAACGCCATGCATTCCCTTGCCATCCCTGTTTGCTGCAATCACACCTGCGACCGCAGAACCATGTGTCACCGAGCTTGAATCGACATACCAGGGCTTGTCGGGCTGGACGGTGATACCCTCATCATAGCGTCCGGCAAATTCGGGGTGATCCCTGGCAAAGCCTGAATCGATAACGCCAACCTTGACGCCGCTGCCGTCCACGCCCATGGCATAGGCATAATTGGCTAAAATGTAATCGAGCCAAAACTGAGCCTTGTACTCCGGTGTCCGCCATGTCTCTGGATCGGTGGGATCGCCTGCCGTTTGCGCGAACGCTGTCCCGGAAAAGCACACGCTCAAAAACAACACGGCGACGTGCTGCCGGCACTTGCTGGCAAGTTTCATGGTCGTTTCCCCCAACTCCACCGTGCCCCCCTGGGAACGACAGCACAACTTCTGATTGTTGGAGGGATATAGTCCAGCGATTCAATCAGCCATACGGCATTTGCCGTATTTCGTGCCCGGCATAGGAAGGGAAAGCCCCGCGCGTCTTCCGGTGCAGACTGTTAACCCTGCCGATTTGTTCCAGCGCCTGTGCTGTCGAAGTACGGCGAGTGCCGTATGTTCCCTGCGCATTTCCGGGCGTAATTGTCCCTCCGCATGATGTCATCGCTTGGTTCGATCACTCCTGATCGTCCAAAATCGCTCCGGACATGAGAGCGGTCCCATCTGCTGGAGGAATTGCCATGCTGCCGCTCGACCAATTGATGCCCTTTATCCTGGCAACCCTGCTCTTTGCCTGCATGCCGGGACCGGCGATTCTTTATATGACGGCACAGACGCTGACGCATGGAACCAATGCCGGGCTGAAGGCGGCCTGCGGCATTCATCTTGGCTGTTACGTGCATATTGTCGCGACCGCGCTCGGCCTTGCGGCGCTCCTCCACAGTGCGCCGCTGCTTTACACGATTATCAAGTTCGCGGGTGCCGCCTATCTCGTCTGGCTGGGCATCACCATGTTCATGGGCGGGAAAGAGCGGCACAAGGACAGCATTGCCATGGGTCCGGGCGTTTTCCGCGACAGTGTCGTCGTTGAGATCCTCAACCCGAAGACGGCCCTGTTCTTCCTGACATTCCTGCCGCAGTTCATCGACGCCAATCTGAGTGCTCCGGTCTGGCTGCAGTTCCTGCTGCTCGGCATGATCGTCAATCTGGCCTTTTCAGCGGCTGATGTTGCGGCGGTCGGCATTGCCTCCGTCACGTTCGGCCGCATGGCAAAGGCCGGATCAGGCTGGATTGTTCCAAAGGTCTGCGGTTCCATTCTGATTGGCCTGGGCGTCACATTGGCCAGCAGGAATATCTGATGGGGTCGGCCATGCCAGTGCTCAACCCGCGGACAGGCCAAGACGGATCGCGTAGGCCGTCAGTTCGGCTCCACTATGCAGATTGAGTTTGCGCATGAGGTTTTCACGATGTTTGCGCGCTGTGAGCGGGCTGATCCCGAGACGCTCGGCAATATCACGGGTGGAGATGCCGTGAGGGATGAGGGTCAGGATTTGCTGCTCGCGCCGCGTCAGTTCGACGGGAGATGCTATGGAGGGTTTCGGCTCATGGAAGCCGTCCTGCCTGCCATGGTGGTCCACGGCAAAACGCACCTCTTCGGCAACGTAGGGCTCGCCGCAGCGCATGGCGTCGATGGCTGCCAGAAACTCCACCGCATCGCCGCTTTTCGTCAAGTAACCATTCGCCCCGGCTTCAAAGGCTGCACGAACGGAACGCGGTTCCAGATTTGCCGTCACAATCAGAATCCTCAGCCCCGGCCAGGCCGCACGCACGTTCCTGATGAACTGAAATCCGTTCACGCCCGGCATGCCGAGGTCAAGAATGAGAAGATCGGCGGCCGTTTCCCGAAGCAGGCGCTCGACCGTGTCACCATCCGCAGCCTCACCCGCAACCGTCATGCCGTCGACCGTCGAAAGAAGAAGCTTGAGCCCTTCACGCACGATAGCATGATCGTCAGCAAGGATGACCCGCGAAAGCTCCAGCATAAGGTGTACCTTCTTGTTAAAAACCCGACGGCGTGCATGATGCTCGCATTTCCGGGCCAGAGTTAAAACAACAATGAGAATTGATCAACGTTTACAACCCCATCTTATCGATCTTTTATACCGGCAATCCTACGCAGTCTTATTTGCCAACTTCATTATCCCGGTCCCGGTTCTCTATGTTCTCTGGAGTTTTGTGGAGAGCTGGCTTCTTCTATCGTGGATAGCAGCCATTTACTGCCTGACGATCGCCCGCGTCCTGACATCAAGACGCTATTTCGGGCGCCCTAAGTCCGGCGCGGAACAATCCGGCGCGGCTTTATCGGCCTGGGCCTGGCGCTTCACAATCCTGTCCTGGGCATCGAGCGCATTGTGGGGTTTGCTCGGCTGGTTCGGGTTTTTATCGGCAGAACCGCAAATGCAGGCCTTCACCACGATCGTGCTCACCGGCCTGGTATGCGGCGCCATTCCATCGCTGTCTGCTTTTCCGCCGGCCTATGCGGGGTCGCTGATTGCCATGCTGCTGCCCATGGCCATCCGCGCCCTGACAGCGGAAGCAGCCATCAACGACGTCTATCTGGTGTTTGTTGTCTGCCTTGCCGGCGTCAATCTCTACTACAGCCGCGTGTCCTACAAATCGATGGTCGAGACCGTTCTGCTGCGTTTTGAGAATGTGACACTGATTGCGCAGTTGAAGGAAGAGCGGGACAGGGCGCAGGCGGCCGATCGCGCCAAATCGCGTTTTCTGGCTGCGGCAAGCCATGACCTGCGCCAGCCGCTGCACGCGCTCAGCCTCTTCAACTCGACGCTGGCCACGTTGGGCGAACGCGGCGACGTTCGCGGCGAAGACGCGCGCACGCTGGCAAGGAGGGTCAAATCGATCACGGGGAATCTCAGCGGCTTGCTGAATGCCCTGCTCGACATGTCGCGCCTGGACGCCGGCATCGTCACAACCGCAAGAGAACCCGTTTCACTTGCACGTTTGTTCGATGATCTGCATGACGAGTTCAGCGGAACCGCGCGGGAGCGCAATCTCGAATGGCGTCTGGCTGACCGGGATCTCTGGGTCTATACCGACCCGATGATGCTGCGGCGCATCCTCGCCAACCTGCTCACCAACGCCTTCAACTACACCGACCGGGGAAAAATCCTTCTGGGCTGCCGCAAGCGTGGTTCAAATGTCGAGATACAGGTGCTCGATACCGGCATCGGCATTCCTTCCGACCAGCAGGAAACGGTGTTCGATGAATTCTACCAGTTGAACAATCCGGCGCGGGATCGCGAGAAGGGCTTGGGGCTTGGTCTGGCAATCGTCCGCCGCACGGCGCAATTGCTCGGGCATCCCTTGCGGCTGGTGTCACGGGAAGGCCACGGCTCGATGTTCTCGATCCTTGTGCCGCTGACGTTACGCCCGCCTAGCCCTCTCCCCGCACGGCTGGCTTCGGTTTCCGGTGCGCTCTGCATCATGGTGGTCGATGATGAACCGGATATTCTCGACGCCATCAATCAACTGCTGACGGTTCTGGGGCACACGGTTTATGCGGGAAAGTCGGCAGCGGCGCTGATGCGGCTCCATGCTTCGGCACCGGAACGGACACCGGTGGACCTGATCATCGCCGATTACCGGCTGGCGGCCGGTACAACCGGATTGGAGGCGATTGCCGACCTGTTCGCCTACCTGACCTATACGGTTCCGGCATTTCTGCTGACAGGCGACACATCCCCGTCCGTCTTGAAACAGATATCCGAGAGCGGCCTGCACATGCTCAACAAACCCGTCGATGGCGACGCTCTCCAGGCCGCTATCGACAAAGCCGTGCACCGGAACAAGCCTCAGAGCCTTTCCTGATCAGCTACGAGGGTATGATACGGACCTTATATGCGCCAACTTTCGGGGAGGCGCCGGTGATCTGCAGCTCATTGTTCTCAAACTGCATATGCGAGGAGGTGACCCGGAATTCCGTATGGACAAAGACCGGGTTGAGCTCGCCCTTCTCGGCAAACCGCACCGACGAAACATCGTCGTCGCGAAAACTGAGATATACCCGGGTGTGTTCATGCGCCAGCCGCGTGCTCTGGAAGATGACATCGGCATCGAAACGGCAGCGCTCGCCCCGATCCCTGTTGATGCCAAAATGCTCGATGAAATTGCCCATAGCCTCAAAATTCCTGGCTATTTCAGCAATATCCTGTTCGGACTCGTTCATGTTTGCTCTTTCGTGTGGTGCCGAACTCTAGGGTCAGGTTTCATGTCATGCCCGCGACGGGCGACCTTACGGCCAGCGATTTCCTCTTACTCCTGACCGATTGCCGATACAACCTGTAACATCCGGGCTGCCGGCGAGTCCCGCCTAGCCGAGGCACTTTCTCACCGCCGCCGTCAGCCCGATGGCACGCGGATCGACCAGCGCGGCTGCCCAGAGATTGGTAACATAGCCGAAGCCAACGCTGGCCTCGGGGTCGGCGGCGCCCAGCGAGCCTCCGCTGCCCGGATGGCCGAATGACGCCGGGCCGAGCAGTGCATGGATGGGCGGGGTCGCGCGCCAGAAGCCCAGCGACATTCTGAACAGGTTCTTCGTGTAAGGCAGCAGTTCTGCCGGCACGCCGTGCATGCGCGTGTGGTCGGTCTGGACGACCGACATCGCCGCCACCGTATCGGGCTGCAGCAGACGGGCTCCATCGACAGCACTCACCGTTGCCGCATACATGCGGGCCAGCGAGCGGGCATTGGTGAACATGTTTGCGGCGGGGAATTCCGCAGCCCGATAAGTCCGCAACTGCACATTCTCCTCGGTGAGGCCGCCCGCTGCCCCCGCCTTCATGAAGGCCGAACCTGGTCCGTAGACGTCCTTCACCAGGGCCGCAGCCACGGCGGGATCCAGCCGCATGAGCTTGGCAAAATCAGCCACCAGGTCTTCCATGGAATTGTACGGGAAAGGTGCCGCCTCGATCAGGGCAAGCCGCGTCTCGATCTCTTCGGGCAGGCCAATCCAGGCGGATAGCCCGAGAGGACCGGCGATTTCCTCGGCGAAAAATGTGCCCAAGGACCTTCCCGTGATGCGCCTGACGACCTCTCCGACAAGAAAACCATAGGTGACAGCGTGATAGAGATGCTCCGTCCCTGGCGTCCAGAGCGGCTTCTGTGCCTCCAGGACACGAATAAACGGATCCCAGGCGCACGCCTCCTCGAATGTCACCGGCGTGTCGACATATGCCAGCCCGGCCTGATGGGAGAGTAAATACCTGACAGGAATCTCCTCCTTACCCGCCGCGCCGAACTCCGGCCAATAGCGGATGACGGGAGCGTCGAGATCAAGCTGGCCGCGCTCGGCAAGAAGATGGGCGCACATTGCGGTCGCACCCTTCGTTGTCGACGCCACGGCCACAACCGTATCGCGTTCCCACGGGCGCTTCTTCGCGCGGTCTGCCAATCCTCCCCACAGATCGACCACGGCGCGCCCGTCAACATAGACACAGCAGGCAGCGCCCAGGTCCTTTCCTTCCCGGAAATTGGTACGGAAAGTGTCCGCCACCGGTTCCCAGCCATTTTCGACCACACCATCGATATTACGCATCGCTTCGTGTCTCCTACGGAAATCCGTGCTGGTTTCACACCGGTTTGCTGCCTGCGACGCGGTCAATGGCGTCGACCAGCCGTTTCCGCTCCTTGTTGATCCACTGGCCCTCAGCGTAGTTCTGCAGAAACGTCTCCGCGAACTCGACGGGGTCCTCCCCGACGATCGCACGCACCGGGGTTCCGTTCGCCGCGCTCTGCTCGAAAAGATCGGCAAGATCCTCCAGCATCGTCACCAGGGTGTCACCCTTCGATATCGATCCGAAGTACATCAGATACCGGTCCAGCGCCGCGATCGCCGTGCGATAGTTCTCCGGAAGCTGTTCCGCACGCGCCTTGTACTGGCGGTAGCGCTTCTTCTGCTCGATCGAGCCTGTAATCTGTTCAATCCATCCGTTGGCCATGATTATTTCCTTTCTGTGCGCAGTTGTTCGAGCCGTTCCGTGAGGAAACTCCACGTCCTCCAGAACTCTTCGAGATAGTCCTGCCCTCGCGCATTGAGCGAATACACCTTGCGCGGCGGCCCCTTCTCGGACGGGGCCTTTTCGACGTCGACGAGACCCTTTTGCTCGTTCCTGACGAGCAGGGCGTAGACCGTGCCTTCGGCGATGTCGGAAAAGCCCTGCTCCCGCAACCGCGCCGTGATCTCGTAGCCGTATGCAGGTTGCGCGGACAGGATCGCAAGAATGATCCCCTCCAGCGTGCCCTTGAGCATCTCCGTCATCTGTTTACCCATGGAAGACCTTTTCATGCTACTAAGTTATACTGACTACCAGTACATAGCATCACTGAATAGATATCGTCAAGCGCGACGGGCCGGGCGCAGCGGCAAATTTCTTTTTTCAATGGGTCAAAGCAAAAAGCACCGCCACGCGCCTCTATGGCCGTGACGGTGCTTTGAAAAATTCGTCAAGCACGGGTATCTAAGTGGGTTAAATCATTCCCACTCGATCGTCCCCGGCGGCTTTGACGTGACGTCATAGACGACGCGGTTGATGCCCTTGACCTCGTTGATGATCCGCGTGGCAGCCTGACCGAGGAAGCTCATGTCGTAGTGATAGAAGTCGGCCGTCATACCGTCGACGGAGGTCACGGCGCGCAGGGCACAGACGAACTCGTAGGTCCGGCCATCGCCCATGACACCGACAGTCTGCACCGGCAGAAGCACGGCAAAAGCCTGCCAGATCACATCATAGAGACCCGCCTTGCGGATTTCGTCGAGATAAACAGCATCGGCTTCGCGCAGGATTTCCAGCTTTTCGCGGGTGATGCCGCCGGGGCAGCGGATGGCAAGACCGGGACCGGGGAACGGATGGCGGCCGATGAAGGAATCGGGCAGTCCAAGTTCCTTGCCAAGCACGCGCACTTCGTCCTTGAACAGCTCACGCAGCGGCTCGACCAGTTGCATGTTCATGCGTTCGGGGAGACCGCCGACGTTGTGGTGCGACTTGATCGTCACCGACGGACCGCCGGTAAAGGAAACGCTTTCGATCACGTCGGGATAGAGTGTTCCCTGTGCGAGGAAATCCGCGCCGCCGAGCTTCTTGGCTTCTTCCTCGAACACTTCGATGAACAGGCGGCCAATGGTCTTGCGCTTCTTCTCCGGATCGGATTCGCCTTCCAGCGCATCGATGAAGCGATCCTGTGCGTTCACAAGAATGAGCGGCAGGTTGTAATGCTCGCGGAACATGGAGACGACATCGGCTGCCTCATTCTTGCGCATCAGGCCGTGGTCGACGAGGATACAGGTGAGCTGATCGCCAACGGCTTCATGGATCAGCAAGGCGGCGACGGAGGAATCAACGCCGCCCGAGAGGGCGCAAATCACCTTCTTGTCGCCAACCTGCTTGCGGATCGCAGCGACGGCCTGTTCGCGATAGGCGGACATGGTCCAGTCGCCCTTGATGCCGGCGATGCGGTGCACGAAATTCTGCAGGAGCTTGGCCCCGTCGGGCGTGTGCACCACTTCCGGATGGAACTGCACAGCATAGAATTTCTTGGCTTCGTTGGCGATGGCCGCGAACGGCGCGCCGGTCGATGTGCCGACAACCTTGAAACCGTCGGGAATGGAGACCACGCGGTCGCCATGGCTCATCCAGACCTGATGCCGTGTCCCCTTGGCCCAGATGCCGTCGAACAGGGCGCATTCTTCCTGAATGTCGAGGAAGGCGCGACCGAACTCGCGGTGATGGCCGCTCTCGACCTTGCCGCCAAGCTGCGCGCACATCGTCTGCTCGCCATAGCAGATGCCGAGAACCGGGATGCCCGATTCAAACACGGCCTGCGGCGCGCGCGGACTGCCGATATCCACGGTGGAATGCGGACTGCCGGACAGAATGACCGCCTTCGGCTTGATGCGGCGGAATGCTTCGTCAGCGGATTGGAAAGGAACGATCTCGGAATAGGCACCAGCTTCGCGCACACGGCGTGCGATCAGCTGCGTTACCTGGCTGCCGAAATCGACGATGAGGACTGTATCGGGATGAGTGGGTGTGTTCATGGCGGGCCTTTAAAGCAATTGCCGAGTCGATGCAATGGGTCACTCCACCACACGCGGATGCCAATTGCATTTGTTCACAATTTGGAAGGAATCATCCTTGTGTTGTGGTGTTTGTTCGCATCCGAACCTCTAACGCAACGACCGCTCCAACGTCATGACAACCCATTTGTTGAGACTCACCCCGGCGCCGCGCGCGGCACTGGAAATGGCCTTGTGCAGAATGGGTTCGGCACGCACGACAAACTGCCCGGAAAATGGCTTTTCCGGCTCCTCTCCACGCTCGGCGCAAAACGCCAGATAATCTTCGATGGAGCCGGCAAGCGCTTGCTTCAGCTCTGCCGCAGATGTTCCCTGAAAGGTAAGGACGTCGCGAAGATTGATAACCTCGCCGTGGAAAAGAGAAGCATCTTCATCGTATTCGATAACCGCTTCATAGCCCTTGTAATGCATCGTACTCATGGTCTTATCTCCGCTTCCAGCAAAAAGCGCCTCACTGATTTCACCGCGCCCTTGTCCGTTTCCTTTTGCGGATGCGGTCGATGAAACACCGCACGAATGCCATTCAGGGCGATACGAACGCGCGAGCCCTGCCCTTCCGAAATCTCGCCTCCGCAGGCAAGAAAGAGAGCCTCGACATCCCGCCAATGAATACCGGCCCGGACGGGTTCGGCAAAAATGGCGGCAAGCGTCGCCTGGTGCTTCCGGTTGAGCCCCATATAATGATATCACTTTTCAGTATCAATAAAATATACAATAAGAAAATCGAAAAAATTATAGCGTGATCGCCCCGGTCTCCAGCGCCCGGCCCATGGCCTCCACGGCCTGCGCCAGTTTTTCGTCGATCACATGCAGATATTCGGTCCAGTCACCGACGTGGCGCAGTTCGGCAGCACCATCGGAAATGCCGCGCAGCCCGATCAACGGCAGGCCAAAACGCTGGCAGGCGCGCAATATGGCGAAGGTTTCCATCTCCACCATCTCCGCATCGATCCGGTCATAAGCACTGCCCGAGACAATGTTCGCACCGGTTGAAAGCGACGCTTCCTTCACGCCGGGGATGCGCAGCGGCAAAGGCACGGTGACCGGCAGATCGAGAAACGGTGTTGCCCCCCTGGGAAAGCCCAGCGGCGAGGCATCCATGTCGCGATAGGAGACGCTTGTTGCCTGATAGACTTCGGTCTGCTCCAGCGTGCGCGAGCCGGCTGATCCGAGCGATACAATGAGGTCCGGCACAATGCCGCTCTGTTCCAGCGCCGCGAGATTGGCGGCAAGGCTGACCGCCGCCTCCACCGGACCGACGCCGGTCATCAGCGGCCGGAACAGCCGCTGCAGATGTGCACCATATTCGGCATCCACCGCCATGACGAACAGCACCTGTTTGCCGCCAATAGCGGCCAGATCATAGGGCAAGCTCATGTCAGGACACCGGATTGAGCAGGTAAAGCGACACGTTGAGAAGCGTGGCGAACGCCACCCAGACGAGATAGGGAATGAACATCAGCGCGGCTGGCCGTTCGGGCTCCCAGGTAACACGGATGAAGCCGATGATCGAGATCAGCAACAGCACGATCACCAGCAGCCCCACGCCCATCTGCTGAAAGCCGAAAAACACCGGCGACCAGAGGAAATTCAGGACGAGCTGCGCCCACCAGAACTGCTGGGCCGAGGTCAAGTCGCGATCCCACACCCGCCAGCCGGCGACGGCGATCAGCACATACAGAATCGTCCAGACCGGCGGGAAAATCCAGTTCGGCGGATTGAACGAAGGCTTGACCAGCCCGGCATACCACTCGCCCGGCAGCGTGATATAGCCGATGGCAAGCCCGCCACCGACAGTCAGCACGAGAAACAAGAGAAACCCTACGGACCGGGACATGGTAGAACCTTTCCTGCGGACAATGTCGCGGATGGTTGTACCGCTATTTCTCGCGTCTGAGAACAGAAATGAAGAAGCCGTCTGTCGATGTCGACAACGGCGACAGGATCGTATTGCCATCCTTGAACAAGGGTCCGAGACCATCGCTTGCCGAGACCGCTTCCTGCCACATGGGGCGGGTATCGGCCGCGGCATAATCAGGGTTTGCCTGCAGGAAGGCGGCGACCTGCTGACCGTTTTCCGGCGCAAACAGCGAACAGGTGATATAGACCAGCCGCCCGCCCGGCTTCACATAGGCCTTGGCCGCGTCAAGCACCTCGCGCTGTTCCACCTCGCGCCGCTCCAGCTGCTGCTCGCTGAGGCGCCATTTCGCATCCGGCCTGCGCCGCCAGGTGCCGGAACCGGTGCAAGGCGCATCAACCAGCACGAGATCCATCTGGCCTTCAAGCGGGGTGAGTTCGCTGGAATTGGCGTGGGCCTGGGCATTGCGCACCCCCGCCCGTTTCAGCCGGTCAAAAATGGGGGCAAGCCGGGCACGTTCCGCGTCATAGGCGTGAATCTGCCCCTTGTTGCCCATCTGCGCCGCCAGCGCCAGCGTCTTGCCGCCGGCTCCGGCGCAGTAGTCGAGCACCTGTTCGCCCGGCCTGGCGCCACTGAGTTTGGCGGCGATCTGCGAGCCGAGATCCTGCACTTCGAAAAGCCCACGCTGGAATGCCGGTTCCGCCTGCACGTTCGGATGACGGCCCATGGCGCGCAGCGGCGGCACCCGGACGGCGGTTTCCAGCAGCGGGGCGGCGCTGGCTCCGGCGCGAACCAGTTCCTTCAGTACCTTTTCGCGATCAGCCTTCAGCGTGTTGACGCGCAGGTCGACCGGAGGGCGGTCGCTGAGGGCAGCAGCTTCAGCCACCCAGGCCTCGCCAAAAATCGCCTGGAAATGCGGTACACACCATTCGGGTGTATCGGCGCGCACATGATCGGGTGCAGCAGCGAGGTCACGCTCCAGCCAGATGGCCATGCGATCGGCTTCGAGCGGTGCAGGCGCAAACTTGTCACCGTCCAGCGCAGCATTGATTTCATCGATAACCAGCTCGGCATCGGACAGGAGCACGCCGAAGGCAATATGACGGGCCGCATTGCTGTCCATCCGCCAGCCAAGCGACAATTTGCGCCGCAAGGCGTCATAGACGATATTGCCGATGACCGCGCGGTCACCGGCACCGGCAAAGCGGTGCGACAGTCCCCAATCCTTGAGCGCATCGGAAGCCGGGCGTTTGCGGGTCTCAATATCGTCCAGTACTTCGATTGCCGCCTGCAGGCGTCCGCCAAGTCGCATGGGAATTCCTTCTTTTTGTCTACCGGCTTCGCATACATGGCAAAGCCAATAAAAGAAAGCCGGAGCATCGTGCTCCGGCTTTCACATTGAACAACAAAGTTGTTTCAGGCAGCGATTACTCGGCCGCGACGTGCTTTTCTTCGTTGGAAATCGCGTTGGCTTCATAGCCATGCGCTTCCTTGAGGGCAGCCCGCACGCCGGCTTCATACGCGGGATGAACAAGCTTGAAGTGCGACAGCTGACGCTCGATGATGGCACCGGGAACACCGCCCATTGCCGCAGCGATGTTGGAGAACAGGCGCGCACGCTGACCAGCGTCGAACAGGTTGAACAGTGCTGTTACCTGCACGTAGTCATCGTTGCCGATGCGGTGGTTGTAGCGATCCGCATTGCCGGAAAGGGCCAGCGGCGGCTCTTTTGCCGATGGCTGCTCGACGGCACCCGAGAAGCTGTTGGGCTCGTAATAGGCATCGACATTGCCGGTCTTCTGGCCAAAGAAATTCATCTGGCCATCCTTGTGGTAGTGATGGACCGGGCACTTCGGCTGGTTGACGGGCAGTGCTTCATAATGGGTGCCGAGGCGGTAGCGATGCGCATCCGCATAGGAGAACACACGTGCCTGCAGCATCTTGTCCGGCGAATGACCGATGCCGGGAACGACGTTCGACGGCGAGAAGGCAGCCTGTTCGATCTCGGCGAAATAGTTGTCGGCGTTGCGGTTGAGTTCCATGACACCGATTTCGATCGGCGGGAACTCAGCATGCGGCCAGACCTTGGTCAGATCGAACGGATTGTAGGAGGTCTTTTCCGCGTCGCTTTCGCTCATGATCTGAACCTGTACGGTCCATTTCGGGAATTCGCCGCGTTCAATGCCGCCAAACAGCTCTTCCTGGTAGGTTTCGCGCGACTTGCCGATCAGCGATTCAGCTTCCGCATTGGTATAATGCTTGTGGCCCTGCTGGGTCTTGAAGTGGAATTTTACCCAGAAGCGCTCGCCATTGTCGTTCCAGAAGGAATAGGTGTGCGAGCCGTAGCCATTCATGTACATCGGCGCGACCGGCAGGCCGCGATCCGACATCAGGATGGTGACCTGGTGCAGGCTTTCCGGCGACAGCGACCAGAAATCCCACATGGCGGTGGCTGAACGCAGGTTGGTGCGCGGATGGCGCTTCTGCGTGTGAATGAAATCGGGGAACTTCAGCGGATCGCGCACGAAGAACACGGGCGTATTGTTGCCGACCAGATCCCAGTTGCCTTCGCTGGTATAGAATTTAAGGGCAAAACCGCGCACGTCGCGCTCGGCATCGGCGGCGCCAAGTTCACCGGCAACCGTGGAAAACCGCAGCAGCAGCGGTGTTTCGGTGCCCGGCTGCAAGGCCTTGGCCTTGGTGTAACGGGAGATATCGCCGGTGATCTTCAACGTGCCGAATGCGCCCCAGCCCTTGGCGTGAACAACCCGTTCAGGGATACGTTCACGGTTCTGGTGGGCAAGCTTTTCGAGCAGCTGATAGTCGTCCAGGAGAACCGGACCACGTTCACCCGCAGTCCTCGAATTCTGATTGTCTGATACCGGTGCACCGGCAGTAGTTGTCAACGTCGGACGGTCAGCCATTGGCTTCTCCTTGAATTTCGTTTTCTGACACTATTTTCAGAATCGCACGGCGCGCGGGCTCTCTGCGATCTCGGGGCAACCATAGAACTATTCCAATCATAGTTTCCAATTGAATTTAGAATTATTATTGATAGGATTTGGTTATCATGTTTTCCGTCCGCCAAATGCGCTATTTCGATATCCTTGCCACCACCCTGCACTTCCGCAAGGCGGCAGAACTCGCACGTATTTCGCAGCCGGCACTTTCGGCGCAGATCGCGGAAATGGAGCAGCGGCTTGGAACGCCCCTGTTCGAGCGGACACGCCGCACGGTGGTTCTGACCGATATGGGCAAGCGGCTTCTGCCGCGGGTTCGCGGCATTCTGAACGGCATCCGCTCGCTGGAAGAACTGGCATCGCAGCGGCGTGGCATTTTGCAGGGCCGCCTGCGGCTGGGGATCATACCAACCATAGCGCCCTATCTCCTGCCCATTCTCATTCCGGAATTGCGCGCAGCCTACCCGGAACTGACCATCGAGTTGCGCGAGGCGGTGACGTCGAAGCTGGTCGAGGATTTGCGGCTTGGCGATCTCGACGCGCTGATCGCGGCATTGCCGATCGACAGCGACGGCATTGCCGCCAAGCCGCTGTTCCGCGACCGGTTCCTGATTGCCACATCGAGCAATGACATCGACATTCTCACCTCGCCGATGACCCAGGAGAGCGTGGCGCTGGAACGGCTGCTGCTGCTTGAGGAAGGCCACTGTCTGCGCGATCAGGCTTTGGCGGTGTGCACCAGCGTCAAGCAGCGGCAGCTGGTCAATTATGGCGCCACCAGCATGGCGACGCTGCTGCAGATGGTCAGCCACGGCATGGGCCTGACACTGATCCCGGAAATTGCCGTGCGCACGGAGGCCAGCCGCAACAATGTGCGCATCCTTGCCTTTGCCGATCCTGAACCTTCGCGCGAGATCGGCCTGATCTGGCGCCGGCAAAGCGAACGGCGCGAGGATTTCGAAGCCCTGGCCACAACGATTGTCGATTGCGGCAGACGATTGCTGATCTCAGCCGATGAGCTGGACGATCTGGCGGCCTAGTTCCTGACCGTTCCCGGCAATCCCTTCGCCGATCCTAAGCCGTTGCGGGTATCGCCAGATGCAACGCGAGGATGACCCACAAAATGCCATTGAGAACAAACCCGATGGTGAAAATCGGCTGGCGCAGCCTCAAACGGTTTGACGTCACATGCACGACAGTATGGGCGACGCGCGCTGCCACAAACAACCAGGCAACGATGACGGCGAGGAACGATGCGCCGTTGACCACATAGAGCGAGATGCAGACCGCATAGAACAGCACCGGCAGCTCATAAAGATTGATCAGGTTGCGGATCACCGTGGCGCTCGTCTCCGGCTCCTTGAGCGGCAGCTTGAAATCGCGAGGCGAGGCCTGGCCGCTCTTGACCGCTTCCATCCGGCGAAGGAACACAAGGCCGTAGACAATATAGACCAGCGCGGTCAGCGCGATCATCGGCCAGAAAATTGCGGTCTGCGACATGGGTTCCTCCAACGTTGACGCATCTTACGTCTACGTTCATTTTTTCCGCAAGCTGTTAATTCAACCCGGGAATTCCGGACAGCGCAGCCGCCAGATGGTCCACAAATGCCCTTACCTTGCGCGGCAGAAACTTGGCCGAGGCATAGACCACGTGGATATCCATGGACGCGTAGCGGTAAGCGGGCAGCACACGGACCAGCGTGCCGTCATCGAGAAACGGCTGAACCAGCGGCACCTGCGCCCCGCCAATTCCCACGCCCGCCCGCAATGCCTGATTGAGCACAAAAGCGTTGTTGGCGAGAAAGCCCGATTTGACCGGCACGACAATCGGCCCGTCCGGCCCGATCAGCGGCACCGCCTCACCCAGTGGCGACCAGATAAACCTGACATGCCGGTGCGCCGACAGTTCTTCCGGCAGCAGCGGGCTGCCATGGCGCGCGATGTATTCAGGCGAGGCCACAAGAATCCGCTCGAACGTCGCCAGTTTCCGCGCCACCAGGCCAGACGAGGCCAAGGCACCGAAACGGATGGCAACATCGACGCCCTCGGCCACCAGATCGGCAAAGCGGTCATCCAGAATGAGTTCAACGGTCAAATCCGGGTGCCGGCACTGAAAATCGATCAGCATCGGCGTCAGATGCATCTGGCCGAACCCGACGGGCGCATGCACGCGAAGGTTGCCTTGAACCGACGTGGCAAGGCCAGTCACGGCCTCTTCCGCCTCGTCGACGGTCTGCAGGATATGCCGCGCCCGCTGGTAGTAGGTCTCGCCGCTGTCGGTTAGGGCCAGCTGGCGTGTCGAACGATGCAGCAGCCGCATGTTGAGATGGCGCTCCAGTGCGGCCATCTGCTGGCTGACAGCCGGTTGCGTGAGCCCGAGTTCCCGTGCCGCCGCCGACAGCGAGCCAAGCTCCGCCACCCGTATGAAGGTCTTCATTGCCGCAAAACGATCCACCTGCCACCTCAAATATTTTCTTATGAATGATATCATCATCAATCGCCTACGCAAACACATACAAATGGATGATGCTGGCAGCACCAACAAAATGGAGCTGTTGAAATGATAGAGGACATGAAAAAAGCCGTGATTGTGGGTGCCAATGGCATCATCGGCGGAAATCTGATTGCACATCTCAAGGAATTGGGTGACTGGGAAATTGTCGGCCTGTCGCGGCGCGGCGGGATTGCGGATGGCAGGGTCAGCCACATCGCCGTTGATCTGCTCGATGCGGCCGATGCCAAGGCAAAACTCGCACACCTCACCGATGTCACTCATGTTTTTTACGCGGCCTATCAGGACCGTCCGACGTGGGCGGAGCTGGTACCGCCGAACCTTGCCATGCTGGTCAATGTCGTCAATGCCATCGAACCCGTCGCACGCGGCCTCCGGCACATCAGCCTCATGCAGGGATACAAGGTCTACGGCGCGCATCTCGGCCCGTTCAAGACTCCGGCGCGCGAGAGCGATGCCAATCACATGCCGCCGGAATTCAACATCGACCAGCAGGATTTTCTCGAAGCAGCCCAAAGGGGAAAGAGCTGGACATGGTCCGCGCTGCGTCCGTCCGTGGTTATCGGATATGCGCTCGGCAACCCGATGAACCTCGCCTCGGTGATTGCCGTCTATGCCTCGATGTCCAGGGAACTCGGCATTCCCCTGCGCTTTCCGGGAAAGCCCGGCGCCTATGACAGCCTGCTTGAAATGACCGATGCCGGTCTGCTGGCACGGGCGACGGTGTTTATCGCCACCCACCCGGCGGCGGGAAATCAGGCCTACAACATCAACAATGGCGACCTCTTCCGCTGGAGCGAGACGTGGCCGAAAATTGCCCGGTTTTTCGATCTGGAGGTTGCCCCGCCCCTGCCCATGTCACTGAATGTGGTGATGGCCGACAAGGAACTGCTCTGGGATAAAATGGTTGCGAAGCACACCCTAGCGGCTATCCCCTACAGCGATGTCTCATCATGGGGATTTGGCGACGCGGTATTCGGCTGGAATTATGATTTCTTCGCCGATGGCAGCAAACTGCGCCGCGCCGGCTTCCATGAATATGTCGATACGGAAGAAATGTTCCTGAACGTCTTCCGGGATCTGCGGGCGCGGAAGATCATTCCGTGAAACGCCACCCCATTTGTTTATCCTTTACGTCCCTCATCCTGAGCTTGTCAAAGGACACAAAACAATGATGGACGTTTCGACCAGGCGCTGTTGCGCGCCATGGCCGAAAAATGGTCGCGGAGGGCGTTGTCAGACATGGCCTCCGCGTCCCGATCAGTTGCCGCCTGGGTAGTTCGGGCTTTCGCGCGTGATCGTCACATCGTGGGTGTGACTTTCCCGCAGGCCGGCATTGGTGATGCGGACAAAGGTCGCCTTGTCGCGGAACTCTTCCAGGTTCTTGGCACCGACATAGCCCATCGACGCACGAAGACCGCCGGCGAGCTGGTGCAGGACCCCCGACACAGGCCCCTTATAGGCCACCTGGCCTTCAATGCCTTCCGGCACGAGCTTCAACTCGTCGCGGACTTCCGCCTGGAAGTAGCGATCCGCCGAACCGCGGGCCATGGCGCCGACCGAACCCATGCCGCGATAGGCCTTGAAGGAACGGCCCTGGTAGAGATAGACCTCGCCGGGGCTTTCCTCGGTCCCGGCAAGGGCGGAACCCGCCATGGCGGCAGCGGCACCGGCGGCCAGCGCCTTGGCGAAATCGCCGGAATATTTGATGCCGCCATCGGCGATGACCGGAACACCGGCCTTGTGCGCGGCTTCCACTGCCGACATGATAGCGGAAAGCTGCGGCACGCCAACACCGGCAACGATACGCGTGGTGCAGATGGAGCCCGGTCCGATACCGACCTTGACCGCATCGGCACCGGCATCGATCAGCGCCTGCGTGCCCGCAGCCGTTGCAACGTTACCGGCAATGATGCGCACGGCGTTGGACATCTTCTTGGCGCGGGTGACCGCATCCAGAACACGCTGCGAATGACCGTGGGCCGTGTCGATGACGAGAACGTCGACACCGGCAGCAATCAGCCGCTCGGCGCGCTCGAAACCGTCTTCGCCGACGCTCGATGCAGCGGCAACCCGCAGGCGGCCCTGCGCATCCTTGGCGGCATTCGGGTTCAGCTGCGACTTTTCCATATCCTTGACGGTGATCAGACCGACGCAGTGCCCCTTGCTGTCGACCACCAGCAGCTTCTCGATGCGGTGCTGGTGCAGAAGGCGCTTGGCTTCTTCGTGCTGGACATTGTTTTCGCGCACGGTGATGAGGTTTTCACGCGTCATCAGTTCGTAAATCTTCTGACTGGGATCGGACGCAAAACGCACGTCGCGGTTGGTCAGAATGCCAACGAGACGGCCCGGCTTGCGGCTGCCCTCACCGGCGTTCTCAACCACCGGGATGCCGGAAATGCCATGGGCGCGCATCAATGCCTGCGCATCGGCAAGCGTTGCGTCCGGACCGATGGTGACCGGGTTGACGACCATGCCGGATTCGAACTTCTTGACCTGCCGGACCTCTTCGGCCTGCAGTTCCGGCGTAAGATTGCGGTGGATGACGCCCATGCCGCCAGCCTGAGCCATGGCAATGGCAAGGCGCGACTCGGTAACGGTGTCCATGGCTGCGGAGAGCAGCGGCAGGTTCAGTTCGATATCGGGAGCAATGCGGGTGCGAATGTCAGTCTGGCCGGGCATGACTTCGGAATGACCCGGCTGAAGCAGGACATCGTCAAATGTCAGTGCCAGCGCGCCCGTCGCGGATTCAACAATTTTTGCCATAACCAATTCCTTAAAATGCGACAAGCGCACCACGATGGCGGTGCGCCGAGTCAGTAATGTTCCGGTGAATTGGCACGGGCTGGTAACATGGATATGTCGGTTTGGAAAGGTGGAAACGTATTTATTCCGCAATCAGCGATACACGATCTCCCGCTAGGGGTGGACGGAAACCGGCTCTACTGCGCATAATATTGAAGTTCCTTGATGCGCGCCCGCACCGCATCCACATTCAGCGCCTCGATATCCATGCTGGCAATGGAACCCCGGTCGGCGCGCCATGGGCCGTTGTCGGCCTTGATCTGGGCCTCGCGCCACGCCACCCATTTGCGCTGCGCATCGCGAATCTGCTTGGCTGATTCCGGATCGACGGATGCCAGGACTTTTTTGTAAACCTCGTTCAGCTGCTTGTCATAGGCGAGGAACGCCTTATGCGAGCAATCGACCATTCCTGCCGTCGTCTGCCCTGCCGGGCTGTTCAGACATTCGGTCGCAGCCTTGTCGATCGGATCGACCTTTTCCTCCGGTGAAGCAGCGGCCGCCGGCAACACTGCGCCGAGCGACAGCGAGACACAAAGCATGGCAAAGAATCGTTTCATGGTGTCCTCCCTGGGTGTCAAAATGCCCTGTGCATCTTGGCAGGAAAAGGGCGAATTGTTGAGACTGGCCCATCGTTTTCCCGCATGTTAGGAGCACACGATCCCTTGGACGGCTCAACACAGGAGATATGGTGCGCCCGATTTACCGAAAAGTTTCCTTCCTGCGCCGGTCGCGTGCCATGTGGGGCAACACCCGGGTCTGGCGCCCGCGTCTGGTGTTCTGGGCGGGTGCGCTCGCCATTGGTGTCGTCAGCGTCCTCTTCGCCAAGCTGGCGGATATCGCCCAGGAAACGTTTCATGGCGTGACAGGGACAAGCGGCTGGACGACATTCCTGCCCCTGATCATCACGCCGCTCGGCTTCATCTTCTGCGCCTACATGGCTTACAGCTTCTTCCCCAATGCCCAGGGCAGCGGCATTCCGCAGGCCATCGCCGCCCGGCATCTCAATGATCACGAAGACCGCGTCCGGCTGCTTTCCCTGCGCATGGTTTTCGGCAAGATCCTGTTGACCGTCGTCGGCCTGTTCTCCGGCGCCTCCATCGGCCGCGAGGGTCCAACCGTCCAGGTCGGTGCATCGCTGATGCTGCAGGTGGCGCGCTGGGGCGGCATGGCACAGGCGCGCGGGCTCATTCTCGCAGGCTCCGCCGCCGGGATTGCCGCAGCCTTCAATACACCGCTCGCCGGCATCGTCTTTGCCATCGAGGAAATGGGCCGCTCCTACGAGGCACGCACCAACGGCCTTGTCCTGACAGCCGTCATCCTCTCCGGCCTCGCCGCCATCGGACTTGTCGGCAACTACACTTATTTCGGCGCATCGGCGGCAGCCGCCACGGGTTTTTCCGACTGGCTGCTCGTCATTCTCTGCGGCGTGGGCGGCGGTGCGTTCGGCGCCTGCTTCAGCGCCGGTGCCGTCAAGGCATTGCGCAGGATCAAGCGCTGGACGGCGCCCGATCCGTTTCGTCGCACCTTGCTGCTTGCCGCTGTGTGCGGTTTTGCCGTGGCGCTGATCGGGGTTGCTTCAGGCGGGACAACCTTCGGCACGGGCTACGAACAGGCGCGCGGCGCCGTGGAGGGCCATGCCCTGCCCTGGTATTTCTTCCTGGAAAAACTGCTCGCCAGTTTCCTGTCCATGGTCTCCGGCATTCCCGGCGGCATTTTTGCCCCGTCTCTTTCCGTCGGCGCGAGCTTCGGCAGTTCGGTCGGCTTGCTGACAGGCAGCAATATCGGCCTTGCTGCGGTGCTCGGCATGGCTGGCTACTTTGCCGGGGTCGTGCAAGCGCCGATGACGGCCTTTGTCATCATTCTGGAAATGACCGGCAGCCATGACAGCGTCATTGCGCTGATGTGCACGTCCATGCTCGGTTACGGCACGGCGCGCATCATCTCGCATGAACCGCTCTACCACGCCCTGTCACGGGTATTCATTGCCGATACGATCCGGCGCAAGCGCGCCAAAGCCGCATCAGCCGTGCCGGAACAGGATCAGACGTCGAACTGATAGGTAACCGGTACGAAACGGTAGCCGCTTCCCTGCCGGTCGAGATAGCCGGCGGATGGGAACGGCATGTGATAGCCGATGAACGGCACCCGGTCGGCGGCGATCATGTCGAGCACCCGCTTGCGCGTCTCGATGGCCTTGGCACGGTCCGCATCAAAAGCCACCTCCCATTCCGGATGCTGCAGGGCTGCGACGTAATGATTGGCGGTATCGGCGGTCAGCACCAGACGTTTGCCCGCGGACTCCACGTGGAAAATCATGTGGCCGGGCGTGTGGCCGTAAGCCGCTTCACTGGTGATACCGGAGACAACCGCATCCCCGGCCTTGATGAACGTGGTCTTTTGCGCCAGGGGTTTTACTTTGGACGCAACGCCTTTGGCACCCGCTTCGGCAGGCGTGCCCGCCCGGGCCGGATCGGTCCAGAAATCATATTCGATCTGCCCCGCAATATAGCGCGCATTGGCAAAGGCAGGCGTCTCGCCATTCATCAGGCCGCCAATGTGATCACCATGCATATGGGTGATGACGACAATACTCACCTGATCGGGCGTGTAGCCCGCCGCCTTCATATTGGCTTCCAGCTGGCCAAAACCGTTGTCGCGCCCCGCAACGCCAAAACCGGTGTCGAACAGGATCAGCTCAGTCCCGGTGTTGATCAGAACAGGGGCAAAGCCATTGACGAATTTCGTTTCCGGCAGAAAATTGGCGCGCATCAACGCCGCGACCTTCTCCTGCGACTGATCGGCACCGAAAGTGGGAAACGGGCCGTCGGACAGGCGCAGGCCATCGAGAAGCGTGGTCACCTCAAATTCACCCAGCTTGAAGCGCTTGAAGCCCGGCGATCTGACGTTGGAAAGCGGAACTGCGGCGGCAGCAGAATCCGGTATGACTTGCGACATGGCAAGGCCGCCGGCTATGGCGCTCGACGCCAGAAACAGGTCGCGGCGGGAAATCTCGTATGATGTCATGGGTTCGTCTCCGTCTGGCAGTCTTGGGGGCTGCGGTTGAGATCGTGCATGGGCAACGCCATGGCTGCCGGGCTGTTCCGTTTGCATAGCGGAAAATCGTATTGCGCTGGATCACATCTGATTGATCGGTGCTTGAGCACCCGTCACACTGGTGCTATCGCAGCGCCAGCAAGGGTTGCTTTTTACTCTGAGTCCCGCGACGGACCCCGATTGCTGACGACGCTCTTTACTGAGAACTGGAATTCATTGTGAATCGCATTGTTCCGCTCGTGCTTGCTGTCGCTCTGTTCATGGAACAGATGGACTCGACCGTCATTTCCACGTCCCTGCCCGCCATTGCCGCCGATATCGGGACTAGCCCCATTGCGCTCAAGCTTGCGCTGACCGCCTATCTCGTCTCGCTTGCCGTGTTCATCCCGGTCAGCGGCTGGATGGCCGATCGTTTCGGGGCCAAGAATGTGTTCCGTGCGGCCATCGTGGTTTTCGTGCTGGGGTCGGTTGCCTGCGCCGTGTCCAACTCCCTGCTGGCATTCGTCGTCTCGCGCTTCGTGCAGGGTGTCGGCGGTGCCATGATGACGCCGGTTGGACGGCTCGTGCTGGTGCGCTCGACGCCGCGCAGCGAACTCGTCGGCGCCATGGCCTGGCTGACCGTGCCGGCACTGGTCGGGCCGCTGGTCGGACCGCCCATCGGCGGGTTTCTCACCACCTATTTCACCTGGCACTGGATTTTCCTGATCAACGTGCCCATCGGCATGCTCGGCATCTGGTTCGCAACACGCTATCTGCCGGATGTCGAAACATTGATCCAGCGCAAGTTGGACGTGCCCGGTTTCTTCCTCAGCGGCATCGCCGCATCCGGCGTTGTGTTCGGGCTTTCCGTGGTCAGCCTGCCGGCACTCCCCGCATGGGTCGGGATCACGACACTTGCAATCGGGCTTGTCTCGACAGCACTCTATCTCATCCATGCCAGGCGCACGGCAGAACCGCTGCTGGCGCTCGATCTTTTCAGGAATCAGGTGTTCCGCGCCTCGATTGTCGGCGGCAGCCTGTTCCGGATCGGCGTCGGTGCAACACCGTTCCTGCTGCCGCTGATGTTCCAAATCGGCTTTGGCATGACACCGTTCCAATCCGGCCTCATGACGTTCATATCGGCCGCCGGCGCTATCGGCATGAAGTTCGTGACCAAGTGGTTCTTCCGCAAGACGGGTTTCCGCAATGCGCTGATGTATGGATCGCTGATTGCCGCAAGCTTCATTGCCATGAACGGCTTCTTCACCCCGGAAACGCCGACGGCTCTCATTCTCGGTTTGCTGCTCGTTGCGGGTTTTTTCCGCTCGCTGTTCTTCACCGGCACCAATGCGCTTGGCTATGCGGAAGTGCCGAATGAGCAGACCAGCCTCGCTACCCCCATCGCATCCGTCGCCCAGCAGATATCGATAGCGCTCGGCGTCGCGGTGGCAGGCGGCATTCTGGAAGTATCCACCAGCATGCATGGCGGACCGTTGCAGCTCTCGGATTTCCACACGGCGTTCTTTCTGGTAGCCGCCATATCGTCGCTGGCATTCTTCTCATTCGTCGGCCTGAAGCCGGATGCGGGCGCCGAAGTATCCGGACATTACCCGAATGCGAAGCCCGCGCCTGCCGAATAGATCGCCGTTTAGGATCTGCCCTTGAAATCACGGGCAAGCAGGTAAAGCTCCACGGACTCGGCACGCGAGGCTGGCGGCTTGACGTGATGCACGGATTTGAAGTGCTGCTTGAGCAGGGTCAGCACTTCGTTTTCAGTGCCGCCCTGAAAGGTCTTGGTCAGGAAATGACCGCCCGGACGCAACACGGAAACCGCAAAGTCCGCTGCCACTTCGCACAGATGTGTCGTGCGGATGTGGTCGGTGCGGCGATGCCCCGTGGTTGGAGCGGCCATATCCGACAACACGATATCCGGCTGGCCGCCCAGAGCTTCGATGAGTTTGTCCGGCGCGGCATCGTCCAGGAAATCCATCTCGAGCAACGTTACGCCCGGCAAGGGATCGATGTGCAGATAGTCAATGCCGACAACCGTCGGCGCTTCCTCGGGAGAGCCGACAATCCCGGCTGCAATCTGGCTCCAGCCGCCGGGAGCGGCACCCAGATCGATGATGCGCTGACCCTTTTTCAGGATCTTGTAGCGGTCATCGATCTCGATCAGCTTGTAGGCCGCGCGCGAACGATAGCCATCGGCCTTCGACCGCTGCACATAGGGATCGTTGATGTGACGTTCGAGCCAGCGGCGCGACGATTCCTTGATCGTGCCCGCCTTCTTCTTGATCTTGGTATGCAGGCCGCGCGTACCCGTACCGCCGCGCCCGCCTGTTGTTGTCTTAGCCATTGGGAATCTACGCCCCTCTTTTACGCGACATTGGCGCGAAACCACCGATTGCGCCACGCGCCATCGCGCGACATGAGTTCAGTCAAAATACCTTCGCGCAGGCCGCGATCAGCCACACGCAGCTTCTGGCTGGGCCAGACATTGCGGATTGCATCCAGAATGGCGCAGCCGGCAAGAACAAGATCCGCCCGGTCAGCGCCGATACAGGGATTGGCAACCCGTTCGTCAAAGCTCCACGACAGGAGCTTGCTTGTCATCTCGGTCACATCGTCATTCTGCATCCAGATACCATCGATGCGCCGCCGGTCATAGCGATCCAGGCCAAGATGGATACCGGCAAGCGTCGTCACCGTGCCTGACGTGCCGAGCAGGTGAAAATTCTGGCTGTTGACGAGATCGCCGAGCTTGTGCCGTTCGGAGAAATCGTTGAGGAGTTCGGCCACATGATTGACCATGACGGCGAAATTGTCGGTCGTCACATCGCGGCCGCCAAAACGCTCCGCCAGCGTGACGACACCGACTGGCAGCGAGGTCCAGGCAATGATGTGCTCGGCCAGACGCGGGGAACGCCGCTCGGACAGGTCGATCAGGGCGATTTCCGAGGACCCGCCGCCGATGTCGAACAGGACAACCGCATCGGTTTCACGTTCGACCAGCGTGCCACAGCCGGAAACAGCAAGGCGGGCTTCCGTCTGGCGGTTGATGATCTCCAGATCAAGGCCGGTCTCGTGTTTGACCTGATGCAGGAATTCCGCACCGTTCTCCGCCTGGCGGCAGGCCTCGGTGGCGATGAGGCGGGCGCGCCGCACATCGTGATTTTCCAGCTTGTCGCGACAAATCTTCAGCGCCTCGATGGCACGGCTCATGGCATTCGGACTCAGGCGCCCGGTTGCACCCAGCCCCTCGCCAAGACGGACAATGCGCGAAAACGCATCGATGACACGGAACTGGCCCGGCCGCGTCGGCGTTGCCACGAGCAGACGGCAATTGTTCGTGCCCAGATCGAGCGCGGCATAGAGTGGAGCGCCGGCATATCTGGGTTCGCGCCGTGTATTGTCAGGCTCGGAAGGTTTGGCTGGATTGCTCTGTTCCACAGCCGCCGCGATAACAGCTTCCTGCTGGCCTGCCTTGGAGCGGCCCCGGCGCCTGTGACGGTTGGGGCGGCGCTTCTTGCCGGTTTTCGCCTGCGCGGCGGCACCGGTTTCTCCCGCCGGATGCGCAGGCGCGTCAGCGGCAACAGGATTTTGCGCCGAAACAGCACCGTGTTTCGACTTGCCGCGCCGACGGCGGCGCGCCCGTTTCTTGGGGTTCTTATCGAAGCGTCCTTCCTGGGAATCGGACCGGCTCTCCTGCGGTTGATGCGCAGAATCCCCTTGTGGTCCGGGTCCGTTCTTGGCGGGACCTGCAGTGCCATTTGACACCGGATGACCGCCAGACGCCCCTTCATTCGACGCTTTGCGGGCGTCCGATTCGGGGTCTTTCAAAATCTTATCCTTCGGGCGCCGCGCGAACCTCTGGAGGACGCAGGCAAGGCGCTTGTTCATTAACGTTGGAGCCAATGTAACATCATTTGCCGAATATAAAAGTGCCTGAGGCAAATTAGGCGCGGGGGACAATGTGCCGGGCGCTGGAAAACCGCCTGTCCAGACACCGGGCACACATGGTCTGGACATCGAAATAGCGGATGATTATGGATACCCGCCCTGTCCCGGATAGAGGTTTCCCATGTCACAAAATGCACCCGCCGACCGCGAACACTGGGCCCGCGTGGCCAAGCAATGGATTGCCTGGGCACGTTCCCCCGAACATGACGCTTACTGGTCCTATCGCAATTCGCTTCTGGCCTTCACCGGCACAGGTACGGGCAAGGCACTCGATGTCGGCTGCGGCGAGGGTCGCGTTTCCCGCGATCTCAGAACGCTGGGCTATCACGTCACCGCAACCGATGCGGTGGCCGAAATGGTCGACGCCGCCCGGCAAGCGGATTCAGCCGATGCCTATGCCGTTTCAGATGCCGCGACCCTTGGTTTTGACGACAGCACCTTTGATCTCGTTGTCGCCTACAACGTCCTGATGGATGTGGAGGACGTTCCGGGCAGCGTGAAAGAAATGCGGCGGGTCATGCGCCCCGATGGCACGCTGCTGATTTCGCTGGTCCATCCATTCCGCGATCGCGGCAGTTTTGCGGGCAGCGAACCGGACGCGCCCTTCGTGGTGCCCGGCACCTATTATGGCCGCGAGCGCTTCGAAGGCAGCGAGGAACGCGGTGGGCTGACGATGGACTTCGCCGGCTGGTCGCAGCCGCTGCAGGATTACATGGCAGCGCTGCAGGCAGCGGGGCTTGCGATCACCGCTCTGCTGGAACCCCAGCCCGATGCGGAATTGCAGGCCGCCTTGCAGCAATGGTCGCGGATTCCATTGTTCCTCTGGCTTAAAGCCCGTCCGCTGGCGCCATAGATTGTGAAAGGGCCTGCCGATGGGCAGGCCCTTCTCCGGTCATCAGCCGAACTTCACCAGATTACGAACAGCCAGCGGCCCGCCGGGGAAAGCCGCCATCTTCTCACCCGCCGCAAGGCTGCCCAGATCGAGGGCGAAAAAGCCAAGTTTTTCGAACAGGGCGCCCACCTTTGCCTTGGCGTCCGCGTCATCGCCCGAATAGAACAGGACACGATGGCCACCTTCGGCTTGCGGGTCGCCCGCGAGCAAGGCTGCCGGCAAATGGTTGAGCGCCTTCACCAGTTTCGCACCCGGCACGAGATCGCCAACGACGTCGCTCGACAGGCGCCCCTTGAGGTCAAAAGGCTTGAAGGCCGGAGCCTCGATGGCATTGTTGGCATTGATGACAATGCGGCCGTTCCAGGCGGGCAGGCCGGCCAGAGCCTGCGGCAGCTTCGACCAGTTGACGGCAATCACCACAATATCCGCACTCGCCGCCTGCTCTACGGTGCCCGCCTTGATGAACGGCCCGAGTTCACCGACCAGTTCCTTCAACGAGTCCGGTCCGCGGCTGTTGGAAATGATCGCCTCGATCCCGGCCCGGGCCAGCGCCCGCGCAAAGGCCGAACCGATCAGCCCTGCTCCGATAATACCAATGCTCATGATCCTGTTCCTCTTTGTGAATGCATGGAGTTGCATGGCCTGAAAATGGGACAGGCATTCATTGACGTGAAGCAGGTAATGGCTTTAAATATTTTCAAGTATTAATTGAAGGTATGGATATGGAAACCCTCGCCAATCTGGAGTCGTTCGTGCGCAGCGCGGAATCCGGCGGTTTCTCCGCAGCGGCGCGGCGCCTGTCGCTGACACCTGCGGCAGTCAGCCGGAACGTGGCCATGCTGGAACGCAATCTTGGGGTGCGGCTGTTTCATCGCAGCACGCGCAACCTGACCCTCACCGAGGAAGGCGAGCGCTTCCTGCAGGCCGTCCGCACAAACCTCGACGATCTGCAGGCGGCAATCGCCAATGTTGCTGCGCATCGCGACGAACCGGCCGGCGTGCTCAAGGTCAGCATGAGCCCGACACTCGGCATCGGATTTGTCCTGCCGTTGCTTCCAGCCTTTCTCGAGCGCTTTCCGTTGATCCGGCCGGAATGGCACTTTGAAAACCGGCAGGTGGATCTCATCGCGGAAGGATTCGATGCCGCCATCGGCGGCGGCTTCGAACTTCTGCCCGGTGTTGTTTCACGCTCGCTCGCGCCCCTGCATCTCATTGCCGTGGCCTCTGCGGGCTACATGCGGGGACGCGCATTTCCGGCAGACCCGGCAGGGCTTGCCGCCATGGACGGGATTGTCCTGCGCCAGCAGCGCACGGGGCGCATTCCCGTCCGCATGATGCGCAACAGCGCCGGAATGGAAATGCCAGCGCATATCCGGGACAGGATTGTGGTCAACGATCCCGCTGCCATGCGTCAGGCGGCTTTGCTGGGTCTGGGCGTAACCATCCTCTCGGCGCCCGTAGCCCTGCCCCACCTGGAAAATGGCGAGCTCGTGCGTCTCTTGCCGGACTGGCATGCCGATGTTGGAACCTTATCCATCTATTATGCCAGCCGCAGGCTGCTGCCGGCAAAAACGCGGGTATTCGTTGATTTCATTGCCGAGGCGTTCCGGCAGGGAAAATTGACGAAAAGCTTCGCGGGCGTTCTGGGATAGAACGATTTTTGAAAACGGCACCCGCAATTACGCCGCAAATCATGACGATTGTTTTGCTATCGCCTTTTGGATATCCTCGGTTCAGATTTGGCTCTTCGCGGCGTCAGAGGTTCTCGACCCGCCAATCTCGTTCCAAAATGGCGACGGTTTTTTGAACGTTGCATGACGACTGATCTCCGGCACCCGCCGGGATGAGAACACAGCAGGCCAGCTTCCGCTGCTTGCCACTTCCAAAGGAGGATTGGCATGTTCACGCGTACCACACATTCCATCGTCCACTTCGACGCACCCTTTGCGCTGAAGGGGGTGGACAAGACATTACCCGCCGGTGATTACGACGTGGATCAGGATGAAGAACTCATCGACGGGTTGTCCCGCGCCGCCTATTGCCGCGTGGCCACCTACATCCATGTTCCGGCCCGGTCGTCGAAGCTCGGCACCCGGCAGGTTTTCCCGATCGACCATTTCGATCTGGAAGCTGCGCTTCTCGAGGATCAGTCCCGCCCCGGCTAATCACGTCCCGCCCCGATCCCTACCCGAAACCTGAAGGAGAACCACCATGGCCAAAGGTCAACAGCGCAGCAACCGCGAAGTACGCAAGCCAAAGAAGGACAAGGTTGAAGTGAAAGCCGCCGTTCCATTTGCCAGCTCGATCGGCAAACAGACGGAAGTCATCGGCAAGGGCAAGCCCAAGAGCTAAGGGCATGCCCGGCACAGCGATACCCGAGTGTTCAGATGCGGCGCGATCCCCAGGGATTGCGCCGTATCGCATATGGATACCATCTTACCCCCGGCATTCTCCCCGTTCCGGCAATACAACCCAGAACACGCGTCAAGTGCAAATTTAGAACAAAACAAGAACAAATTTCTTTTCATGCACGCCGGATTGTGCCATTCTTGATTGCAAAGGAGAATCCGATGAATGCAATCTTGAAACAACCGGACGACGAAATTGACGAGGCATTGGCTTATCATCAGGGCGATGTCCGGGCGACGATAGCGGCGCTTCTGGCCGAGCGCGAGTTTCTGCTGCGCGAGATTGAATACGCGTCCCTGGCCATGTCCTATGGCTTTGCGCGAGGCTGGACACCGGGACACAATCGGAATGCACGATAGACTTGTGGACCGCCGCATGCGATGATTGTGGCTCAAAAATGCGAGACACGATGAAACACAGTCCAAAACAATTGCCTGAAGTTGGTGTCCGTCCGAAGCGGGTTCTCAGTCCTTCGGAACAGAAAAGCCTGGCCACAACCGCAGCTGCATCCGCCATTATCAATGACGAGACCGCAAAGTGGGAAAGCAAGACCGCGCGCCTGAAGGCATTGCGTCTGGCCAAGGAAGCGGAAGAAGAAGCGGAGAATGCCCTGAAGCCAGCCAAGAAACCGGCAAAGGCCAAGGCAAAGGTGACGCTCGCGACCAAGGGTAAATAGCGCTCCACGACAAACATGCACGGTTCGTGGCGAGGCCTTGCGGCCGCGTGCGAACCCGTTTACCCGTATCGGGAAATGCTTGCGCTTCATAAAATGATCGCTGGTATTGGCAAAATATTGTTCAATAAAAACATCAAAATCACCAGTTGAATTCGGCTAAGTTTTTATAATTAAATTATTTTTTCTGCTGCAGCATTGACGGAATGTCTCCCAGACACTATGTATGACCCATCGGTATTTGGTAGTTTGTTATTAGTTTTATTGCGCCAAAGCGCTCTCAACGATCCTTCTTCAAAAATCGAGCTAAAACTATCGTGCAGTCGCATGATAGGTGACCAAAACATATTCCTTGAAAGGGTTCATTATGAGCACTGGAACAGTAAAGTGGTTTAATTCCACAAAAGGCTTCGGCTTCATTCAGCCAGACGATGGTTCGGCAGACGTGTTCGTTCACATCTCCGCAGTAGAGCGCGCTGGCATGCGCAGCCTCAACGACGGTCAGAAGATCAGCTTCGAGCTGGTTCGTGACAACAAGTCCGGCAAGATGACTGCTGACCAGCTTCAGGCTGGCTAAAAATAATTCGTCTTCGCGTCTTTGACCACGGATGTACTGGCACTGACGGCAGAGATGAATTTGAGAAGGTCGGGTTTACCCGGCCTTTTATTTTGCCCTGAATTCAGGGCGCGCTCCAAAAAACCAAGACATTTCAGCGCATTCCCCAAGAAAACTCTGGAAAGAATTTCTGCGGCATCCCACAGTGCGAGTCACTCTTATGCTGGCGACAAAAACAGCTGGCTTCTCTCGCGTTGTTTGAAGGAGCGTTCCGCTTATGAAAGTTCTCGTCCTTGGAAGTGGCGTCGTTGGCGTCACGTCAGCCTGGTATCTCGCCCAGGCGGGCCACGAGGTGGTGGTGGTCGACCGGCAGCCCGGTCCGGCTCTGGAGACGAGTTTTGCCAATGCCGGTGAAATCTCGCCCGGCTATTCCTCGCCATGGGCGGGTCCCGGCGTTCCCCTCAAAGCCATCAAATGGATGCTGATGCATTTTGGCCCGCTTGTCGTGCGGCCGAAATTCGACCCCTATATGGCGCTGTGGCTGGTGCGCATGCTGCGCAACTGCACATCGGCACGCTACGCGCGCAACAAGATCCGCATGGTCCCCATCGCCGAATATAGCCGCGACTCGCTGCGTGACTTGCGGGCCGAAACCGGGATTGCCTATGACGAGCGCAGCCAGGGCACGTTGCAGCTTTTCCGCAAGCAGAGCCAGTATGACGGTACGGGCGGCGATATCGAAGTGCTCAAGCAGTTCGGTGTGCCCTATGAGCTCCTTGATCCCGCAGGTTGCATCGCCGCCGAGCCGGCCCTTGCCAATGTACGGGAGAAATTCGTCGGCGGGCTGCGTCTTCCCGGCGATGAAACCGGCGATTGCAAGATCTTCACGGAAAAGCTGGCGGCCCTTGCAGCCGAGAAGGGCGTGACCTTCCGCTTCAACACCACTGTTACCTCGATCAACACCAGCGGCAACCGCATTGCCAGCGTATCGACGGAGACGGAAGAACTGACGGCGGATGCCTATGTGGTTGCGTTCGGCAGTTATTCGCCGTTCCTGCTGCGCCGCATCGGCGTACCGGTGCCGGTCTACCCGATCAAGGGCTATTCCATCACCGTACCCATCGCTGATGCCAGCTGCGCGCCGGAATCCACCGTCATGGACGAGACCTACAAGGTGGCGATCACCCGGCTCGGCGACCGCATCCGCGTCGGCGGCACGGCTGAAATCTCCGGCTATGACCTGACCTTGCGCGATGCGCGCAAAGCCACTTTGCAGCATTCGGTCGGTGATCTCTTCCCCGGCGGCGGCGATCTGTCGAAGGCGACCTTCTGGACCGGCCTGCGCCCGATGACGCCGGATGGCCCGCCCATTATCGGCGGCGGCACCAGATACCAGAACCTCTATCTCAACACCGGCCACGGCACCCTTGGCTGGACCATGTCCTGCGGTTCCGGACGGGTGCTGGCTGACATTGTTTCCGGCAAGACGCCGGATGTCGACGCATCGGAACTTGGCATCAGCCGCTACGCCTGAACACGATGAGACAGATGTCCTCCGCCCCGTGCATGCGTGTCAGCGGGCGGAGGGAACCCAATTCAAGTCACCATCCATACGCCAGCTAAGCCATTTAAAACATTACAAATTGTTTAGGTTGACGTTCAGTTTTGGTTCATCTCGCCCCTCGTAAAACAGCATGGTGTTTGATCATAAACCCTGCAATGAACGAGGAACCAACATGAAAAAGATCGCCCTGGCAGCCCTTGCCCTCTCCCTGATTGCCACGCCTGCAGCCTTTGCGCAGCAGCAGCAAGGCTACGGCCACCAGCAGCAGGACCGGATGGTCAAGAAGCGGGTCGTCAACGAGCGCACCGTCGTGAAGAAGACGCGCTGGGTGCGCGGCCACAAGCTGCCCGGCAACTATCGCCGCAACGTGGTGCGCGACTATCATCGCTATCACCTGAAGACACCGCCACGCGGCTATCATTGGGTGCGCGTCAACAATGACTACGTCATGGTCAGCATTGCATCCGGCATCATCGCATCGATGATCCAGGGCCGGTAATAATCCCGGTCAAACCAGAGCGGCGCTTCGGCGCCGCTTTTTGTTTCTAGTCGACAAAGATACGCACACTGGCGGCGCGGCCGGCAGAATCGATAACTGTCAGGGTCGAATAACCCGCTCCATCCGGCACCCACTGATTGTCACGACGGCGCGACATATCGGGCAGCGGCTTGCCATTGGCCAGCCAGCGGAACGGCGCCCGGCCACCCTGCAATTTGAGTGCGAGGGGTGACAGTGCCCCGCCGGTCTTCGCGCCAAGCTCGATCCGCGCGCCTTCGGGCGGATAGACGATCTGCGGTGCCGGTTCGCGCGTCGTTGCGGCGAGCAGACCGTTCGATGTCCGGGTGAAGCGGCGCTGACTGATCGGCAGTTGCGCCTGCGCGATGCGCACCGCCCCGCCCGGCGCGCGCGGCAGCGGCGTGACCGGCACACCGGATTTGACAAACCCCTCGAACAGGATCGGTGCCGCCGTGCCGAAACCGGTGATACCCGGCACAGCGCCATTGTCCGGACGGCCGACCCAGACGCCAAGCACGTAATTGCCATCGAAACCAACCGACCACGCATCGCGGTAACCGTAGCTCGTCCCTGTCTTGTAGGCGATGCCGCGCTGCGCAGCGCCGAGCGGCGGCATGACACCCGACAGAATATCGGCGACATGCCATGCGGCCACCGGCTCCAGCAATGGTTCGGCTTCGATGGGCTGCGGTTTGCCCTGAATACCATCCCCCAGCAGCACGGGCCTGCCGCGATTGGCCAGCGCCGCATAGAGCTGCACCAGGTCCTTCAATGTAATGCCGACACCGCCGAGGCCGATCGCCAGACCCGGCGCTTCATTGGCGGGAAGCACGGGCCTCACCTCCGCCCGGCGGAAGCGGACCAGCAGCCGTGTCGGCCCTACCGCGTCAAGCAGGCGGACGGCAGGCACATTCAGCGACAGTTGCAGCGCCTGCCTGATGCTGACATCGCCCTGATAGCTCATGTCGAAATTGCGCGGCCGGTAACCGAAGAAATCGGCTGGGCGATCCTCGATGATCGTCTCCTGCGAAACAAGCCCATCCTCGAACGCCAGGCCGTAGATGAAGGGTTTCAGCGTTGATCCGGGCGAGCGCATCACCCGCGTCATATCGATCCAGCCGGAGCGGCTGGCATCGAAATAGTCGGCAGAGCCCACTTCGCCAACGATTTCGCCGGTACGGGCATCGGCCATGACCATGGCAATCGATACTTTGGGGCCGAGCTTGGCCGCCGCAGTCTTGGCAACGGCTTCAAGGCCCTGCTGGATCGGGCGGAGCAGCGTCGTCTGGTGCCGGTTGACCTGCGGCTCCCGGCGCAAGGCGGCTTCCGCCAGATGCGCGGCATAGGCTGGAAGCTGCAGGCGGCGGGAGGGAATGGGTATCAGCCCGGCACGCTCGGCCTCGCCTTCACCCACCACTTTGGCAACTGCCATACGGTCAAGAACGCGCTCGCGCGCCGTCTTTGCCGCCGCGAGATTGCGGTCTGGACGGCGCTTTTCCGGCAATTGCGGCAGCGCCACAAGCAAGGCGGATTCAGATACGCTCAGGCGCCGCGGCTCCTTGCCGAAATAGGCAAGGCTTGCGGCGCGGATACCTTCAAGATTGCCGCCATAGGGCGCGTGCGTGAGATAGAGATCGAGAATCTGCGCTTTGGTCAGACGCCGTTCGATCTGCAGCGCCCGCACCAGCTGGGCAAATTTCGCGCTGAGCGAGCGCCCTTCGCGCGGTTCGATCAGCCGCGCCAATTGCATGGACAGGGTCGAACCGCCGGAGACGATGCGGCCATTGCGGACCAGTTGCAGCGCGGCGCGGGCGACGGCGCGCGGGTCGACGCCGCGGTGCTGAAAGAAGCGCTGATCCTCATAGGCGACAAGCATGCGAATGAACTGCGGATCGACATCCGCAGCCGTCGTCCGCAGGCGCCAGCGCCCCTCCGGCGTGGCGAAGGCGCGGAGCAACTGGCCATTGGCATCGACCACTTCCGGCGAGACTTCCGCCGCCTTGTCCAGCGGCGGCGGAAATTTCCTGTCGGCAAGATCAAGGCCGAAGGCCAGCGCCGTCGCCACCACCAGATTGGCGGAGATGCCGATACAGAATGTGCGCCACGTGATCATCGGATCAACCGGTCTTGAGCCAAGGCTTGTTTACTGCGCCGCGACGACCTCCATCCGGCCGGTGGCCGTGCGTGCGGAGAATTGCGGACGATACATGTCCTCAACGCTTGCTGCCGGATGATCATAGGTACCCGGCGTTACGGCCCGGACCACATAGGCCAGGGTGATTTCCCTGTTGTCGCCTGTATTGCGATCAAAGGCGGCAACAAAGCGGTCGCTGCGGAATTCCGTATGGGCGGCTTCGACTTCGCCGATCCAGTCGAAATTCGACAGTTGCGCACTGTTGACGAGGCCGGGATTGTCGATCTCGAAACCGGCGGGCAGGAGATCGGTGATCAGCACCCGCGACGGCCAGTTGTTGTTCTCGGTGACCTTGAGGACAACGACATAGCGCTCATTCTGCTTGGCTTCGCTGACATTGGCTTCCGATCCGTCGAGCGCGTAGTAGGTCCGCTGGATGTTGAAGCCATCGCCGCCAGCGGGCAAAGGCTGGGCCGGTGCGGCAACGGTCGTCACGACAGCCGAAACGGCCTCGCTCGATCCGTTGGTGATGCTGACTGGCTGGGCGATCAGCTCGTCGCCGGTCATCCGCACGGCATAGCCGCCCGTATGCGCCACGCCATTGATGGCAAGTTTCAGATCGTTGTCGCCGCCCTGAATGGCGCGGGCCGCCAGCAGCATCCAGGTCTGTTCCTGTGTGCTGGTATAGACCTTCCGCTCCCATTCCTTGGCAACGATCTGCGACAGCTGCGGAATGATGGCCGGGACCGGCCGGCTTTCCGCGGCGAGCGCCAGAACCGCCGCATCGTCACGCAGGGACGAGCCATAGTCCGAACGCACGAGACTGACATTGGTGGCCTTCGTCGACATCTGCAACGAATTGGTGAAGATGCTCTGCGACCGCTGTGCATCCCCGTAAAGCGCCAGGGCCGCCGCCAGATGGGCACGCGACAATGGCGTCGGGAATTCCGACAGTTTCGTATCGGCGTAGTAGCGCAGATCGCTGACGGCAGCCTTGCGGTTGCGGGCCAGAACATAGAGCGCATAGGCGATCTGATTGCCCTGATCCTTGACATTCACGTCATAGCTCAGTGAATTCTGCAGGTTTTCCAATGCCTGGACGAGTGCCTTTTCCGGCACGTCATATTTCTGCTCGCGGGCGCGGGTCAGGAAGTCCGTGACGTAGGCATCAAGCCAGAGATCACCCGAACCCGGACCCCACAGGCCGAAACTGCCCGAGGAGGACTGGTAGGACAGGACACGGAAAATTGCCTCCTGCACCCGCTTCTGCACATCGCCATCGTCGGCAAGGCTCGACTGCTTGGCCAGTTCGCTGAGATAAAGCAGCGGCATGGCGCGGCTTGTCGTCTGCTCCGCACAGCCATAGGGATAACGGTCGAGCGTCATGAGCAAGGCCGGTATATCGAAGGCCGAAGACCGCGACACGTTGAGGCTGACCGATGCACCCTGCAGCAGGCTGCTTGCCAAAAGTTCGCGGTCGATCTTCAGCGTGCTGTTGGGGGCAATCTTGATCGGATTGCGCACCGTGATCGGCAGCGATGCCGGACGGACCGGAATGTTCAGTGATTGCTCCAGCGAAATGCCCGCGGCGTTTGACATTTTGACCGAGACAACACCGTCACCCGGCTGCTGACCCTTCAGCGGCAGTGTCAGATCGAACTTTCCGCCTGCCGTCAGCTTCACGGTCTGTGCAGCCACCTGCTGCTCGACGCTGACGGCCTGATTGCTCGTCACCTGCAACTGATAATCGCCAGCCGGGGCATCCGTATTGGCGATATCAAGCCGCAGCGCCGTCTTGTCTCCGGGCGCCAGGAATTTCGGCAGGCTTGCCGTCACCACGACCGGATCGCGAATGATCACGTCCTTGCTGGCATGGCCGACACCGGCCTTGGACCAGGCAACGGCCATGACCCGCGCCGTCCCGTTGAACTGCGGGATATCAAAGCTCACATTGGCCTTGCCCCCAGCGTCAAGCTTAACGGGGCCCGAGAAGAACGCAACGAGCTTTTCCGTGGGCGGGCTGCCCTGCAACGGCATCTGTGCACCGTCGCCGCCGGTACGCAGACGGCCTGCGGCACCCTGCGAGCCATCGATCAGGCGGCCATAGAGATCACGGATTTCCAGACCCAGCTGCCGCTGGCCAAAATACCAGCCATCGGGATTGGGTGCCTCGTAACGGGTGAGATTGAGGATACCGACATCGACGGCGGCAACCGTGACATAGGCCGTATCACCCACACCGGCGCCGGTCACCTGAACCGGAATGTTCAGCGGCTGACGGGGCAATGTTTTCTCGGGCGCATCCAGCTTCACCGCAAGATTGCGGTCGCCCGGATTGACCCCCAGCCACTTCACGCCAATGGCACGCATCGGCATGTGGCTGTCCCGGTCATTGCCGGGACGGTAGAGCGTTGCAGTGACATAGGCACCGGCACCCCAGTCCGCCGTGACCGGGATTTCCACCTCGCCGCCTTCAGCAGGAATGCTCTGGCGCTTCGTCGCCACCAGGCTCTCGGCACCGACCGTCACCAGAAGCTCGCCGGCAAAACGCGGCGATACCTTTAGCTTTGCCGTGTCGCCCGGCGCATAATTCTGTTTATCGAGGGCGATCTCCAACCCGTCCGGGGTTTCGGTCGAGGTGGCGGCAACATAATAGCCAGCGTCGAATTCGACGCTGGATGTCGGGCCTTCCACATCAGCCGTTTCGACCTCCAGGCGGAAACGGCCCCAGGTCACGGGAACGGAAATCTCCGCGCCATCGGCGGTTGCATCGACCGTGCCGTTGGCAACCAGCTTGGTTGAAATGATGGGCTCATATTTCCACGAACTGCCATCCCGGTACCATTGGTAATTGCGCTCGACGGCAACAAGTTTCCAGCTCAGGCCGCTCATGGCCTGTTTCTGGCCACTGTTGTCAACGCCGATCACGTGGAATTTGCCGACAGCATTTTCAGCCAGATCGCCGTCGAATTCGGGCTTGATACCAATTTTCGCGCCCTGTGATTTCACCGGCAAAGTCAAATTGCGTTCAATGGCCCGCCCGCCCGCCTCCTGCATACGCACGACGATATTGGCGTTGAGCAATTGGGTCGTTGACGGGACTTCGTTCAGCGTCACGTCGAACGTTGTCTTGCCGTTCTCATCGAGCGCCTGCAAATCCTCGAGCGGAATGCGCGTGTCCTGGTTGGCCTGTTCATCGGCCAGACCAAAGCGATAGCCTTTGAAATTGGCGTCCTCGTGCGTCGGCTTGAGGCTGACCTCGCCCTCCAGCGCAAGGCCTGCGGCCGGTGCACCATAGAGGAAGCGGCCATCCACATTGACCGGCGTGGGCGTGCCCACCGCAATGGCCTTTGCCTCGCTCGTCAGATCGAACTCGATCCGGTCGGGCACAAAATCTTCGACCATGAAGGACTTTTCGGCGATGGGCGAACCCTTCGGGTCGGTGTAGATCTGCATGTTCCAGGTGCCGCGCATGGCATTGGCCTGCAAGGCGAGATCAAGCGTGTGGCCGCCAAGGGCCGCACCGTCGCTGACCATGCGGCGGTCTTCGACGCCGTCCGGGCGGCGGAATACAAAGGTCAGGGGCAGATTCTCGATCGCCTTCGCACCGATATCGCGGGCGAGTGCGGATGCGTGCACGGTTTCACCGGCACGGTAGATGCCGCGCTCCGTCCAGGCGAGCACATCAATCGCGCCGGGCGCCGTGCGGCCGGTCACACCGCGGTCGGACAGGTCAAAGCCGGCCCGCGTCATATCAAGAAAGACATAGTCCGCATCGCCGTTCTTGGCGGTGATGACAGCCGGTGTCATGGCAGCCGTGCCGCGCAGCAATCCGGCGGTAAATGTCGCACGCCCGTCCGTATCGGTGATCGCCGTACCGAGAACCTCATTGTTCTTGGCCAGGAGCTGCAGTTCCACGCCGATCAATGGCTGGGCGGTTGCGAGCGACCGCGCAAAGACATTGAGCCCATCGGTCCCGGTATAGGTGGAGAGCCCGATATCGGAAACGACGAACCACTGGGTTGCCTGCGAATCCCATTCATTGTTGTGAGCGTCGGCGGAAACAGCAGTCAGGACATAGACGCCCGGCTTGCGTTTCGGCAAAGCCTCGTCCACCGGGAAACTGGTGACCACATCCTTGTTGAGGTCGGACTGAATATCGATCGCGCCTTCCCAGACCAGTTCGCCCGACTCATCCTGGAGTTTCTGGGCGTTGTAGCCATCGATCTGGGTGAGGAACTGCGAGCTGGTGAGCAGGGAAGCAATGCCGCGGTCACCGATCCGGTACAGCTTCAGCTTGGCGCTGGTGGTATTGACCGAGACAATCGGAATGCCGCGGCGCGCGGTGCTGGGCAGCACAAAACTATCGCCGGTAAAGCGCACGACCGCCGAGCGGTCCTTGACATAGATGTCGAGATCCACCTGGCCTTCCAGCGCTTCGCCGACAGAAGACGGCAGGCCGGCACGCAGCGCCAGCTTGTAACGCTGGCCGTGGGTCAGGCCTTCGACGCAAATCTCGCTGCCCTTGGCTTCGACCGCCTTGGGTGCGGCGCCGTCCAGCGTCACGAAAGGCGCATAATCCGTACCCATTTTGACGAGGGGCTCGGAGAACTGCACGCAGGCGCGCGGCGCAGCGCTGTCCGCATCGATGGTGTGATTGACGATACGGAATCCCTGGCGGGCCTTCAGATCGAGATAGGCTGCATTGACGGTTTTGGCATCGACAAGCGCAAGGCTTGCCTTGTAGGCGTTGAGCGCAGCACGGTAGTTCTGGGCATTCTGCAACGCGGTGGCCAGCACCGCGAGGGCATCGGCGCGGCTCTGGGTGGTGCGCGTCAGGAGATAGCCATTATAGGCGGCCAGCGCCGCCTGACCGGCAACATAGGTGTTCTTGTCGGCGCGGTTGGCCGCGCGGGCGGTCTCCACCCACAGATCCGCATCCTCCGGCGAAACCGCCAGCGCGCCCTTGAAGGCATTCAGCGCATTTTCGATGTTGCCGGCGGCGAGCTGTGCGCGGGCCGTCTCCTTCAGGCTGGCAGCGCCCTGCCCCTTCTGCTCGTTCGTCAGGGCGAGCCGTGCCTTGACCTGGCGCGCATCCTGCACAAGCTGGTCGGACAGGAATGCCAGTCTTGAGGGAGCGCCGATGTCCGGCTCGCTCGTGGTTTCAACCACCTTGCCGGCGATGGCACCGGGAAAACTGTGCAATTCATTGAAGTCGGACTTCATGAAGCACCATTTCACCTTGGGGTTGTAGGTGAAGGCCTTGCAGCTTGTCTCGGCCAGACAGACCGCCTCACACTGGTCGAGGGTCACGTCCTGTTCGGTGCGCAGGTCAAAACCGAAATAGTCCCCGTCCTTGGTCGTGACAATGTCGCGATTCGTTTCGGCGGCACCGGCAGGCGCCCCTGAAACCAAGGCCGAGAGAAGAAAAGCTGAAAAGCCGATAACCGCGCGCATAGACATGAAGTCCTCCCAACGCAACCCGTGTGGTGGTGAGCCGCACTGTTCAAACTTCAGTATAACTTGTCAACAGATCATGCGGTGGGCGCACGGATGTCTTCGGCGATTTCAGCGCGGATCCAGGCCTGGAAATGCTGCATTTGCTGGGTTGGCTTGCGGTTTTTCGGCGAAACCAGCCAATAGGCGATATTTGAGGGTACACGCAACGGAAACGGCGCCACCAGCCGGCCATCCGCCAGCGTGTCCTCGACGAAGAGTTCCCAGGCCAGCATGATGCCTTGCCCGCTGATCGTTGCTTCGATCGCCAGCCATGGATCGGAGAATGTCGGCCCGTCAAAGGCGAGTGGGCCATCGAGCCCGGCAGCGGCCTGCCATTCGTCCCAGCTGAACATGGGGTTCTCGTAACAGATGATTGGCTGGCGGAAAATGTCCGCCGGTCCGGTCAGGCGTTCGGCAAAGGCGCGCGTGCAGACCGGGAACATCCTTTGCGGCAGCAGGCATTCCGGCGTGCCGTCCCGCCACTCGCCGCTGCCAAGCCGGATGGCGAGATCGATGTCGGAACTCTTCAGATCGAGCACGCCAGGCGAAGGATCGATGCGGATTTTCATTTCTGGATGCGCTGCCCGCAGCCGTCCCAGACGCGGCACCAGCCATTTTGACGCGAAGGTCGGGGCGACGGAAAGAAGCAGGGGCTGCTCGACATCGTCCGCCAGTGCCACGGCGCGTGACAGATGCTGAAAACCCTCTTCAAGCCGGGCGATGAAAGCCTTGCCGAAGAATGTCGGGACCAGCCCCGCCCGCGTCCTGTCGAACACCGCGTGGCCGATCTGTGCTTCCGTGCGGATCAATTGCTGGCTGACCGCACTGACCGAAACGCCAAGCTCGGCGGCGGCTTTCGGCAATGACCCCAGCCGCCCGATTGCCTCAACGGCACGCAATCCGTTGATGTGAACCCTATTCAAATTCTTCATCATGCAAATTCTTCATCCAGTTTTTCTACATCAAGATATCGCCATTCTTGATTGCATCGCGCAGGAAACGGGCACAAAATAGCACACCCCTCAAGTACTGGGACATACCCAATGAAGATTTTCTGGCTAATAAAATGGTTCGCAGAGGCTCTCGTCCCGCCGGGCGAGGAGAGCAGCCATGCCGATCATGATGCGCTGGATCACTGGCGCCGTGATCCGCTCTCTCATCCGGCGCTGCAAGCCATGGGCCTGGATGAACTGGCCGACCTGCCCTTCGACCCCTGCGGCCTGCGCAGCTGCTGACCGGGGTTCAAAATGCAAACAGGCCCCGCGAACGGAGCCTGCCTTGATGCGCGTGAACACGGTTACCGGAACAGCACGACCGCCTGCTGCACGGTCACCCAGACACCCCAGAGGATGGGAATACCCACCGCCGCCCAGGCGAGCGCCGCCTTGGCATCGAGCCCGCCATGGCCGATGCCGAACGAGCCGGTGGCGCCGGCATCCGCCGTCTTGGTCTTGGCCTGCAGCGCGGCAACCTCGGCGTCGGACATGAACCATTTCGATGCAAGCGGGCGGATAAAGAAGTTGGCGATGAAGCCCAGCGCCAGCATGCCCGCAAGAATATACATGGTGCGGTCATAGACCTGATCGCGCGGCACACCCGCATTGATCTGGAACTCGCGGATGTAATTGACCACGACAGGCCCGACGATACCCGCCGTTGCCCAGGCCGTCAGCAGCCGGCCATGGATGGCACCGACGAACTGCGTCCCGAAAATATCGGCGAGGTAGGCCGGGACCGTGGCAAAGCCGCCGCCATACATGGACAGGATCACGCAGAAAATGGCGACGAACAGCGCCTGGCTGCCCATATGGGCGGCGGTCGGCGCCAGCGCATAGAGCACGATGCCAAGCGCAAAGAAGGTAAAATAGGTGGCCTTGCGGCCGATCCGGTCGGAGAGCGAGGCCCAGAAGAATCGCCCGCCAATGTTGAACAGGGAAATCAGGCCGGCAAAACCAGCCGCAATGGAGGCGATGGCGGTTTTCTGACCGGCATCCAGCTGGGTGAAGCTGACGTCAGGCAGGCCGATGAGTTTGCCCGCAAAGATTTCCTGCAGCATGGGCGACGCCATGCCGATCACGCCGATACCGGCGGACACATTGAGGCAGAGCACCGCCCAGATCAGCCAGAACTGTTTTGTCTTGTGGGCATCGCGCAGATGTACGTGCCGCGTCGTGATCATCGCCCTGGCATCGGTCGGCGGTGTCCAGCCTTCCGGACGCCAGCCGGCTGGCGGAATGCGGTAGCCGAACGCCCCGCACATCATGAAGACGAAATAGCCCGCAGCCATGACCAGAAACGTCTGCCAGACACCGACTGAGTCCGGTGACTTGAAATGATTCATCAGAAGGTTGGCCAGCGGCGCCCCGATCATGGCGCCACCGCCAAAGCCCATGATGGCCATGCCGGTCGCCATGCCGCGCCGGTCGGGAAACCATTTGATCAATGTGGACACCGGAGAGATGTAACCGAGCCCGAGGCCGATGCCGCCAATCACGCCGGCGCCGACCCACATCAGCCAGAGCTGGTGGGTGATGACGCCGATGGCCGCCAATACCATGCCCCCGCACCAGCACAGTGCAGAGACCACGCCAGCCTTGCGCGGCCCGACGCGTTCAAGCCAACCGCCCCAGATGGCGGCCGAGCAGCCAAGAAGCACGAAAAACAGCGTGTAGATCCAGCCGAGATCGCTGACGCGCCAGTCGCAGCTCGTGGTGAAAAGCGCTGTCAGAAGATTGAGATCCGCACAGGCAACCGATTGCTCGACGCCGATGGCGCGCGACAATGGCAGCCAGAACACGCTGAACCCGTAGGCCATGCCGATACAAAGGTGAATGGCAAGCGCTGCGGGCGGCACCAGCCACCGGTTGAAACCCGCTTTGGCGACGATGCGCTCCCGGTCGAGAATACCCGGGTTTTCATAAATGCCCGGCCCTGCCCTGTCCGTTGCTGACATGTGAATTCCTCCTCCAAGCCCTCGTGGCGGTCGTTCATGTTTTGGTATTTCAGTTTTTCTGCCGGTACCGGTTCAACCCCGACTGGTTTGTTGTTCCGCTGTTCTCCGGCCTTCCGGGGGCGAGCGGGCAATCCACATTGAGCTGGCGAGAACCCAGCCCTCGCAACGATCAAGCCGAGACAGGACCCGGCCTACGGATATGGGACGCTGCCTCGACCACGAGCGGATCAAGGCCATTGTCGTTTTTTTCCAGGATGGCAAAGAGCTGGGTACGCATGCGCGGCTCCCAGAAATTGTTGATATGGCCGGCGACACCCTCCACCGCCTCATCCTTGGGCTGGGTGTGAAAGAAGGTGGCGATCTGGTTGGCCATATAGACCAGCTTGTCGGCGGTCGACTGCCGGTGATTCTCATTATCCATATTGCACCAATCGAACGGTTGGACTTTGCACAAGGGTGGGCGAGACCGGGTCCGGATTGGATTTTCCGGATGCAGCGGCGTCATCGGCTGCGACCGTCACGGCATTTGCCGCGACCGGGATGCGCTCGGGACGCGTGAAGACATCGAATTCATCGCCGCGCACCAGCGCAACAAGGGTCATGCCCGCCGCCTGGGCAGTGCGCACAGCCAACGCCGTCGGCGCGGATACGGCAATCAGGACGGAAGCGCCGATGATCGCCGCCTTCTGCACCATTTCGATGGAGACGCGGCTGGTGATGACAACGGCGCCCGATGCGCCGCTGATGCCTGTGCGGCAAAGGGCACCGGCAAGCTTGTCGAGGGCGTTGTGGCGGCCGACATCCTCGCGCGCGGCCACGATACCCTGACCGGGTATATAGAACCCGGCCGCATGGACTGCGCCGGTTTCGTTGTGCAGCGGCTGCAGCGGCGACAGCAGCCGCACCGCCTGCGCCAGATCACCCGGCGTCAGCTGCAGGCGCGTCGCGCCGACGGAAGCCACCGGCTTCAACGCCTGCTCGATGGATTCGATGCCGCACAGCCCGCAGCCGACAGGCCCCGCCATGCGGCGGCGGCGGTCGGTGAGTTCCTGTCCGGCCGCATCGGCGAGGCGCAGCTGGACATCGATGCCCTCGCCATGCTCTTCAATGGCTATGTCGCTGATTTCCTCGAGCCGGGCAATAATGCCTTCCGACAGGCTGAAGCCGATGGCGAAATCCTCCATGTCGGCCGGGCTTGCCATCATCACCGCATGGGTGCTGCCATTGTAGCTGAATGCCACGGGTGTTTCCTCGGGCACCATGCGGCTGCCGGTCGCGTAGACATCGCCCTCGCCCTTGCGGCGGCGGGTGATGCGCGAAGCCTGCAACCGTGTGGGGCGCCCGGCCATGACTATTCTGCCGCGTCGAGTGTATGGGCGATGCGCCGGCTCTGGCGGGCCTGCTCGTCATACTTGACCTGCCAGTCGCTCGGCCCGTTGGACGCGCCCACCTGCACCGCCGTCACCTTGTATTCCGGGCAATTGGTCGCCCAGTCGGTGAAATCCGTGGTGATGACATTGGCCTGCGTCGTCGGGTGATGGAAGGTCGTATAGACTACGCCGGGTGAAACCCGGTCGGTAATCAGCGCGCGGAGCGTGGTCTCGCCGGAACGGCTGGTGATCCGCACCCAGTCGCCATCGCGGATGCCGCGCTGTTCGGCGTCATGCGAATGAATCTCCAGCCGGTCTTCCTCGTGCCAGACCACATTGTCGGTGCGGCGGGTCTGCGCGCCGACATTGTATTGCGAGAGAATACGCCCGGTTGTGAGAAGGAGCGGGAATCGCGGTCCGGTCTTTTCGTCGGTTGCCACATATTCCGTGCGGACGAACTTGCCCTTGCCGCGGGCAAAACTCTCGATGTGCATGATCGGAGTGCCCAATGGCGCCTTTTCATTGCACGGCCACTGAACGGAGCCTTCTTTTTCCAGAAGGTCATAGGACACACCGGCAAAGCTCGGCGTCGTCAGGGCAACTTCATCCATGATCTGCGACGGGTGCGTATAATTCCAGTTGAGACCCATGGTCTGCGCCAGTTTCTGGGTGACCTCCCAGTCGGCAAAACCGTTCTTGGGGCTCATGACCTTGCGCACCCGGTTGATGCGGCGTTCGGCATTGGTGAAGGTGCCGTCCTTTTCGAGGAAGGTCGAGCCCGGCAGGAACACATGGGCGTAGTTGGCGGTCTCGTTGAGGAAGAGGTCGTGGACCACGACGCATTCCATGGCGGCAAGACCGGCAGCCACATGCTTGGTATCGGGGTCGGACTGGAGAATATCCTCACCCTGGATGTAGATGCCCTTGAACGTGCCATCGACGGCTGCATCCAGCATGTTGGGAATACGCAGGCCCGGCTCGTCCTGCAGTTTGACGCCCCACAGCTTGTCGAAGATATCGCGGGTCGCCTCGCCGGAAACATGGCGGTAGCCGGGAAGCTCGTGCGGGAACGAACCCATGTCGCAGGACCCCTGCACATTGTTCTGGCCGCGCAGCGGGTTCACGCCAACGCCCTTGCGGCCGATATTGCCGGTCGCCATGGCGAGGTTGGCAATGGCCATGACCGTTGTCGATCCCTGGCTGTGCTCGGTCACGCCGAGACCATAGTAAATGGCGCCGTTGCCACCGGTGGCGAACAGCCGGGCGGCTTCGCGCAGCGTCTGCGGCGGGACACCGGTCAGTTGTTCGATCGCTTCGGGGCTGTGTTCGGGTGCGGATACAAAGGCAGCCCAATCCTGGAACTCATCCCAGTCGCAGCGCTCGCGGATGAACTTTTCGTCGAACAGGCCTTCCGTGACAATGACGTGGGACAGCGAGGTGACCACGGCCACATTGGTGCCGGGGCGCAGCGGCAGGTGATAGGACGCCGCCACATGGGGCGAGCGCACGAGATCGATGCGGCGCGGATCGATGACGATGAGCTTGGCACCCTTGCGCAGACGCTTCTTCAGGCGCGAGGCAAACACCGGATGGCCATCGGTCGGATTGGCACCGATGACGATAACGACATCCGTATGCTCGACGCTGTCGAAATCCTGCGTGCCGGCCGATGTACCGAATGTCTTGTTCAGGCCGTAACCGGTCGGCGAATGGCAGACGCGGGCGCAGGTGTCGACATTGTTGTTGCCGAAACCGGCACGAACCAGCTTCTGCACGAGGTAGGTCTCCTCGTTGGTGCAGCGCGAGGAGGTGATGCCGCCGATGGAATTGCGGCCATACTGGTACTGGATGCGGCGGAATTCATTGGCAACGTGCTTGTAGGCTTCGTCCCAGGAGACTTCGCGCCATGGATCGGAAATCTTCTCGCGGATCATCGGGTTGAGGATGCGATCCTTGTGAGTCGAGTAGCCATAGGCAAACCGGCCCTTGACGCAGGAATGGCCGCGATTGGCCTTGCCATCCTTGTAGGGAACCATGCGCACCAGTTCTTCGCCGCGCATTTCCGCCTTGAACGAGCAACCGACACCGCAATAAGCGCAGGTGGTCACCTTGGAATGTTCCGGCTGGCCGATCTGGATGACCGACTTTTCCGTCAGCGTTGCGGTCGGGCAGGCCTGCACGCAGGCACCGCAGGAAACGCACTCGCTGTCGATGAAATGCTCATGCATCCCAGGCGAAACGCGGCTGGAAAAACCGCGGCCTTCGATGGTCAGCGCAAACGTGCCCTGCACTTCCTCGCAGGCCCGCACGCAGCGCGAGCAGACGATGCATTTCGATGGGTCATAGGTGAAGTAGGGATTGGATTCGTCCTTGGGCAGCCAACGGTCATTGGCAACGTTGTCCGCCTTGGCGAAGACGTGGTTATCGCCCTGATAGCCGTAGCGCACATCGCGCAGCCCGACCGCACCGGCCATGTCCTGCAGCTCGCAATCGCCATTGGCGGCGCAGGTCAGGCAATCCAGGGGATGATCGGAAATGTAAAGCTCCATCACACCCTTGCGGATGTCCTTGAGGCGCTGGGTCTGGGTGTGGACGACAAGACCGTCCATGGCCGGCGTGGTGCAGGAGGCGGGCGTGCCATTGCGTCCTTCGATCTCGATCAGGCAAAGACGGCAGGAACCGAAGGCATCGACCATGTCGGTCGCGCAGAGTTTCGGGACCTTGATGCCCGCTTCCATCGAGGCGCGCATGATCGAGGTGCCCTCGGGGACGGTGACCTCGTTGCCATCGATGGTCAGGGTGATCATCTTTTCGGATCGGGAGGCGGGTGTGCCGAAATCGATTTCGTGGATCAGGGACATTTTGGGCTCCTATTCCGCCGCTTCCGCGACGGGCGCAGGACGAAAATCTTCAGGAAAATGCGTCAGCGCGCTCATGACCGGATAGGGCGTGAAACCGCCCAGGGCGCAGAGCGAACCGAACTTCATCGTGTTGCAGAGATCGGTCAGAACCGCGATCTGCTTTTCCGGTTCGATGTTGGCGGCAATGCGATCGACAACCTCGACGCCCCGGGTCGAACCGATGCGGCACGGCGTGCACTTGCCGCAGGATTCGACAGCACAGAACTCCATGGCAAAGCGCGCCTGTTTCAGCATGTCGACGCTGTCATCGAAGACAACGAGCCCGGCATGGCCGATGAGCCCGTCCTTGGCGGCAAAGGCCTCGTAGTCGAAGGGCGTATCGAAGAGTTCGCGCGGGAAATAGGCGCCGAGCGGGCCGCCGATCTGCACTGCCTTGACCGGACGTCCTGTCGCTGTCCCGCCGCCGATAGCATCGACGATTTCGCCGAGTGTCAGGCCGAAGGCGGTTTCAAAAAGTCCGCCATACCGAACGTTACCGGCAATCTGCAGCGGAATGGTGCCGCGCGAACGGCCCATGCCGAAATCCTTGTAGAACGCCGCGCCCCTGTCGAGAATGACCGGCACGGAGGCAAGCGATATCACATTGTTGATGACCGTCGGCTTGCCGAAAAGCCCTTTATGCGCCGGCAAAGGCGGCTTGGCGCGGACGATGCCGCGGCGGCCTTCGAGGCTTTCCAGCAGTGCGGTTTCCTCGCCGCAGACATAGGCACCGGCGCCAACACGCACTTCGATGTCGAAAGCATGGGCAGACCCCAGCACCGAAGCGCCGAGCACGCCAGCCCTGCGGGCGACCACCAGCGCCTCATTCATCACGGCGATCGCGTGCGGATATTCGGAGCGGGTATAGATGTAGCCCTTGGTGGCACCAACGGCGATGCCGGCAATGGTCATGCCTTCGATCAGGACGAAAGGGTCGCCTTCCATGATCATGCGATCGGCAAAGGTGCCACTGTCGCCCTCATCGGCGTTGCAGACGATGTATTTACGTTCGCCTGCCGTATCGAGGACGGTTTTCCATTTGATGCCGGTGGGGAAACCGGCACCGCCGCGTCCGCGCAGGCCGGATTCGGTTACCTGAGTGACGATTTCGAGCGGCGAAAGGGCAAGAGCTTTCTCCAGGCCCTTCAAGCCATCATGGGCGCGGTAATCATCGAGCGAGACGGGATCGGTTATGCCGCAGCGGGCAAAGGTCAGGCGGGTCTGTTTTGCCAGAAATGGCAATTGTTCGGTCGGGCCGAGCCAGAGTGGGTGAGTCCGGCCTTCATTCATGCCGGCGTCGAGAAGCGAAGCCAGGTCAGACGGTTTGACCGGACCGTAGGCCACACGGCCAGCGGGTGTTTCCACCTCGACCATCGGTTCGAGCCAATACAGGCCGCGCGACCCGTTGCGAACAATGCGCGCATCGAGATTGCGGGCGACAATCTCGTCCTGCAGCGTCCGGGCAACCTTTTCGGCGCCGAGGGCAAGCGCGCCGGAATCGCGCGGAACAAAGAATGTGACCGTCATAGCCGCACTCCCGTCGCTATTTCTTCGAGTTTTTCGTCGTCCAGGCGGCCAATGACCTCGCCGTCCAGCATGGCGGCGGGTGCACAGGCGCAAAGCCCGAGGCAATAGACCGGTTCGAGCGTTACCGCACCGTCGGTGGTGGTTCCGTGCCAGTCAATGCCGAGCAGTTCGCGGGCTTTTCGGGCCATGGCATCGCCACCCACCGATTGACAGGCTTCCGCACGGCACAGTTTCAGCACATGGCGGCCGGCCGGATGGTCGCGGTAATCGTGATAGAACGTGACCACACCATGCACCTCGGCGCGCGATATGTTCAGCGCCTGGGCAATCAGCGGCAAGGTCTCCTGCGGCACATAACCGAACTCCCCCTGCAACTCGTGCAGAATCGGAAGGAGCGGACCTTCTTGACCCTTCAGTTGATTGATAATGCCTATCGCTCTCCCAGCGATATCGGTACTTGCGGTCTGCATTTCGTGCAGCGCCCTCCCTAAATGCTCCTCGTAGCTTAGAACAGATCAAAAGCGGCACAACAAATCAATATACCAGTCCCGTTGATCGATAGAAGATTTCTATCAAACCATATTCAGGTCGATGGCAAGCGCCCGGGCCTCATGCAGCAGCGCGGAGACCAGCGGCGTATGGGGCTCGCGGTCGGCCGCGACCAGTCCAACGAGGTGGCGGGCGTCGGGCTCGACAATGGGAATGGAACGGATCGGCTCGGAAAAACCCAGCGTTTCCGCAAGGTTGAGCGGCATGATGCTCGCCCACTTGCCCGTGCGTATGTGCGAAAACAGCACAATCATCGAATTGGATTCCAGCGTCGGATGCACATCGACCCCCGCTTCGTGCAGATGCTTGTTGATGATCCGGCGATTCTGCATGTCCTGGGTGAGCAGGCAGAGCGGCAATTGACCGACCTCCGCCCAGGTCACAAATTCGCGATCTGAGTACGTGCTGCCGGTCGAGGTGATCAACTGGTAGCGTTCCGAATAGAGCGGAACCGAGGTCACCCGCCCGAGCGGCTCGTTGTCGAGATAGCTGATTCCCGCATCGATCTCGAAATTGCTGAGCAGCGTCAGCACTTCCAGCGAGGTGCGCGAGGTCACCGAAAAGGTCACACCGGGGTGTTTTTCGCGAAACGGTGTCGTCAGGCGCGAAACCATGGCAAGCGCGGTGGGAATTGCCGCTATTTTCACGTGCCCGGACAGGCCATAGCGGGCGGCGCGGATTTCCTCACGCATGGTCCGGGTATCGCCGACAATCCGCCGCGCCCATTCAAGCACCCGCTGGCCCTCGGGCGTCAATCCCTTGTAACGTGAGCCGCGCTGAACGAGAACCACGCCCAGTGTGTCTTCAAGCTGGCGGATCGCGGCCGACAGGGTGGGCTGCGTGACACCGCATTCCTCCGCCGCGCGGCCGAAATGCTGGTTGCGCACCAGAGCGATAAAAAATTCCAGCTTGTCGATCATCGAAATCCGTCCTCCCGCAAGACTCTATCGATGATTGCCCTCCGACAGCAAGAGCAGTACCCAATTCAGACGGTAAGGAACTTGCGCACTTCCGGCTTGTCGAGGCTCGCCGCGTCGCCGGAATGGACGATCTCGCCGCGATCCATGATGTAGACGTGGTCTGCCAGCTCGCGGCAGAAATCGAGATACTGTTCGACGAGCAGGATGGCCAGCCCGGTCTGGTCGCGCAGAAACCGGATGGCGCGGCCGATATCCTTGATGATCGACGGCTGGATGCCTTCCGTCGGTTCGTCCAGAACAAGCAGCCGCGGGCGCGTCACCAGCGCACGGCCGATGGCGAGCTGCTGCTGCTGGCCGCCGGACAGATCGCCGCCGCGCCGGCCCAGCATGGTCTTGAGCACGGGGAAAAGTTCGAAGACCTCGGGCGGTACATTGCGGTTGCCGCGTTTGGCGGCGGCAAAACCCGTCGCCAGATTTTCGCGCACGGTGAGCAGCGGGAAAATTTCGCGCCCCTGCGGCACGAAAGCAATACCGGCTCGTGCCCGGTCATAGGGCGGCTTCTTGCCGAGCGGAGCACCATCGAAGCTGATCGACCCCGACGATAGCGGGTGCTGGCCGACAATTGCCCGGAGCATGCTTGTCTTGCCGACGCCATTGCGGCCAAGGACGCAGGTGACGGATTGCGGCTTCACCTCGAGCGATATGCCGCGCAATGCTTGCGCTGCGCCGTAGTGAAGCGAGGCATTTTCAACCGTGAGCATCAGAAGGTTCCTTCCCATTGATGTGCATGCACCGCCTCATCGCCCGAGATAGACCTCGATAACGCGCTGGTCGTTGCTGACGTGATCAAGCGAGCCTTCAGCCAGCACCGAGCCCTCATGCAGGCAGGTCACCTTCACGCCGAGCTCGCGCACGAAATGCATGTCATGCTCCACCACGATCACCGAGCGGGTGCGGGCGATATCGCGCAGCAGTTTTGCCGTCTCCGCGGTTTCCGCATCGGTCATCCCGGCAACAGGCTCATCCACCAGCAGCAGTTTCGGGTCCTGCGCGAGCAGCATGCCGATCTCCAGCCATTGCTTCTGGCCGTGCGACAGATTGGCCGCCAGCCAGTGGCGCCTGTCAAACAGCCGGATCGTGTAGAGGATTTCGTCGATGCGGTCGGCTTCATCCTGGCTCTGGCGGTGGAACAGCGCTGACAGGGCCGAGCGCGGCCCCGACAGTGCCAGCACGAGATTGTCCTCCACCGTATGGCTTTCGAAAACCGTCGGCTTCTGGAACTTGCGGCCGATGCCGAGCATGGCGATTGCCGCTTCGTCATGCCCGGTCAGGTCGACCGTGCCGTTGAAATAGACCTCGCCGCTGTCCGGCCTGGTCTTGCCGGTGATGATATCCATCATCGTGGTCTTGCCTGCGCCATTCGGGCCGATGATCGCGCGCATCTCGCCCGACTGGAGCACGAGCGAAAGATTGTTGATGGCGCGAAATCCATCAAAGGAAACCGAAACGCCGTCAAGATATAGCAATGTGTCCTTGGCCTTCATGGGCTACTCCGCAGCCTGGGGTTCGGGTACCGGGGCGAGCTGGCCGCCCTGCTTCACCACCGGCGGCAGCACTTCGTCGTCCTTGCGCGCCGCATGGCTGGCGCTCCGGTTCGTCCACGAGCCGTAAAGTCCCATAATGCCCCTGGGCAGGAACAGCGTGACGAGGATGAACAGCGCGCCGAGGGCAAACAGCCAAATCTCCGGAAAGGCGGCGGTAAAGTAGGTCTTGCCGAAATTGACCAGTATCGCGCCGATAATCGGACCGATGATGGTGCCGCGCCCGCCGACCGCCACCCAGATGACCGCTTCGATGGAATTGGCGGGTTCGAACTCGGACGGGTTGATAATGCCCACCTGCGGTACATAGAGCGCCCCGGCAATGCCCGCCATCATGGCGGAGACCGTCCACACGAACAGCTTGTACCGGTCGACACGATAGCCAAGAAAGCGCATGCGGCTTTCCGCATCGCGCACGCCGACCAGCACCTTGCCGAGCTTCGAGCGGATGATGAAACTGGAAACGAGAACCGCGAGGGCCAGAAACAGGGCGGTTGCGGCGAACAGCGCCGAGCGGGTCGCCCCCGCCTGCACGTTGAAGCCCAGAATGTCCTTGAAATCCGTGAGGCCATTATTGCCGCCAAATCCCATGTCGTTGCGGAAGAAGGCGAGCAGCAAGGCATAGGTCAGGGCCTGGGTGATGATGGAGAGGTAGACGCCCGTGACGCGCGAACGGAAGGCCAGCCAGCCGAAGCCGAAGGCCAGCGCACCGGGAACCAGCACGACCATCAGCGCCGCGAACCAGAAATTGTCGAAACCGTACCAGAACCATGGCAGTTCCTTCCAGTTGAGGAACACCATGAAATCCGGCAGGACCGGATCGGCATAGACGCCGCGTGGGCCGATCTGGCGCATCAGATACATGCCCATGGCGTAGCCGCCAAGCGCAAAGAACGCCCCGTGGCCGAGCGAAAGAATGCCGCAAAAACCCCAGACCAGGTCGAGCGCCACGGCGAGTAGCGCATAGGTCAGGTATTTGCCGAACAGCGAAACCAGATAGGTCGGGATATGCAGCGGCGAGGTGTCCGGCATCAGCAGGTTGAAGACCGGCACCAGACAGGCAACCGCCAGGAGAAGGAAGATCGCAATCCGGCTGCGCCGGTCGCCATGCCTGAAAAACCATTGGGTGATCATGCCTCGATGGCCCTTCCCTTGAGTGCGAAGAGACCGCGCGGACGCTTCTGGATGAACAGAATGATAAGGACCAGCACCAGAATCTTGCCAAGGACGGCCCCGGCAAAGGGCTCAAGGAACTTGTTGGCAATGCCGAGCGACATGGCCCCGACCAGCGTTCCCCAGAGATTGCCGACACCGCCGAAGACCACCACCATGAAACTGTCGATGATATAGCCTTGGCCGAGATTGGGACTGACATTGGCGATCTGGCTGAGCGCAACGCCGGCGATCCCCGCGATGCCGGAACCAAGACCGAAGGTAAGCGCGTCGACCCATGGCGTGCGGATGCCCATGGACGATGCCATGCGCCGGTTCTGCGTGACGGCCCGCATGCGCAGGCCGAGCATGGTTTTCTTCAGCACCAGTTGCAGCACGGCAAAGACCGACAGGGCAAAGACGATGATCCAGAGGCGCGACCATGTCAGCGTCAGCATACCGGCATCGAAGGAGCCCGACATCCATGACGGACTGCCCACCTGAACGTTCGAAGCACCGAACCACGAGCGCGTCGCCTGCTGCAGCACCAGCGATATGCCCCAGGTGGCCAGCAGGGTCTCCAGCGGCCGGCCATAGAGAAAGCGGATGATTCCGCGCTCAATGACGACGCCGATGGCGCCGGAGACGAGAAAGGCGGCAGGCAGGGCCAGCAGAAGTGAATATTCCGACAGCCCCGGCATGGATGTGCGGATGATCTGCTGCACCACGAAGGTTGTGTAGGCGCCGATCATCACCATTTCGCCATGGGCCATGTTGATGACCCCCATGACGCCGAATGTGATCGCAAGACCGATGGCGGCCAGCAGCAGAACCGAGCCAAGCGACAGACCGTAAATGACGTTCTGGATGCCGTTCCAGATTTCGAGTTCTGCGTTGATGCTGGATATCGCCGCGCTGGCGGCCTGACCGACCGGCCCCTCGACACCGGCGAGCGGGGTCAGCAGACCAAGCGCCTCACGGCCGTTGCCGGACTTGATTTCAGCGATGGCTGCGATCTTCATATCGTCCGGCGCGCTGGAATTGAGAACGGCGGCGGCCTTGGCCCGCTGCATCAGCAGTTTGATCCCCGCATCCTTCTCGGACGACAAAGCCTGGTCCAGCAGCGGGATGGAGTCGGGATCGCGGTTCTTCAGGATTGCTTCGGCGGCCGACCGGCGCTCCGCCGCATCGCCGCTCATCAATGTCAGGCCGCCGATGGCAGCAGCGATATCGCGGCGCAGCCGGTTGTTGACCTTGATCTTCTCCGCCGTATTGCGCGGAACGGGAGGCAGTTTTGCACCGCTCAGCGGATCGGTTGCCGCATAATCCGAGCCGTCGCGCATACCGATAAACACCGATCTGTCGGCCTTCGAGACATAGAGATCGCCTGCACTCAATGCGTTGAGAATGGCAGCGGCGCGCGGCGCGCCGCTTTTGGCGAGCCCGGAAACAGCCGTGCTCGTCTCGTCGAAATTATCACCGGCCAGCGCCTGCACCAGCGATGTGAGTTTGGCGTCGCCCATGCCTTGCGCACCGGCGACGGCAGGAAACACGCAAAACCCGAATATCGCGATGATGGACAGGAAGCGGCTCAATGACATTCGACAATCCCACATTTGAAATTCCTGGGAGGAGCTCCATCCCCGCCATGAGACGGGGATGGAGTTGGCTTCGGCGTTGTCGCCCCCGACCCGAAGCCGGAGCCTGATTTTAATGCTTAGTTCGTCTTGGTCGCGCCGCCGCACTTGCCGGTGGCAACGTTGAAATTGCCGCACGACAGCGGCTTGCGCCAATCGGAGATCAGATCCTTCGAACCCGGCAGATAGTCCGACCATTCATCGCCGACGACGAGGCCCGGCGTCCTGTAGACGATGTCGAACTGGCCATCGGCCTGCACTTCGCCGATGAGGACCGGCTTGGTGATGTGATGATTCGGCATCATCGCCGCGTAACCGCCGGAGAGGTTCGGGACAGAGACGCCGACGATCGAATCGATGACGGCATCCGATTTGGTGGTGCCAGCAGCTTCGACGGCCTTCACCCACATGTTGAAACCGATGAATGTTGCTTCCATCGGATCGTTGGTCACCCGCTTGTCGTTCTTGATATAGGCATGCCATTTCTTGATGAACTCGGCATTGGCATCGGAATCGACGGATTCGAAGTAGTTCCAGGCGGCGAGATGGCCAACCAGCGGCTTGGTGTCGAGACCCGCCAGTTCTTCCTCGCCCACCGAGAAGGCAACAACCGGAATGTCTTCAGCCTTGATGCCCTGGTTGGCGAGTTCCTTGTAGAACGGCACATTGGCATCGCCGTTGATGGTGGAGACCACTGCGGTCTTCTTGCCGGCGGAGCCGAACTTCTTGATGTCGGACACAATCGTCTGCCAGTCGGAATGACCGAACGGCGTATAGTTGATCATGATGTCCTCATCCTTCACGCCCTTGGCGTTGAGGTAGGCCTTCAGGATCTTGTTGGTGGTCTGCGGATAGACATAGTCCGTACCGGCGAGAACCCAGCGCTCTACGCCTTCCTGCTTGGCGAGATAATCAACGGCGGGAATGGCCTGTTGGTTCGGCGCGGCACCCGTATAGAAGACGTTGCGCGAGCTTTCCTCGCCTTCATACTGAACGGGGTAGAACAGCAGCGAGTTCAATTCTTCGAAAACCGGAAGCACGGATTTGCGCGACGACGATGTCCAGCAGCCGAAAACCGCCGCGACCTTGTCCTGTTCGATCAACTGACGGGCTTTTTCCGCAAACAGCGGCCAATCCGATGCCGGATCGACAACAACGGCCTCGAGCTTCTTGCCGAGAACCCCGCCTTTCTTGTTCTGCTCGTCAATGAGGAACAGCATCGTGTCCTTGAGCGTGGTTTCGGAAATCGCCATCGTACCGGACAACGAATGCAGAATACCGACCTTGATCGTATCCTCCGCCGCTTTGGCCGGCGCAAGGGCCAGCGTCGCTCCCATTGCGGCGGCGGCGAAGGTTCCAATGAATCTGGCTGTCAGACTGAACATTCAGGTAAACCCCTCTTTATGGTTGTTTGTACCGAGGGAATACAATGCAACGACCGTGCCAACCGGAGAGCACCGCGCGATACAATCGTAAAATCTTGGGTTTTGGCCGCGGATTACGGCGTTTGCACTGGGCACCGATGAAGCAGTGACTGCCTTGGTGGCGGTAGAATGCCTATATTATTATCAATTAGTCTTATATGCCTATTTATAAAGCAGAACCCTGCAATTTGCCGCTCCGATCAATCGGCTTTGATGTGGCATTGGACTTGGTTTGATGTATGGTGCTGCCACCAATCACATTCTCGAGGAAAGAAAATGGATATCCGTCAGATTGACGAAGGCTTCGCCGTGACCGGGCAGATTTCACCCGACGATGTACGCGATATTGCTGCGGCAGGCTATCAGACCCTGATCTGCAACCGCCCCGATGGCGAATCGCCGGATCAGCCGGAATTTGCCGAAATCGCCAAGGTTGCCGAAAAGGCAGGCATCCCGATTTACTACGTTCCGGTTGTCTCGGGCCAGTTGACCCAGGACGATGTCGACGCAATGGCCGCAGCGCTGGAAGAAGCGGATGGGCCGGTGCTGGCCTATTGCCGCTCCGGCGCCCGCTCGACCAATATTTACGGCATTGTTCAGCAGCAGAAAGGCTGACCATGCAAGAACGGCTGCGGTCCCCGCAGCCGTCTTACCGTTGACCGCCCCAGACCTATAGACAACAGAGCTGACCTTCCCATGAGCCGTATTGCCGATCTGAACAGCGACGATTTCGCCGCCCTGCTCCAAAAGACTTTGACTGAATACGAGGCCTTTCGCGCCCGCGGGCTGAAGATCGACATGACCCGCGGCAAACCCAGCCCGGAGCAATTGGCGCTCGCCAACGGCATGCTGACCCTGCCCGGCAATGGCGACCATTTCAGCGAGGCCGGTGAAGATGCCCGCAACTACGGCAATCTGCAGGGATTGGCGGAAGTGCGCACGTTGTTCGCGCCGACGCTCGGCACATCGCCTGACCGGATCGTTGTCGGCGACAATTCCAGCCTGGCGCTCATGCATGATTGCCTGCTCTGGGCTTGGGTCAAGGGCGTTCCCGGCAGTACCGAACCCTGGCAGAAGACGGAAGCCCCGGCTTTCATCTGCCCGGTGCCCGGCTATGACCGGCATTTCTCCATTCTGGAGGAATACGGCATCCGCATGCTTCCCGTACCGCTCAAGGGTGATGGACCCGATATGGACATGGTCGAGCAACTCGCGGCTGATCCAAACGTCAAGGGCATGTGGTGCGTACCGAAATACTCCAACCCGTCGGGCGAGACCTATTCCGACGCGGTGATCGAACGCCTTGCCGCGATGAAAACCGGCGCTCCGGATTTCCGCCTGTTCTGGGACAATGCCTATGCGGTGCATCATCTCACCGAAACCGAGCACCAGATCCCCGATATTCTCGACCTGTGCGAGAAGGCCGGACATCCCGACCGGGCCTTTGTCTTCGCCTCCACCTCGAAAGTGACGCTGGCCGGTGCCGGCCTTGCCTTCTTCGCCTCGTCACCTGCCAATGTGCGCTGGTATCTTGCCAGCGCCAGCAAGCGGACAATCGGACCGGATAAGCTGAACCAGTTGCGTCACGTGCGGTTTCTCAAGAACGAGGATGGCATACGCAAGCACATGGCGGCGCACCGTGCCCTGATCGCGCCGAAATTCGACATGGTCAATGATGCCCTGGAAAAGCGCCTCGCCGGTACGGGCGTCGCCGAGTGGTCAAAGCCGCAGGGCGGCTATTTCATTTGCGTCGATGCGATGGAAGGCACCGCCAAGCATGTGGTCGAACTGGCCAAACAGGCTGGTGTCATCCTGACGCCAGCCGGATCGACCTCACCGCATGGCAAGGACCCGCACGACCGCACATTGCGCCTCGCACCGACATTCCCTTCCCTGCAGGAAGTGGCACTGGCGTCTGAAGGCATTGCGCTGTGCATCCTGCTGGCGGCACTTGAAAAACTGCATTCGGACAGGAAGGGCTCTAAAGCGGGATGACCAGACCATCACGGCCGATGGTCAACCCGCCATCCCACTTGCCATGCAGGGCTTCCAGCCAGTCGGCTTCGCCGCATTGCGGATCGTCGGCAGGAATGAGGTGGTGCAGCACGAGATGCTTCACTTCGGCTGCCACCGCGATCCGCGCGGCATCTTCAACGAGCGTGTGGCTGGCGAGAAGATGGTCTTTCAGGCGTGCGCCATTGCCCGTCCGCGCGACGAGACGGTCCACGCCTTCCGGCAGCATCGCTTCATGCACGAGAAGATCGCTCCCCCGGGCAAAACCGGCCAGCGGCGGGAAATAGGCCGTATCGGCCGAAAAGACGATGGATTTGCCTGACGCTTCGATCTTGAGCGCAAAGCAATCGACAACCGGCGGATGATCGACACGCAAGGCGGTGATCGTCAGTTCCGCGTCCCGATGGACCAAACCATCGGCATAAACCTTCAGCTCGACAAGATCGCGCAGATCGGGCCGGCCCTCGTCCCCGATGCGCAGATCGATATCGTAGCGCATGGATTGCAGGAAACCTGACCAGTAGTCTTCAATCCCGGCCGGACCATAGACCATGACCTTGCGGGCAAGGCCAGACGTCCAGGCCGTGTGCATGAGCGGGCCGAGTTCGAGCACGTGGTCGGAATGCAGGTGCGTGATCAGGATCATATCCAGATCCTTGAGCGACACATCCGCATTGACCAGCGCGCGGGCGACGCCAAGACCGCAGTCGATGACGATCCGCCGTCCTGATATGTCCAGCAGCGTCGATGTCGGCGATGGGCCGCCCGGACGGATTGCCGGGCCACCCTTGGTTCCTAGCAGGACGAGCCTGTCGGCCATTCCTAGAAGAATGCCTGAATGCCGGTCTGGGCGCGCCCGAGAATGAGCGCGTGCACATCGTGCGTGCCCTCGTAGGTATTGACCGTTTCAAGGTTCTGCGCATGACGCATGACGTGATAGCCGATCTGGATGCCGTTGCCGCCATGCATGTCGCGGGCAACGCGGGCGATATCCAGTGCCTTGCCGCAATTGTTGCGCTTGACCAGACTGATCATCTCCGGCGCCATCCGGTCTTCGTCCATCAGGCGGCCAACCCGCAGGCTGGCCTGCAGGCCGAGCGTGATTTCCGTCTGCATGTCAGCGAATTTCTTCTGGAACAGCTGCGTGGCCGCCAGCGGCTTGCCGAACTGCTTGCGGTCGAGGCCATATTGCACCGTGCGCTGCCAGCAATCTTCCGCCGCGCCCATCACGCCCCAGGAAATGCCGTAACGGGCACGGTTCAAGCAGCCGAACGGCCCCTTGAGGCCCGCAACGTTGGGCAGAAGGTGCTCTTCGCCAACGACAACGCCGTCCATGACAACTTCACCGGTGATGGAGGCGCGCAAGGACAGCTTGCCGCCGATTTTCGGAGCGGAAAGACCCTTCATGCCCTTCTCAAGCACGAAGCCGCGAATCTGGCCGTCATGCGCATCGGACTTGGCCCAGATCACGAAGACATCGGCGATGGGCGAATTGGAAATCCACATTTTCGAGCCGGAAATCCGGTAGCCGTCGGCAACCTTTTCGGCGCGGGTCTTCATCCCGGCCGGATCGGAACCCGCATCCGGCTCGGTCAGGCCGAAGCAGCCGATCCACTCGCCCGATGCCAGTTTCGGCAGGTATTTCCTGCGCTGTTCTTCCGAGCCATAGGCGTAGATCGGATACATGACCAGCGAGGACTGCACGCTCATCATCGAGCGATAGCCACTGTCGACACGCTCGACTTCGCGCGCAACCAGACCATAGGCGACATAGGACGCACCGGCGGTGCCATACTCTTCCGGCAGGGTGACGCCGAGAAGTCCAGCCTCGCCCATCATGCGGAAAAGCGCCGGATCGGTCTTTTCTTCAAGATAGGCTTCCTCGATACGCGGTGCCAGCTCTCCCTGCGCGAAAGCCCGCGCACTGTCCCGGATCATCCGTTCGTCTTCGGTCAACTGATCTTCCAGCAGAAACGGATCCGTCCAGACAAAGGAAGCTTTGGAATGCGCCATGTAATTTCCTCCATAATGCTTTTACCAGACCTAGCACCAAAATCGCGTCGATGGCCAGATAGTTTTGGCTTAAAATATATTCCGGTGTGCTTTGGCCGCGACCAATTTCCGTCGCGGGACGAATCCCCTATATGTATGGCATGGCCATCAAACAGCTCACCGAAACCATCATCAACCAGATCGCAGCGGGTGAAGTCATCGAACGCCCCGCGAGCGTGGTGAAAGAGCTTGTCGAAAACGCCATCGATGCCGGGGCCACCCGCATCGAAGTGGTGACGGCGGGCGGCGGCAAGAACCTCATCCGCATCACCGACAATGGCTCAGGCATCCCTTCGGATGAACTGACACTGGCTGTTTCGCGTCATTGCACGTCCAAGCTGACAGATGACGTGCACGACATCCGGGCGCTGGGTTTCCGCGGTGAGGCCCTGCCCTCCATCGGCTCGGTATCGCGGCTGTCGGTCAAATCCCGCACGGCACAGGCCGATTCCGGTTTCGAGATCAGCGTGCATGGCGGTCATATGGACGGCCCGCGTCCGGCGGCGATGAACAATGGCACGATTGCCGAGGTGCGCGACCTGTTCTTTGCCACGCCCGCACGTCTCAAATTCATGAAGACGGACCGGGCCGAAGCCTCGGCCATCAGCGATATCGTCAAGCGGGTTGCCATTGCCTTCCCGCATATCCGCTTTTCACTGGCGGGCAGCGACCGCACGCCGCTCGAGCTTGCGGCGACGGGCATTGGCTCGGCCGGCATGCTGGAGCGGATTTCACAGGTTCTCGGCAGGGAATTCCCAGAGAACGCGCTTGCCATCGATGCGGAGCGCGACGGGGTACGCCTGACCGGATTTGCCGGGATACCCGCTTTCAACCGCGCCAACAGCCTGCACCAGTTTGCCTATGTCAATGGACGGCCGGTGCGCGACAAGCAGATATGGGGCGCCATCCGCGGCGCCTATGCGGATGTGATCTCCCGCGACCGGCACCCGGTCGTGGTGCTGTTCCTCAACCTCGATCCGGCGCTGGTTGACGTCAACGTGCACCCGGCGAAGGCCGATGTGCGCTTCCGCGATCCGGGCCTCGTGCGCGGACTGATCGTCGGCGCGATCCGTCAGGCGCTTGGCCACTCCGGCATCCGCGCCGCCACCAGCGGGGCGGAGGCCATGCTGCAGTCCTTCCGGCTCGGCGGAGCGGAGCCTTTGCGTCCGGCCCAACCGGCACAGCACTGGCAAGGCGCCCCCTCCGTCAACCAGAACTATACACCCCAGCAGTCTGCCTTTCGCCCCATCACACCCGACCCGGCACCATCTTATACAAGCAACGGTTTCTCGGAACCGGTACGCAGCTTCCTGGCTGAAGCGGAGGTGCTGGCCACCGATACGCGGGCAAGCACTGCGGAAGCGCCGCACGCGCTGCTGGCTGCTCCGCTCGGCGCCGCACGCGCGCAGATACATGCCAATTACATCGTCTCGCAGACGGAAGACAGCCTCATCATCGTCGACCAGCACGCGGCCCATGAGCGGCTTGTCTACGAGGCATTGAAGACGGCGCTGCATTCAAGACCGCTGCCCGCGCAGATGCTGCTCATTCCCGAGATCGTCGATCTGCCGGAAGAGGATGTGGAACGGCTTGTGGCCCATGCGGAAACCCTGTCGCGTTTCGGCCTCGGGGTCGAAGCCTTCGGCCCCGGTGCGGTTGCCGTGCGGGAAACCCCGTCCATGCTGGGTGAGATCGACGTGCAGCAGCTCATCCGCGACCTTGCCGACGAGATTGCCGAACACGATACATCCGACGGTCTGAAAGCCATTCTCGATCATGTTGCCGCCACGATGGCCTGCCATGGCTCCGTGCGCTCCGGCCGGCGGCTGAAACCGGACGAGATGAATGCGCTGCTGCGCCAGATGGAAGACACGCCCGGCTCAGGCACGTGCAATCATGGCCGGCCCACCTATATCGAATTGAAGCTCACGGATATCGAGCGGTTGTTCGGCAGGCGCTGACGTCTTGACCCGCAGGGCATCTGCCGCCTAAATGAGCTGACGAAAAGAATTGGAAACCACCGGACAATGAACAGGTTTGAAGGCCCCGGCTCGCGCGAAGCCAAGATACGCTACCTCGACGGCGACTTTCAGGTGCTGTCGCCGGGCTCTTACGTGCTGTGCGCCGTGACGTCGGAAAAGATTGCGCTGGATGAACTGCGGTATTGGAGCGTTGCCCGCCAGGAAGCCTATGCGGATGCAACGATTTCGCTTGAGCGCGAGCTTGCAATGAACCCGTCGCTGCGCCAGCGCAGCAAGGCCTGACCGGTGATCAATCGCCGGTCCACGCTTCTGGCCCTTGCCGCGATTGCTCTTCTGGGCGGCGGCTGCACCACGATGGGCGCCAAACGCGAACCGGCCTATAGCGGACCGACCAAGACGATCAAGGGTTATCTGCGCGGATCGCCGCTGGCTCGGCTTTCACCAAGCTCGGTCGTTTACATCACCGCCTATGACGCGACCAACGGCAACTCCAAACCCATGCCGGTGATCGGCGAGACAAGCTTCACGCTGGGTCGCAGCGGCTATTTCCCCATTGCCTATGAGATTGAAATACCGGCGGCGAAATCAGCACCAAAGGTCGCCTTGTCCGTGCAGATCGGTACGCCGGGACGAATCCTCTTTGCAAATGACCGGCAATACAGCCAGACAACCGGCCGCTCCATGGATATCCCCATGGGCGAAACGCCGCCACGCATACGCAACTTCCGTCGCGGGCTATGAGCGGCGAATAAAACGCAGGCGCGCTCTTTCCCGGGTTTCGCCGATGATACGCGATGCGGTCTGCGGGTGTGCAAAGACCAGCTCCACATCCAGCACCTGCGTTCTCGCGGCGAACTGCCTGGCGATTTCACTGCCATCGAGCAGGCGAACATGATCCTTCGCCGTGGTGATCAGGGTCAAACCTTCCGCATCGGCGCTTCTGACGAGATCGGCGATCTCCTCGTCCGTATAGGGATGGTGATCCGGAAAGGGGCGCGCCTCAGTGATCACGCCCCCCGCCTCTTCCAGCGTGCGGAAGAATTTCGCGGGATCGCCGATGCCGGCAAAGGCAAGCAGCGGTTTATCAGCAACGCCGAGCACCGCCTTGGGTTGAAGCGTGGCTTCATATACCGGCTTGGCCGCACGTGCAGCGTTCCTCACGAGATGGTCGGCGCCATTGGCCGATCCGATCTTGAGCAGGGCATCGGTACGCACCAGCTGATCCGTCAGCGGCGCACGCAGCGGGCCGCCGGGAATAACGTGGCCATTGCCAATACCCCGCCCCGCATCGACGACCATCAGCGCATAGTCGAAATGCAGGCGGGCACTCTGGAACCCGTCATCCATGATGATGAAATCGCATCCCGCCGCCTGTAGTGCAGTGGCACCGGCAAAGCGGTCGGCGCATACAACCACCGGCGCATGGCGGGCAAGCAGCATGGGTTCATCGCCGACATGCCGGGCACTGTCATGGTCCGGATCAACCCGGTGCAGTCCGGAGAAGGCGCCGCCATAGCCGCGCGAGACAATACCGGGTTTCAGACCTGCGGCAACCGCGGCCTGCGCAAAGGCAATGGACGTAGGTGTCTTGCCCGCGCCGCCGACGGTGAAATTACCGATGCACAAAACCGGCACCGGAACGGCAGGCGGCTTGGCGCGGCGCATGCGCCGTCCGGCGACCATACCGTATATCATCGACAGGGGGCTGAGGGCCCGCGCGCGCCAATCCGGCTTTTCCCACCAGAATGGAGGCGCTTCGCTGGTCATTTCCAGCCACCTTCACGGGCGTTCAATCGCGCCTTCAGCACCAGGGGCTGGATGAAGGGCTCGAGCGCCGTCATGGTCAGATCAAGCGAACCGCGCATGTCTTCGACCGTCTTCGTTCCCGCATCGATCATGACCTGGCGTTCAGCCGGATTGTTGAAGAGGTAGTTGACCGCCCCAGCCAGCATGTCCTTGTCGCGGATGAGCTTGGCCGCCCCGTTCTTGATCAGGCGCTGGTAGGAATCGCGGAAATTCTGCACGTTGCGGCCCGAAAGGATCGCCGTCTTCAACATGGCGGGCTCCAGCGGATTCTGGCCGCCCTGCGCCATGAGAGACCGTCCGACAAAAGCGATTTCCGTCAACCGCAGATACAGGCCCATCTCGCCGATCGTATCGCCGAGATAGATGTCGGTATCCGGCGCGATGACATCGCAGCGGCTGCGCAATGCCACCTTCATGCCGAGCTTTTCGATGTCTTCGGCAATTGCCGGCGCACGGTCAGGATGACGCGGCACGATGATGGTCAGAAGGTCGCGATGCCGGACCTTCAGCATGTGATGGACTTGCGCAACGACGTCTTCCTCACCCTGGTGGGTGGAAATGGCAGCCCAGGTCTTGCGCTTGCCGATCTGCCTCTGCAGAGCCTCAAGTTCCGACTCCACGACCGGCGGGATTGCCGTATCGACTTTCAGATTGCCCGATACCGTGACCGGACGGGCACCGAGCGCGCGGAACCGTTCGCCGTCAATGTCGGACTGGGCCACCACGTGGGCGAGATTTTCAAACAGCGCTTCGGCGATGGACGGCCGTTTCTGCCAGGCCGCAAAGGATTTATCGGACAGGCGGCCATTGACCAGAACCTGCGGCACCCGCCGCAGCCCCAGTTCAAGAATGGTCATGGGCCAGATCTCGGACTCGCAGATCACGGCAAGATCGGGCTGCCAATGACTGAGGAACCGGTCAACCGCCGGTTTCAGATCGAGCGGCACATATTGATGGATGACCCGGTCACCCAAACGCTCCTGCACCATCTTGGCCGATGTCACGGTCCCGGTGGTGAGAACGACATTGATTCCCATGTCAACGATGGTTTCGACCAGCGGCGTGACGGCCGAGGTTTCACCGACGCTCGCCGCATGGACCCAAACCAGCGGTCCTGCCGGCCGCGCGACACTGGCCACGCCATAACGCTCGCCCTGACGCCCGCGTTCTTCCTTGCCCTTGCTGGCGCGGAAGGCGACATAGGCACCAACCGCCGGAAAGACCATGGCACCCACCCAGCGATAGGTGCTCAGGACAATGCGCGCCCACCGTTCGCTCATGCCCGGCCATCCACAAGCGCCTGCACCCGTGCCGTATTGGCGTTCAGGCTGGCGGTCAATTCGACACGCTTGGCTTCAAGCATTGCATCATCAGCATCCTCGGGGACAAAGATCGGGTCGCCGACAATCAACCCTGACCTGCCGAATGGCAAGGGAATGGTTGTCTTATCCCAGCTCTTCTCGAGAATTTTCCTGCGCGATGTCATATAGCAGATGGGAATGATCGGGCGGCCCGACAGTTTGGCAAGGAGAATGACACCCTGACCGGAATCGCGGGGTGTCCCATGGGGAATATCAGCAATCATTGCCGCCGTCTTACCGTCCTTCAATGCCTTTTTCAGGGCGAGCAAGGCCCTTACCCCACCCTTTTCAATGCTTTTTGTAGGCTCCCGCCCGCCGGAACCGCGGATGATCTCCACACCGAACCGTTCGGCTACCCGTGCGTTGAGTTCCGCATCCTTGCTCTTGGAGAACATGGCGGCGAAGCGCACGCCGCGCGGCATCAGGAAGGGCGCCATCAGATGCTGGCCATGCCAGGCCACGGCAATGAACGGCTCACCGCCCCGCTTCATATCCTCCAGATCGGACGAGCCGGGCAGACGCGGGTTGGTGGCATTCACCAGCCGGAAAAACTGGGTAATCAGCCAGACCACCAGGAAGCGGACAAAACGCGACTTTGCCAGCGGCCCCCGGATGGAGCGCCAAAACCGTTTCAGCACCCCGTTCTTCTTGCGGGGCGCCTTGGCGGTTGCTGTGCTGTTATCAATCATGCCGTCGTCAATGCGTGACCGGAGAACCGGTCAGCTTGCCTTGCCCGTATCGGGATCGAGCAATTTGTGCATGTGCACGATGAAATAGCGCATATGGGCATTGTCGACCGTCTGCTGGGCCTTGGATTTCCAGGCGCGCTGTGCCGTTTCGAAATTCGGATAGATGCCGACAATATCCAGCTTTTCCAGATCGCGGAATTCAACACCGCCGAGCTTCTTCAGTTCGCCGCCAAAAACCAGGTGAAGCAACTGCTTCGGTTCTGCTGTATTTTCGCTCATGGTCGCCCATCCGTTCAGTGATCAATCGTTAAAATTTAAGTCTGTTTAGCCGAAGGCGGTTTCGGCGACAACGTCCAACATGTTGTCCATCAATAAACCGCTGGCAGCGACAAGCGCACCATGGCGATAGTCACCCGTCTCGTTGTTGCGCAAACCATAGGTCAGCGGCTTGCCGTTCGCCGTCAACACGTGACCGCCCGCCTCCGCAAGAATGAGATCGGCGGCCGCCAGATCCCAGTCATGGGAATTCGGCCGGACAAAGGTCCCGGCAATGTCACCCCGGGCCACCATGGCGATGCGATAGGCCAGCGAGGCGATGTAGGGCGCAGCGATCATGGATTGCTGGAAATGGTCAGGCAGCTTCTTGAGGAAAGGCCCCGGCCCCGCTACCTTGAACGGAACGCCGCTGGTGCTGACATGAATGGCCGCGCCGTTCTGTTCAGCCCCTTGCCCTGGGAGCGCTGTGATCGTCTGGCCGCGCGCCGGACATTCCAGTACGCCCGCCACCGGGCGGCCATCCTCGATAACCGCCACGCTGACGCACCAGACATCCGTTCCTTCGATGAAGGCGCGCGTGCCGTCGATGGGATCGACGACGAAAAAGCGCCGGCGCGGTGTTGCCGCGCGGTCATCGAGGGTTTCCTCGGAAATCCAGCCATAATCAGGCCTGGCGGTCAAAAGCATGTCCTTCAGGTATTTGTCCGCGGCAAGGTCGGCTTCGGTCACCGGTGAATTGCCCGTCTTCATCCAGACCTGCGGGTCCTGGCGGAAATAGGACAAGGCAATACGCCCGGCACCTTCCGCCGCCTCCCGGATCAGGGCAAGATCATCGCGATTTTTTTCACTTGCCGGCAAGAGTCATGCCTTCGATCAGGAGTGTCGGACTGGCGACGCCAAAATTACGGTCAATATCGTTCGCCGCGACCATGTTCAGGAACATATCCTTCAGGTTGGACGCAAGCGTGACTTCACTGACGGGATAGGCCAGCTCGCCATTTTCAATCCAGTAACCGGAGGCGCCGCGGCTGTACTGTCCCGTGATCATATCGACGCCCTGGCCAAAAAGCTCCGTGACATAGAAGCCGTTGCCGACGGCGCGGATCAGGGCTTCCGGCGTTTCATCCCCCGGCTCGATGGCAAAATTGCTGGACGATGGAACAACCGTCGACCCCGAACGCACGCCCCGGCCATTGGTGCTCAGCCCCAATTCCTTGGCTGTGGACGTGGACAGGAACCAGTGCTTCAAAACACCGTTCTCGACCATGGTCAGTGCCTGGCCTTCAATTCCTTCGCCGTCGAAGGGCCGCGAGGACGAGCCGCGGATGCGCAGCGGATCATCCGTGACGTTGATGCTGTCCGCGAGAATCTTCTGGCCCATGCGATCTTTCAGAAAACTGGTCTTGCGCGCAACCGACGCGCCATTGATGGCGCTGGAAAGATGGGATGCGATGCCGCGGGCCACGCGCGGATCGTAAACCACATTGACCACGCCGGTCTTGGCCTGCCGGGCACCCAGGCGCTTGACCGCGCGCGCGGCGGCAGAACGGCCGATGGCCGCAGGATCCTCGAGTGCATCGAAATGCTGGCGCGAGGAAAAATCGTAGTCGCGTTCCATCGCGGTACCCGTACCGGCGATGGCGCTGACCGAGCGGGAGAAGCGCGAGCCCATGTAATGGCCGACGAAGCCGCCCGACGTCACCAGCACCATGCCGCCAAGCCCGGCGGAAGCCGATGCGCCGCCGGAATTGGTGATGCCTTCCACGCCAAGAGCCGCCGCTTCCGCAGCCAGTGCATCCTCGGTCAGCCGCGCGGCGGCGACAACCGTCGGATCAAAAAGGTCGAGGTCGCGGATATCGCGCACCAGATTGGCCGGATCGGCCAGGCCTTCAAAGGCATCATCCGGCGAAACCCTGGCCATGGCCACGGCACGCTCGGCCAGAATTTTCGGATCGGAACCGGCGGTCGCCGATATGCTTGCCACTTTCCTGCCAACAAAGACGCGCAGGGAGAAATCGTCACTTTCCGAAGATTCGGTCGCCTCGACCTTGCCAAGCCTGACGCTGACACCCGTCGACCGCGAACGCACGACAACCGCATCGGCGGCGTCGGCTCCGGCCCGGCGTGCGGCTTCGACAAGCGCAGCGGCATTGTCAACGAATTCGCGGGAATTGGCCGGTTCGATCATATTCATCCCTAGAGTTGATTGCATGATAGGATGCAAGGACATATCTGACCAATGATCAGACAATGCACTGCCTCCTATATGGTGCAAATTGGGGTCTATCAAGGCAAACACTGGTAACATTCGCAACAGACTGGGTCAGGCTCATGCTTTCACAAAGCGGCAATCTCTACTTTCAGGCCCTGGCCCTGCTGGCCGGAGCGATCATTGCCGCCCCGTTGTTCAAACGGCTCGGGCTTGGAACCGTGCTCGGTTATCTCGCGGCGGGCCTGCTGATCGGGCCGCTGGCCAACCTCATCACCGATGGCGAGCAGGTTCTGCATTTTTCCGAACTGGGTGTGGTTTTCCTGCTGTTCGTGATCGGCCTCGAATTGAAACCCACGCGCCTGTGGAACATGCGCCATGCGATTTTCGGCCTCGGCGCGGCGCAGGTCATCGTCTCCGGCGCGGCATTGACCGGGCTTATCCTCGCCTTCCATCTCGTCAATTGGCAGGCGGCTCTGGTCATCGGCTTCGGCCTCGCGCTCTCGTCCACGGCATTCGCCATGCAGATATTGGAAGAGCGCGGCGAAACCAATATGCCGCACGGGCAGACTTCCTTCGCCATCCTGTTGTTTCAGGATCTGGCGATCGTTCCCCTGCTGGCCATGATTCCCGTGCTTGCACCCGGTTCCGCCCAGCATCAGGCGGACCCGCTTGGTAAATTCCTCATCGCCATCGTCTGCATCGGCGCCATCGTTGCGGTGGGCCGCTATCTCCTCAATCCGCTGTTCCGGTTCATCGCCAATACCGGCGCGCGCGAGGTGATGATTGCCGCCGCCCTGTTCGTCGTGCTCGGCGCCGCGCTTTTGATGCAGTTTGCCGGGCTGTCCATGGCCATGGGCGCGTTCATTGCCGGCGTCCTTCTGGCCGAATCGTCCTACCGGCACGAGCTGGAAGCGGACATTGAACCGTTCCGCGGTATTTTCCTCGGCCTGTTCTTCATGGCCGTCGGACTGTCGATTGACCTCAAGGTCATCCTTGCCGACTGGGAGGCGATTCTTCTCGCCGTTCCCGTGTTCATGGCGGTGAAGGCGCTTGTCGTCTACATCCTGGCGCGGCTGTTCCGGTGCAATCACAATGATGCGGTCCGCATCGCTTTCTTTCTGCCCCAGGGCGGTGAGTTCGGCTTCGTCCTGTTCACCACGGCGGCCGCTGCCGGATTGCTCAGCACCTCGACGGCATCGGAGATGATCGCGGTGGTCACACTGTCCATGGCCGTCATGCCGCTATCGGTCGCTCTCGGCAACCGCTTCCTTGTTGCCGCCCATGCGGAAGAACAGATCGACGAGGATTTCGACGGAGCCGCCGGTGCCGACGTGCTGATGATCGGCTTTTCCCGCTACGGACAGATCGCCGCGCAGATCCTTTTGGCGGGCGGCACCAGCGTCACGCTGATCGACGCTTCGGCCGACCGCATCCGCGCCGCCTCGAAATTCGGCTTCCGCATCTATTTCGGCGATGGCACACGCAAGGAAGTGCTGGAAGCCGCCGGTATCCGCCAGGCGAAAATCGTTGCCATCTGCACGCACAAGAAAGAGACCACCGACCGGATCGTCGAGCTCATCCAGTCGGAATATCCCGATATCAAGCTGTTCGTGCGTTCCTATGACCGGGGGCACACGCTGAAACTGCGCGCCCGCGGCGTACAGTATGAATTGCGCGAGACCTTTGAATCAGGCTTGCTGTTCGGCCGCCGCACGCTTGAAGAGCTCGGAACCAGCGAAGATGTGGCCTACGAGATCATGGAGGACATCCGCCGCCGTGACGAGGACCGGCTGCACATCCAGGCGTCCGAAGGGTTGATGGCAGGCAATGACCTGCTGCTGACCCGCCCGGTCACGCCGGAGCCGCTGATCAAGCCGACGCGCGAATCCAAGCGCATCGATACGGAAGAAATGCTTCCCGACCCCGAACCGGCGGAGTGAGATCGGTAAGACTACGGATTCTGATGACGCGCTGATCCTGCTAAAAAGCAACGAACGCACAGTCAGCAAGGCTCATTTATCATGGTCACATTCGCAATCGCAGTCGCCCCTACACCGGACCCCGCCCTGCATCGCGGGTTGTTTCGAACCGAAAAGCGCAACCGTCTCGCCATGGCGCTGCTGTGGTATGGCATGGCGGCGTTCGGGATGATCTTCTGGTGGGCCGTCTATCTTGAGGTCATGTCGTTTCTGTAAATGGACGCGGCCGGCGGAACCGGCCATCGCCGGGACATAGGCTGCTATTCCTGTTCGGCATGTTCCGTATAGGCAATGGCGGCATCAACGGCGCGCTTCAATTCGTCCTTGATGCCGATTGACTCGCGCAGCACCTGTTCAACCCGCAGAAAATCCAGCACGCCAAAGCGGGCAACGCTGGGACGCAGGAAGATCGCCGGCGGATCGGTCCGCAACCGCGTCGCGATGATCGACTGCATCATCAGCTGGCTGGCACCGAACATCGCATCAATCGATGACGGAAACTTGCGGCCATCGCCTTCCGGGCCGCCGACAACATCGATGCCGATGACGAACTGGGCCTTGTCCTTCAAATGATCGAAGGGCACGGGATTGTAGATCCCGCCGTCGATCAGCACACGGTCGTCGCGGCGCACCGGCCGGAACAGCGCCGGGATGGCAGCGGAAGCCGCTATGGCGTTGAAAAGATCACCCTCGTGGATGGGAATTTCCCGCTGACCGTAAAAATCCGTTGCGGTGACGCTGAGCGGGATGGGCAGTTCCTCGAACGTATCGGGTATCTGTTCGGGCAGGAAGGTCTTGAGCAGCTTTTCAATATTGAACTGGCTGAAGCGGATGCCGCCGCCGAACATTTCGCCGAAGGTTGCCGGGCGCAGGCGCCAGAGCCGTGCGGCGATTTCGGCGCGCCGCGACAATGTTGCCACCGCATAGTCGCGAATATCCCGGCCGGACATGCCGGCTGCCATGCCCGCGCCCATGATGGCACCGATGGAGGAACCGGAAATGGCCACCGGCCTGATGCCAAGCTCATCCAGCGCCTCGATGACATTGATATGCGCAAGCCCCCTCGCCCCGCCGCCGCCAAAGGCAATGGCAAAGCTTGGTGAACTGCTGACAACGCTGGTTCCCGCAGAACCGGAAACACTTTCGAGATCGCGTGCGCTCATGACAAATCCCCGGTTGATCAGGATTGGGGCGGCCCGATGATCAGAATGGCCGGATCGGTTTCAAGCAGTTTCCTTGCCGCAGCCTTCACCTGATCCAATGTCACAGCATTGATCAGATCCGCGCGCTTGTCGATATAGTCGCGGCCCAGATGCTCATCCTGCAGGCCGAGCAGCGTGCTGGCGACCGCCGACGACGAATCCAGATTGTTGATGGCATAGGAGCCGACAAGATATTTCTTGGCCTCGGCCAGCTCCTGCCCGGTCGGGCCATCCTTGGCCATGCGGGCAACCTCGTCCTTGAGGATCTGCAGCGTCTCCCCGGCCCTGTCGGAGCGGGTGGCCGTGGAGATGGTCAGGGCGGCCATGTGGTCTCTGCTGATGAGGGCTGAACCGGCGGAATAGGCCAGGCCGCGCTTCTCGCGCACTTCACTGTAAATTCTTGAGGAGAAAGTGCCACCGCCCAGAATGTGGTTCATGATGTAGGCGGGGAAGAAATCCGCATCCTGACGCCGCACGCCCGGATAGACCATGGAAATGGATGTCTGCGGCAGGGGATAATCGACACGGGTGGTCTTGCCCAATGCCAGCTTGGCATCGTCAATGGGATCAAGCTGGGCCTTTTCCGGCAGGTCGCCGAATACCTTGTCGAGCAGCGGTCCCAGCTGTTCGGCGCTGATCGCGCCGACAACGCCGACGATAAGCTTGTCACGGGCAAAGACCCGCTTGTGATAGGCGGCGAGATCATCGCGGGTGATCGATGCCAGGCTGGCCTCGGTGCCCTGCGACTGGCGGCCATAAGGGTGATTGCCATACAGCGCTTCAGCAAACTTGCGGCCGGCAATGGTGTTCGGATCGCGCTCGGCAGCCTTGATGTTGGCGACCACCTGCTGGCGAATACGGTCAATCGGCGCCTGATCGAAGCGCGGCGTGTTGACCGCGAGGGCCAGCAGATCGACGGCTTCATCGCGCTTGTCGGACAGCATGCGCATGGCACCGGAAATGCGGTCATCCCCGGCCGTAAAACCCATTTCGGCGCCGACATTGTCGAGCTTTTCCTGAAACGTATCGGAATCGAGATTGCCCGCACCTTCATCGAAAAGGCCGGTCATCAGATTGGCAAGGCCTTCCTTGCCCTTGGGGTCCTGCGCCGAACCGCCCTGGAAGGAAAATTGCAGCGCAATCAGCGGAACAAAATCATCCTGCACCAGCCAGGCGCGAATCCCCTTGGGCGACACGACTTCCTTGATTTCCACCGCGTAGACAGGTGCTGCGGCGAGAAAGACCAGCAGCAAGGCAGCGGCCATCCGGTTGAAAGCGGGCGTCAACAGGCGGATCATTGGATGACTCCCTCGGTCTGTGGTTGCATCGGTGCGGTCTCACCCGTCGACGGTATCTTCTCGTCAGGCTTGCCGTTCTCCGGCATCAGGTAGCTGGTCACCGAGCGCGAATCGACGAGATAGCGCTTGGCCACATCCTGAATATCCTGAACCTTCACCGCCTGAATGCGATCCGGCCATTCCTGAATATCCTTGATCGTCTGACCGGTCGACAGCGTCGAGCCGTAGATGCGGGCCATACCCGCCTGGCTGTCCCGGGCAAAGATAACGCTTTTCAGAAAGCGGTTGCGGGCCTTCTCCAGTTCATCGGATGTAATGCCATCCTTGATGATGCGGGCAATCTGCGCATCCACGCCAGCTTCCACCTGCTGCAGGGAGGCTGAACCGCGCGGGGCGCCGTAGACGGCGAATGTCCCGTCATCGAGCGCACCGCCCTGATAATAGACGCCGGCGCTGGCGGCCAATCCGTCCTGCACGACCAGCGCCTGATAAACGCGGCTGCGCGTGGAGCCGCCGAGGATTTCGCTCAGGAGATCGAGCGCCTCGGCTTCCCCGGGCTTGGCATTGTTATAGGAAGGCACCAGCCATATTTTCTGGAAGCTCGGCTGCGATACGCGCGGGTCGGCAAGCGACACGGTGCGCTTGGTGTTCTGTTCCGGTTCCTGCGGCCGCATGCGCTGGCCGGGTTCCGAACGGCGTGGCACCTTGCCATAGGTCTTTTCCGCCAGCGTCCTGACCTCGGCCGCATCGACATCGCCCGAGACAACGAGTGTCGCATTGTTCGGCGTGTAGAATTTTTCGTAGAAGGCGAGCGCATCCTTGAGGTTGAGCTGCTGCATCTCGTGCAACCAGCCGATCACCGGGAAACGGTAGGGATGGTTCTGATAGAGCGTCGCGTTGACCTCTTCGGACAGCAGGGCGGCGGGATTGGTATCAGTGCGCGAACGGCGCTCTTCAAGCACCACGTCGCGCTCGGTCTTCACCACATCCTCGTTGAGGATGAGGTTTTCCATGCGATCCGCCTCATAGGTCATCACCATTTCAAGCGCCTGCGGCGACACCTGCTGGAAGAATGCGGTGTAATCATAGGAGGTGAACGCATTCTCGCGGCCGCCGATTTCAGCCACCTTGCGGGAGAATTCGCCTGCCGGATAGGTTTTGGTCGCCTTGAACATCAGGTGTTCGAAGAAATGCGCAATGCCTGACTTGCCCGGCTCTTCGTCGGCCGACCCCACATGATACCAGAGCATATGGGTAACGACGGGGGCGCGATGATCGGGAATCACCACCACGTCCAAACCGTTCTCCAGGCGGAAGGACGAGACACCCGCGCTATCGGCTTTCTGAACCTCAGCAGTCAGTTGCGCCATCGTCTGGGCATGGGCGGGAAGGATGAAACCGGCAGTCGATAATGTTCCGGCCAAAACGAATGCCGCAATGGCGCGGCTCAATATTTGCGGCATCAGTCTTCCTTCGCAATCCTGTTCGAAACCGGAGCAAGTTTGATCCGGTCGCCCGATTTAGCCGCTCAACGTGACAAATCGTATGATTGTTCCGCCATAGTGACGTTCTTCGGCCACCGAGAACCGCGAATCGAGGTTGATCACGGCTTCGGCTTCTTCTTCAAGCACGAGAAGTGTGTCGGGATTGAGCCAACCGCCTTCAAGCGCCGATGTGAAGGCAAGTTCGCCAAGGCCCTTGCCATAGGGCGGGTCGGCGAAAACGAGGTCAAAGGGTTCTATTGTTCCGGCATCACCGAGTTTGGCGGCATCGCGGCGGAAAATCTTGGTATTGCCAAGCAAACCGAAGGCCTCGACATTGGTACGGATCAGGCCGCGCCCTTCCGTCGACTCCTCGATGAAGACACCATAGCGCGCGCCCCGGGACATGGCTTCAAGCCCCAGAGCGCCGGTGCCGGCAAAAAGATCCAGCACGCGGGTAGCTTCAAACTTTTCCGGATAATTGTGCACCAGAATGTTGAAAAGGCTTTCCCGCGTCCGGTCCGTGGTTGGCCGGATGGCATTGGTACTCGGCGTCGCCAAGGCCCGCCCGCGAAATTTGCCGCCGACAATCCGCATGAAGTCCACGCCTATGGCTTGGGTTTGCGTGGCGGACGGCCTGCGCCGCCGCCGGAACCGCCGCGCGGACCTTTGGGAGCGCTCGATGGCGCACCACGCGGTGCCGCGCCTTTCGGTCCGCCATAGGGCCGGTCACCGGAACGGCCATCCTGCCGGGTTGGGCGGCCGCTGGTGCCGTATGGACGTTCGGCGCGATTGGGGCGCTCGGACTGGTGGGACGGCTTGCCGCCTGCGGCTTCCCGCTCTTTCAGTTCGGCGCGTTCGCGCTTGCCAACCCGTGGCGGGCGGGGCGGGCGCGGACCATCACGAGAACCTTCCGGCCGGTCCGATCCGAAAGAACGTTTTGGACGCTCGGCCCGCTCGTCATCGCCGCGGGGCGGACGCGGGGCATAGCTGCGCGGCTTGTCGCCGCCCGCATAGCCGCCGGCAGGACGTTCACGCTGCGGCCGGTCACCCGCAGGACGCGCGGAACCTTCCTCGAAACGGCGCGACCGCTCTGTTGCCGGTTTTCTGCATGATCGTGCCGATGGAACGCTCGAGCATCGGCGTCTCGGTGAAGCCGGGACAGACGGCATT